>JBJTBM010000127.1:0-40412 GCA_046091365.1 Acidimicrobiia bacterium | reverse complement strand
CGACCTTCAGCAACGCGTCGGACATGAGGTGTTTCACGGCCTGGAAAGAACCGATCGGTTTGCCGAACTGTTCGCGAACTCGGGCGTAGTCGGCGGCGATCTCGATCATGCGCTCGGAGAGCCCGATGAGATACGCGGCCGACGCCAGGGCCATGGCGTCGAAGGGATCGAGTCCGGCGACCGTCACGTTCGCGTCGGTGCGATCACCACCGGCAACCGTGAACAACCGGCGACCGCCGTCCATGCCGTGGGCGTCGGACGCGTCGAAGGATCGCAACACGTGATCGCGGCGCACGACGAGGTCGGCCACGTCCGCATGGGCGACGTACGGGGAGTCGTCGACCCAGAGGGTGGCGACCGACTCACCCGACACCAGCGCCTCACCGAACGACGAGGAGGCCAGGGCCGGAACGGCCACGGCCATGTGTTCGAGCACCGGGCCCGGCACCGCCGCCCGACCGAGCTCTTGGAACAGCAGGATCGCGTCGACGAACGAACCTCCCATGCCGCCGGCGGATTCGGGGGCCAACATGGACAGCACGCCCATGCCCGACAGGTGCGACCACAACTCGGGGGAGTGGCCGGTGCCGTTCTCCCACACCTCGCGCACGTGTGAGGCGGGACATTCTTTGGCGAGAAGTTCGCGCAGACCCTCGGCAAACAGGCGTTGGTCGTCGGAGAACGAGAACTTCATCGCTCACATCCCCTTCGGAAGTCGCAACACGCGGTCGGCGATGATGTTGCGCTGGATTTCGTTGGTGCCGGCGTAGATGGGTCCGCTCAACGAGAACAAGAAACCGTCGACCCACCGCTCGAGCGGACCCTCCATGCGCTCGGCCTCGGGGCCGATGATCTGCAGTGCGATCTCGTGGATGCGCACGTCCATCTCGCTCCAAAAGATCTTGTTCAGACTGGCCTCGGCGCCGATGGGTCGGCCCTCGAGCATGCCCGTGACCGTCTGGTACGTGTGCAATCGGTAGCCCTCGGCCTGCATCCACACGTCGGTCACCGCATCGGCGAGAGCGGTGTCGGACTTGTCGCCGAGTCGCTTCCACAAAGCCACCAGTCGATTGACGGCTTCGCTGAATCGCGCCGGACTGCGCAGGCTGACTCCGCGTTCGAAGCCGGCAGTCGCCATGGCGACGCCCCATCCCTTGTTCACCTCACCGAGCGTGTTCTCGACGGAAACGCGCACGTCGTCGAAGAAGATCTCGGCGAAGCCGGTGTCGCCGTCGAGTTGGGCGATGGGTCGAACCGTGACACCGGGCAGGTCGAGCGGACACAGTATGAAGGTGAGTCCGCGGTGACGCTCGGCCTCGGGATCGGTGCGGAAGATTCCGAAGCACCAGTCGGCCCACACCGCGCGACTGGCCCAGATCTTCTGTCCGTTCAGGATCCAGTCGTCCCCGTCACGCACGGCCTTGCTCTTGATGCCCGCGAGATCGCTGCCCGCGTTCGGTTCGCTCCAGGCCTGCCCCCACACGATCTCCGAGGAGGCCATGGTGGGAAGGAACTTCTGCTTCTGCGCCTCGGTGCCGACCTCCATGATGGTCGGGCCCAGCAGGAAGATGCCGTTCTGGTTGACACGGCCCGGTGCTCCGGCGCGGTAGTACTCCTCCTCGAAGATGAGCCACTTGATGTAGTCGGCTCCTCGGCCGCCGTATTTCTCGGGCCAGGACACGGCCGACCACCGGCCGTCGTACAACCGCTTCTCCCATTCACGGTGGAGCGCGAAACCCTCGGCGGTGTCGAAGCTGGGGAGCGGCTCGGCCGGCACGTTGGCCTCGAGCCACGTGCGGGCTTCGAGTCGGAATGCCGACTCTTCGGCGGTCTCGCGCAGATCCATGACGCGTCGACTGTAGTCCGGTACCGGGAGAAATCTGACGCTGTGTCAGAAATCGACGCCGCAATCGGTCCGTCCCTCGTGACCAGCGGTAATCTCGCCCCGTGGGGGACGCAGGGGGCACCGGTCCGTCGAGGATCGACGCGCTCGACGGCATGCGCGCCGTCGCCGTGGCGGCCGTGGTGCTCTTCCACCTCGACATCGGATGGATGTCCGGCGGATTTCTCGGAGTGTCGCTCTTTTTCACGCTCTCGGGGTTCTTGATCACCCGACTGCTCCTCGGTGAGTACGCCGACACGGGGCGGATCGATCTGAAGCGGTTCTGGGGACGGCGGTTGCGGAGGTTGTCGCCGGCATCACTCGTCGTGCTGGCCGTCATCGCCGTCCTCGCACTCGTCGGTGTCTACGAGGGCACCCGGTTGCGCGGGGATCTCGCATCGTCACTCGGCTACGTGGCCAACTGGCGCTTCGCCACGGCGCAAGCGACCTACGCCGAGATGTTCACCGCGGCTCCGTCGCCCCTCATCCACTTCTGGAGTCTCGCAATCGAGGAGCAGTTCTATCTGTTGTTCCCGCTGGTGTTCGTGGTGCTCGCACGACGTCGGCGCGGTTTGGTGATCGGACTGTCGGTGTTGACGTTGGCGAGCGCGATGGGATCGATGTTCACCGACTCGCGCAACCTCGGCTACTACGGAACGCACCTGCGGGCGGCCGAGTTGCTCGTGGGGGCGTTGCTGGCGGTGCTGTCGACGACGCATCCGCGCATCGGTTCGGGACGCGGTGCGGGAGTTCTCGGTGGTACGGCCTTCGTCGCATTGATCGGGCTCATGGTGGTGGCGAAACCCGCCGACGCCTGGTTGTACCGGGGTGGTCTCGCGGGGGTGGCGTTGTTGTCGGTCTCGATCGTGCTGGTGGCCACCCGTGGTGGTGTCGTCGCACGTGCCTTGTCGGCGCGACCTGCGGTGGCCGTCGGACGGGCCAGTTACTCGATATATCTCGTCCACTGGCCGTTGATCGTGCTGATGAATCCGGATCGCCTCGGATTCGATGGTTGGTTGCTGGATGTGGTGCGGATCGTCGCGAGTGTTTCGGTCGGTTTCGTGTCGTATCGGATCATCGAGAGTCCGGTGAGAACGAGACGGGTGCTGAAGAGTGGCGCGACGGCCGTCGTGGCACTGATTGCATCGATGATGATCGTCGCGACGGTCATCATCGTTCTCGATTCTCCGCGTCCGTTGGTTCTGGCCGGGCTCGACGCCCCCGAGACGGTGGTCGACTTCTCGGATGTCCCGACCCCGAGTGACACCGGCGTGCCGGCGACGATCGCGCCCGCCGAGGAGGGGGTGGTGGTGGGTTCGCAGAAGCGCACCTATCGGCAAGTGGTGTCGTCGGGCGTTGACGCAGCGATCGTCGACGCCAGTGCGCCCGGCTGTGTCCTGCTCACCGTGCCGGCGAAGGGATGCCCGTCGATCGAGACGGTGATGGGAGTCGTGAACGCATCAGC
This sequence comes from Acidimicrobiia bacterium, assembly GCA_046091365.1. GTDB lineage: Bacteria > Actinomycetota > Acidimicrobiia > Acidimicrobiales > Ilumatobacteraceae > Casp-actino8. The sequence goes on along the minus strand of JBJTBM010000127.1, from coordinate 37,065 downwards.
GGCCGATTCCGTGATCGTCGTGGGCCTGGGGGCCATCGAGCGGGTCGTCGTGCGTGAACGGGCCGCGGCGTCGCGAGCGGAAACGACCTCCGCACCGACCACGACGATCGACCCGGCGGTGGCCGAGATCGCGGCGTCCGGCGACCTCGTGGCGGAGATGTTCGCGGAGTTGTCGGGTCGAGCGGTGGTCGTCGTCGACTACGGTCCCGCCGATGCACTGCGGGGGGCACTCGAGGATCTCGACCTGAGGTCGGACACGACGATCCTCGTCGTCGGGGGAGGTGACACCTCGTTCGAGTCGGTGTTCGACGAACTCATTTCGCCCGACGAGCGCACGCGGGTGATGGTCATGGGTGACTCGTCGTCGTTCGGAATCGCCCAGGCCGTCCACGACACGGCCTCCAATCGGTTCGATGTGGTGTGGGCCGGTGGACGCAACTGTCCGATCGTGGAGGTCGAGCGTATCGAATGGTGGTCGGGCATGGACTTCGCGATGGACTACTGCCCGACGTTCGACCGGACGTGGCAGCCGATGTTCGACGACTTCCGACCGCAATTGGTGCTGCTCATCGCCTCGGTTCCCGAGCAGTCGGGTCAGAGATATCCGAACGATCCGATGTGGCATCACATCGGGGACCCCGAGTACGCGGTGCGTCATGAGGTGGCCATCACCCGGTTGATGGAATCGCTCGACGACATCGGCGCGCGACTCGTGATGTTCGACGCCCCGTACGTGCGCACCGGGGCCCTGAGCGGTGCCGACTTCGCCGCTGACGATCGGGTCGACGCGTGGAACGCCCTCATGGACGAGTGGTCGATTCGCTGGCCGGGGATCGCGCGCCTCGGCTGGACGGCCATCCTCGATCGATACGAGACCGCCGAAGGACCGCTGCGCGAGGACGGCGTACACCTCTCGCAGGAGAACCTCGACCGCATCGTGTCCGAAGCCGTCGTGCCGGAGTTGCTGCGCATCACCGACGCCCCGGAATGAGCCCCCTCGCGACGCTGCGAGTAATCTGACGTCGTGTCAGTTGTCGCCACCGGGGGAGTCGCCCGGGTCCCCGCCGTCGACGGATGGTTCACCCTCGATGACCAACCACATCTGATCGGTTGTCGCTGCACAGCGTGCGGCACCTACGTGTTCCCACCGCGATCAGGGGCCTGCCCGAACCCCGGCTGCGACGGCGAGGAACTCGTCGCCACACCGCTGTCGCGCGTGGGTACGGTCTGGAGTTACACCGAGAACCAGTACGCGCCTCCGACCCCGTATCGCGCCGCCGAACCCTTCGAACCCTACGCGCTCGCCGCGGTGCAACTCGAGAAAGAAGGAATCATCGTGCTCGGCCAGGTGCCCAAGGGCATCCTCGCGGCCGATCTGAAAGTGGGCATGCCGATGCAACTCGAGACCGACGTGCTGTACCGCGAGGTGGTGGACGGCGTGGACACCGAGTTCATGGTGTACGTGTGGGCTCCGGCGGGACCTTCCGCCGTCGCATCGATCGGAGGACGCTCATGAGCGATCGCGACCTCGTGGTGCTCGGAGTGGGCATGCACCCCTGGGGCAAGTGGGGTCGCGACTTCACCGAGTACGGCATGGTCGCCGCTCGCGCCGCGTTGAAAGACGCCGGTATCGAATGGAAGGACGTCGAATACGTCGCCGGAGCCGACACGATTCGCAACGGATACCCCGGTTTCATCGCCGGATCCACGTTCGCGCAGAAACTGGGATGGAACGGAGCGAGCATCTCGTCGAACTACGCGGCGTGCGCCAGTGGCGCACACAGCCTGCAGTCCGCACGAGCCTCGATCCTGGCCGGATTCTGCGACGTGGCGATGGTGATCGGCGCCGACACCACACCCAAGGGCTTCTTCGCCCCGGTCGGCGGCGAGCGCAAGACCGATCCCGACTGGTTGCGCTTCCACCTTCTTGGCGCCACCAACCCGGTGTACTTCGCCATGTTCGCGCGTCGACGCATGGATCTTCACGGTGCGACGTCGGAGGATTTCGCGCAGGTGAAGGTGAAGAACTCGCGGCACGGCCTCCACAATCCCTACGCACGATTCCGCAAGGAGAACGCCGTCGAGGACGTGTTGAACAGTCCCATCGTCAGTGATCCGTTGCGACTGCTCGACATCTGCGCCACATCCGACGGGGCGGCGGCGATGATCGTCACCAGTCGGGAGTACGCCGAGAAGAAGTTGGGTTCGTTGAAGGGTGTTCCGCGCATTCGCGCGGTCAGCACCGTGACACCCACCTACCCGCAGACGATCCTGGAGTTGCCCGACTTCGCCACGGATTCCACGTCGGTCGTCGCTCCCCCCGCGCGCGGCTTCAAGGACTCCCTGTGTTGGGCCGCCTACGAGGAGGCCGGTATGTCGCCGTCCGACATGAACATGGCCGAGGTCTACGACCTGTCGACGGCGCTCGAACTCGACTGGTACGAGCATCTCGGGCTGTGCGCGCCGGGAGAGGCCGAGGGATTGCTGCGTTCCGGTGCCACCACCATCGGTGGGCGCGTGCCCGTGAACCCGAGCGGCGGTCTGTCGTGTTTCGGCGAGGCCATTCCCGCCCAGGCCATCGCCCAGGTGTGTGAACTCACCTGGCAGTTGCGCGGCCAGGCCGACGGTCGTCAGGTGGAGGGCGCCAAGGCCGGCATCACCGCCAACCAAGGCTTGTTTGGAAACGGCTCCTCGGTCATCGTCTCGGTCTGAAAATCACTCACGGATAGGGTTCTCACATGGCTTCCAACCTTCCCACCGCGTACATCGTCGATGCCGTCCGCACTCCGGTCGGTCGCCGCGGTGGCGGTCTGTCCACCGTCCACCCGGCCGACCTCGGCGCGCACAGCATCAAGGCGCTCATGGATCGCACCGGTGTCGACCCCAACGCCGTCGATGACGTGGTGTTCGGCAACGTGGACTCCGTGGGCCCGCAGGCCGGTTGCATCGCGCGCACGTGTTGGTTGACCGCCGGACTTCCGGAGCACGTGCCCGGTACCACCATCGACCGTCAGTGCGGCTCGGCGCAACAGTCGGTTCACTTCGCCGCGCAGGCCGTGATGAGCGGGACGATGGATCTGGTGGTGGCCGGTGGCGTGCAGAACATGAGCATGATCCCGATCTCGTCGGCCATGACCGCCGGTCAGGCCCTCGGTTTCGAGGATCCCTTCACTGGTTCGCCGGGCTGGACCACGCGATATGGAACCGGCGAGGTGAGCCAGTTCGTCGGGGCCGAGATGATGGTCGCGAAGTGGAACCTGTCGCGCGAGGAGATGGAGGAGTTCGCCGTCGAATCGCACCTGCGTGCCATCAAGGCCCGCGCCGAGGGTCGTTTCGAGGCCGAGATCGAACCCTTGAACGGTGTGCAGCACGACGAGGGTCCGCGCGAGCCGAACTGGGACAAGATCCGGTCGTTGCCCACGCTCACTCCCGACGGTCGTCTCACCGCGGCCTGCGCCAGCCAGATCTCCGACGGCTCGGCGGCTCTCCTCATCGCCAACGAATCGGCGGTGAAGACCCACGGTCTGAAGCCCCGCGCGCGTATTCATCACATGAGCGTGCTGGCTGACGACCCGATCATGATGCTGTCGGCGCCGATCCCGGCCACCAAACGCGCCATGGCCAAGACGGGCATGTCCATCGACGACATCGACCTGGTCGAAATCAACGAGGCCTTCGCGCCGGTCGTGATGGCCTGGATGCGCGAGACCGGATTCGACCGCGCCAAGGTGAACGTGAACGGCGGAGCGATCGCCCTCGGTCACCCGCTGGGAGCCACCGGCGCCCGCCTGATGACCACTCTGTTGCACGAACTCGAGCGCACCGGCGGTCGCTACGGCCTGCAGACGATGTGCGAGGGTGGCGGCCAGGCCAACGTCACCATCATCGAACGCCTCTGACGAATCCGAGGCGGATGGGCGCTCAAGTGTCGAAGCCGAGGCCGAGTCGATCCATCGACTTCAACCACAGGTTCCGCTTGCCGGTGCGATCCTCGCGATCGAGGCTCCATCGAGTGGCCTGAACACCGACGAACTTGAACGGCTCCGGAGGGAAGGGGATCGGTTTCTCCTTGACGAATCGGGTCTCGGTGGCGCGTGAGCGACGGCCGTCGATGAGGTCGAGCATCACCTCGGCTCCGAATCGTGATGCCGCGACCCCGAGACCGGTGTAGCCGACGGCATAGCCCACACGACCGTTCATCGCCCTTCCCCAAAAGACGCAGTAACGCGAACAGGTGTCGATGGCGCCACCCCACATGTGCGAGAACTTCACGTCGGACAACTGCGGGAAGGTGCGGAAGAAGTGGGTGCTCAGACGGGCCCAGCTCTCGGGCCGGCTCTCGAGCTCGGAGTTCATCTTGCCGCGGAAGTAGTAAATCGCGTCGTAGCCACCCCACAGCACGCGGTTGTCCTCGGTGAGCCGGTAGTAGTGGAACTGATTCGGAATGTCGCTCAACCCCTGACGGTTCTTCCATCCGATGCGCGCCAACTGCTCGTCGGTGAGGGGCTCGGTGACCATGCAGTAGTCGTAAACCGGGATGACATAGTTGCTGATTCTCTTGAGCAGTGGTTTGAAGGCGTTGGTGGCCAGGGCCACCTTCCCGGCCCGCACGCGACCCAAAGGGGTCTCGACCAACACGCCGACGCCGTCTTTCTCGATGGCCGTGGCCTTGGTGTCCTCGTAGATACGCACGCCGAGGAATTCGGCCGCGGCTTTCAGTCCCCACACCAGCCGGGCGGGATCGACGATGGCGGCCAGGTCGTGGCGCCACAATCCACCGGTGTACGTGGGGGAGTTCACCTGGGCGCGCATCTGTTCGGCGTCGAGCCAGGTGACCTTCTGCCCGAGTTGGCGTAGTTGCAGATAGTCCTCGCGCAACTCGTCGGTGTAGCCGACGGGATGCACATCTGAAGCCACGTCGATCACGCCGGTGCGCTCGTAATCGCAGTCGATATTGTACCGCTCGATGGCCCTCTCGATCTCGTTGAGATTCTGGATTCCGAGTTCCTCGAGCAACGGAACTTCGTCGCCGAAGCGGGCCTGACCGTTGGCGACTCCGTGGGTGAGCGACGCCTCCATGAAGCCACCGTTTCGTCCGCTGGCCGCCGAACCGACCTCGTGGGCGTCGATCAGCACGACGTCGCGCGAGGGGTCGCGCTCTTTGGCGATGATCGCGGTCCACAGACCGGTGTAGCCACCGCCCACGATGCAGAGATCGCAGGTCTCGGTGCGCACGAGCGTCGGGTTCGCGAGAGGTTCGTCGGCGTCCTCGTACCAGTAGGGATACGGGTCGGCGTCGGCGATCGCCTCGAGGCTCAACGGGTCGAACACGGAGTCGCCCTGATCGGACACAAAAATCACCCTTTCGGGTCGTCAGGCTACCCCGTGGTCGGTGGACGAAGGTGTCAAGACATCGTTCACCGCACGTCGACGTTCCCAACGATCCCAGAACCAGAACGATGCCCCGACGTAGAGCCAACCGGCGATCACGTCGATCACCCAGTGTTCGCCGAAGTAGACGAGTGACAGGGCCATCGCGAGAGGGAACGAGAGTGACGCACCGCGCCACAATCGGTTCGGAAGTCGGTCCCAGAAGAAGACCACCACGAACAAGGCGAACGCGGCGTGCAGTGACGGGAGGGCCGCGGTGGGGTTGGCCCATTGTTGGCCCCGCAACAGGACACTGTTGACGGTCTCGAGTCCGAGCTCGTTCCAGCCTCGTCCGGTCGTTCGGGCCAGGGGCTCCATGATGCGGTACGGGTACTTCGTCGACGAGGCCATCCACGGGGGAGCCGTGGGCAGCACGACGTAGGTGAGGACACCGGCGAAGAGAACGGTGGCGAAACGACGCACATAGCGCACCCACTGATCACGGTACCTGATCCAGAGATACACCGAGGTCGCCACGGGGACGAAGAAGTGCGTGAAGTAGACCAGTGAACCGACCACGTCGTACCAGCGAACGGACGACTCGAGGAAGTGCCGTTGCATCCACTCGTTGGGATCGGCGCCCAGGAAGAGCGCGCGGTCGATGTTGCGCGGTGCCTCGACCTGCAAGGGGAAACCGAAGGTGTCGGCGATGCCACGGCTGTAGTCGTACGACAACCACATCGTGGCGTAGAACACCAGGTCGAGAACCATCTGACGTTGCTTGGCGAACGGCTTTCCGACGTTGCCGACGATGAAGGCCCCGCCAACCCAGGCGAGAACCGCCATTCGTGCGACTGGTAGACCGTTGGCTTCGAACGACCAGACGAAGGCGGCCCCGTAGGCGACGAGTAGCGCCGCGCGGAGCCTCATGATCGACGACATTTTCACCACCGCGAGAGGCCGGCCACGACCCCCGGGATTACTTGGACGACTCTTCGAGCGCGCGACGCACGAGCACCTTGGCGAGATGCGTGCGGTACTCGACGCTGGCGTTGTTGTCCTTCGACGGTGCCGCTTCGGCCACGGCGAGAGCCGCCGCGTCGGCGATCGTGGCGCCTCCGGCCAGAGCGGCGCTCACGCTGGTGGCCAACACCGGCGTCTGTCCCATGTTGACGAGACCCACGCCGGAGCCGTTCTGACCGCGCCATGCGGCCACACCGACGATGGCCCAGTCCTGGGCGCGACGGTTGAATTTCTGGAAGCTCCATCCGGCGCCGTTCATCTTGGGGACGCGGATCTCGGTGATCATCTCGTCGGGGGACAGGTCGGACTCGAAGAAGCCCTTGTAGAAGTCGGCCGCGGCGATCTCGCGCGTTCCGTTGGGTCCCTGCACGACGTAGGTGGCGCCCAGGGCCAGAGTGGTGGCGGGAAGATCGGAGGCCGGGTCGGCGTGGGCGATGGTTCCGCCGATCGTGCCGCGATGGCGCACCTGCGGGTCGCCGACGTGCGACGCCGCGTGAGCCAGGAGCGGAACGTGCTGGGCGAGCACGGGTGACTTCTCGACGTCCATGTGGCGCGTGAGAGCACCGATGGCGATGTGATCGCCGGCGTCTCGGATGTACGAGAGATCCTGGACGCGGGCGATGTCGATCAGCACCGCGGGTTGGGCGAGGCGGAGTTTCATCATGGGCAGCAGGCTGTGGCCACCGGCGATGAACTTGGCGTCCTCGCCGTATTCACCGACGAGCGAGATGGCCTCGGCGGCCGATCCGGCGCGCACGTAGTCGAAGGATGCGGGAATCATCTCAGAACCTCACTTGCCGGCCGCGGCGAGCACGGACTTGACGATGTTGTGGTAACCGGTGCACCGGCAGAGGTTGCCCTCGAGGCCGATTCGAACTTCTTCTTCGGTCGGGTTGGGGATCTCCTTCAGCAGGCTGGTGGCGGCCATCACCATGCCCGGGGTGCAGTACCCACACTGCAGACCGTGGTTCTCCATGAAGGCTTTCTGCATGGGGTGCAAGGTGCCGTCGGCGGCGGCCATGCCCTCGATGGTGGTGACGCTCGAACCGTCGGCCTGGACGGCCAACACGGTGCAGCTCTTGACGGCCTCACCGTCGATGTGGACGCTGCACGCCCCACACGAGGAGGTGTCACAGCCGACGTTGGTACCGGTGAGCCCGAGAACCTCGCGGATGTAGTGCACGAGCAAGGTGCGCGGCTCGACGTCGCTCACGTGTTGCTTGCCGTTGACAGTGACGCGGATCTCCACGGTGTACCCCCTTGATGGCCGTCGTTTCGGCGGCTCGTCCATTCTGCCTGATGGGGGGCGGGCCCCGCTCACCGGACCGTCCCTACCGTAGACGCTCGATGACCTGATTCGGAAGAGCCGTGAGACCGGCGGTTTCCGGCCCGAACAGGGCCGCGGCGATGGCTTCGGCGCCGTCGACGAGGCGGGGGCCGGGTCGCACCATCACGGCGTCGGCGTCGATCGCCCACACCGCGGCGCGCGACGGCAAGCGGTCGAGCACCGTTCGCGCCTGTTCAGCCGATCCCGCGAGGTCGTAGCCGCACGGGGCGATGATGACGTGGTCGGGGTCGGCGGCTGCGATGGCATCCCAGTCGGTGGGAAAGGATTTGGTGCCGGGGGCGCACAGGACGGGCTCGGCCCCGGCCGCGCGCACGACGTCGGGCACCCAGTGACCGCCGACGAAGGGTGGGTCGACCCATTCGAGCACGAACACCGTGGGTCGATCGGCGGTCGGCGTGCGCTCGACGATGCGGGTCAGGCGTGCGCGCAATTCGGACACGACGACCCGTCCGCGCTCGGGTACCCCGGTGGCGTCGGCGATCGTCTGCACCGACTCGATCACCTCGTCGAGGGTTTGGGGGTCGATCTGCAACACCCGGGCCCGACAGTTCAAGCGGGCCACCGCCTCGTCGACGTCGCCGCTCGGCACCGCGCAGACGCGACAGAGGTCCTGGCTGAGGATGAGGTCGGGGTCGCAGCGCGTCAGAGCATTCTCGTCGAGGTGGTAGAGCTCGTCGCCGGCGGCCAGACGCGTGCGCACCACGTCGTCGATCTGCGACGGGGTGAGGTGTTTGGTGTCCATGCCCCCGACGACGATCTCGCGTCCGACGCGGGCCGACGGCGGGTGATTGCACTCGAAGGTGACACCCAGCAGGTCGTCGGCGAGTCCGAGCGCGAAGACGATCTCGGTGGTCGACGGCAGGAGGCTGACGATGCGCACCGGCGGAGAGTAGGCGATCTGCCACGATGGAGGCGTGGGCGAGCGCGACGAATCGGTGGGTTGGCGTCAATTGCTCGCGGGCGTGCACCTCCCGTTCGATCCCCGACTCGAGGTGCCGACGTTGCGCGAGGTGCGTTTGGCGATCCCCGACCCTGCTCCGGTCGACGACGTCGTCGCAGCGGCCCGGCAAGCGGTGATCGATCGGCTCGCCGGCGCCGTTTCCGCGGGCATGACGGTGGCGGTCGGCGGCGGCAGCCGTGGACTCACCCAGCGGGTCGACTTGTTGCGGGGCACGATCGACGGACTGCGCGCGCTCGGAGCGGAGCCCTTCGTGGTTCCGGCGATGGGAAGTCACGGTGGTGGTACCGCCGAGGGGCAGGTCGAGATGCTCGCGTCGCTCGGCATGACGGAACAGTCGCTGGGGGCGGAGATTCGCGCCACGATGTCGACGGTCGAGGTGGCGCGTACCGCGGGAGGGATGCCGATCTACCTCGACGAGCACGCGGCCGCGGCCGATCGCATCCTCCCGGTGAACCGGATCAAGCCGCACACGTGTTTCAAGGGCCCCATCGAGAGTGGTTGCACGAAGATGGCCGTCGTCGGTTTCGGCAAACAGCCCGGCGCGGCCCAGATTCACTCGTGTGGTCCGGTCGAGATGCGCCGTCGTCTGCTCGCTGGCATCGCGACCCTGCGCGCCACGGGTCGGTTGCTCGGGGGAGTCGCCTCGGTGGAGTCCGCCGGGGGAGCGGTGGTCGAGGTCGCCGGTCTCACCGCCGACGAGGTGGGCGGTGACGCCGAGGTTCGACTCACCGAACGGGCCCGTGAACTCGTGCCACCGCTGCCCTTCGACGACATCGACGTGCTGATCGTCGAACGGGGCGGCAAGGACATCTCGGGAACCACCATGGATCCCAACGTGACCGGCCGCTACTGGGTGCACGGACTCGACGATCTGCCACGCCCACGAATCTCGACGATCGTGTTGCTCGGCATCACCGATGTGTCGGCGGGAAACGTGCTCGGGATCGGCCTGGCCGATTTCATCCCGATCGACGTCGCCAAGCGAATCGATTGGCAGAAGACGTACCTCAACTGTTTCACCGCCGGCCCGTCGGGGGTTCGTCGGGCGCGCATGCCGATGGTGCTCCCCGACGAGGAGTCGTGTGTGAAGGCAGCCCTCAGCATGTGTGGGCGCGGCGTCGACGAGCGCAAGCGGGTGGTGCGTATCCGTTCGACGCTCCACCTCACGACGTGCTGGGTGAGCGATGCCTTGTTCGAGGATCTGCCCTCGGGCGCGACATTCGTATGAGGGATCAGCGGTCGTATCGGCGTAGACCGGTGAGGGCGAAGGTGGTCGACACGACCAGCATCGCGCCCATCGCCACGAGCCCGCCCCACGTCTGGCTCCAGGTGATGTCACCGAGGAAACCCTGACGCGCGAAACGCAGAACATTGGTCATCGGGTTCACCCGGGCGCACGCACGCAGCCATCCGCTCATCGATGCCAGGGGAACCTGCGACGTCGACAAGAAGATTCCGAAGAAAATGGCGAATTGGGTGAGGGTGGCCGCACCGAGGTTGCGCATGCGGAAGGTGAGACCGAGGGCCAAGCCGCTCGCGCTGAGGGCCACGAGTACCGACGCCACGATGGCCATCAGGATCGCGAGCGGCCCGCCGGGGGTGTGCAGACCGCCGACGAAACTCACGATCACCACGAAGGTCACCGGTACGAAACTGCGCGCGATCGCCGCGGCGTAGGCGCCGAGGACGATCATGGGTCGCTTGAGTGGCGCCATCAGCACTCGATCGAAGAAGCCTGTCTCCATGTCGTTCAACAGACCGAAGCTCACGCCCAGGGCCCCGAAACTCGCTCCTTGGATGGCGTTCAACGGCATGTACCAGTTCATGGGGTCGATGTTCAGCATGCGAACCGCGGCACCGAAGGCACCGCTGAAGGCGATCAACTGGAACACCGGCATGATCAGCGACGGGATGAACGCCGACGGCATGCGCCGCACCCGCAACATGCTGCGACGCACGAGCGCACCGACGACGTCGAACGAACGCGCTCCGGTGCTCATGCTGCGAACCGCGGCGGTCATGTCGCCGCCAATCGTTTGTTGAGCGAGCGCAGTGCGAACGCGATTCCGATCACCGCGACGACGAGGGGAATCAGCCAGGCGTTGACGAACTGTTCCGCGGCCAGGTCGCGGTTCATGAACCCTTGCATTCCCTCGACCACGTGCGACATGGGGTTCCAGTCGGCCACGGTTCGGTACCAGCCGGTCATGTAATGACGCGGGAAGAACGCCGACGACAGGAAGAGCAGCACGAAAACCAACGGGAACGAACCCTGCACCACCTCGGGACTCCCCGACTTGATCGCGATGGCGGCCATCAGCCCGGCCATCGCGAGACCGAGCAACGCGCCCGACACGATCAAGCCGATCACGCCGATCGGACCGCTCTTCACGCGGGCTCCGAACACCACGAAGAGGGTCAGGAACACGGTCACCTGCGTGACGCCGACGACCATGCTCGCGGCGAGGCGCCCGAGAACGATCGACACCCGGGAGATCGGTGACGCCAACAGTCTCTCGAAGAAGCCCTGTTCGATGTCGGTGGCGAGGTCACCGGCGGCCGAGGTGGCGCCGAAGAGGACGCCTTGTACCACCGCGCCGGCAACGGCGTAGTTCAGGAACGACGTGGCGATGTTGGCGCTGAAGTAGGGATCGCGGGCGAGTTTATTGAAGCTGGCCGAGCCGAGGGCCGCGAAGAAGAGCGGAAAGATGAAGGCCGGAGCCAACGCCGCCGGCTGACGGAGACGACCGCGCACGCTGCGCTTGGTGAGTTGGGCGCTGTGGTTGATCGTGGCGACGACGCTCACTGGGCGCCCTCGAGGCGATGGCCGGTCGCCTCGGCGAACACGTCGTCGAGGCTCGGCTCGTTGAGTTCGAGGTGGCGCACCTTGATGCCGGCTTCGTCGAGCGCGCGAACGACCGCGGCCACGTCCTCGGCACCTCGCGACAGGCCCACGCCGAGCGTGCCCTCGGCCGACGGACGCAACTCGCCGAATCGTGCGAGCGTTGACCGCGCCGCTTCGGCGTGCGACTGGTCGACGTTCACGAACAGGGTGGGCGACCCCACCTGGGCCTTGAGGTCACGGGGCACCCCGGCGCGCACGATGTGGCCGTGGTCGACGATCGCGATCCGGTCGGCGAGTTGGTCGGCCTCCTCGAGGTACTGGGTCGTGAGCAACACGGTGGTGCCGGACTGGTTCAACTTGCGGACCTCCTCCCACAACGTGAGACGGCTCATGGGGTCGAGTCCGGTGGTGGGCTCGTCGAGGAACAGCACCGAGGGCTGGTGTACGAGCGACAACGCGAGGTCGAGTCGGCGACGCATGCCGCCCGAATAGGTTCCCACGCGACGTTCGGCGGCCGCGGTGAGCCCCACTCGCTCGAGTAGTTCGTCGCCCCGGGCGCGGCCGGCACTCTTGGACAGACCGTAGAGGACCGCTTGGAGGTTGAGCAGTTCGCGCCCGGTCATGAGCGGATCGATCGCGGCGTCCTGCAGAGCGACCCCGATCGAACGGCGTACCTTGTCGGCTTCGCCCACCACGTCGAAGCCCGCCACGTGGGCCGAGCCCGCGGTGGGCTTGAGCAGTGTGGTGAGCATTCGAACGATGGTGCTCTTGCCCGCGCCGTTTGGTCCGAGCAGACCGAAGATCTCTCCCGGCCGCACCTCGAGGTCGACGCCGTCGACGGCCTTGACGAGGTTGTCACCCGAGCCGAAGTGGCGGACGAGTTGATGCGCGACGATGGGGGATGAAGTCACGTCATTGCACGCTACAAGTTTCGCGCTGACTCCCGAAACCCGACGCGGCGGAACGTCGCGTCACCGGGCGGCGTTGATGGCTTGCCAGACCCGCTCGGCGGTGCACGGCATCTCTATGTGCTTCACACCGAGATGGGTCACCGCGTCGACGACCGCGGACTGAATGGCCGGAGTGGAGCCGATGGTGCCCGACTCTCCGATGCCCTTGGCACCGATGGCGTTGACCGGAGTCGGTGTCTCCATGTGCACCACTTCGACGCTCGGCAGTTCGACCGCCGAGATGAAGCCGTAGTCGGCGAGGTTCGACGTGGTGGGGTTGCCGTCCGCGTCGTAGAGAACCTCTTCGAGCAGCGCCTGGGCGACACCCTGAGCCACTCCACCGTGAATCTGACCGTCGAGGAGCATGGGGTTCAACACCTTGCCGGCGTCATCGCAGGCCACCTGACGAAGGTGCTTGACGCGACCGGTCTCCGTGTCGACCTCGACCACGGCCACGTGAGCGCCGAACGGGAAAGTCGCCCCGGGCACGCCGATGACGTCGTCGTGCTTGAGACCACCGTTGGCCTTCTCGGCCACGGCCAGGTCGGCCCAGGACTTGGACACCGCGGGGGTACCGGTGACGTGGAAGACACCGCGACCCTTGTCGAGTACGACGTCGGCTTCGTTGGCCTCGAGCAGACGGGCCGCCACGGCCTTGGCCTTCTCGGTGAGGGTTCCGGCCACCTGGAACACGGCGTTTCCGCCCTGCTGCAGCGAGCGAGACCCCATCGTGCCCGTGCCCACCGGCACGAGGTCGGTGTCGCCCCAGACGAGTTCGACCCGGTCCATGGGGATGCCAGTTTGTTCCTGCACCAGCATCGACCACGCGGTGTCGTGACCCTGTCCGTGGGGCGAGGTACCGGTGTAGACGATGGCGCGACCGTCGTCGGTGATCTCCACCTTGGCCGACTCGCCGTTGCCCACGCCGCCGGTGATCTCAACGTACACGCTGACGCCGATGCCGATCTGCTTCACGTCGCCACTGGCCCGGCGCTTGGCCTGCTCGGCGCGCAGGGCCGGGTAGTCGGCGGCGGCGAGCGCCTTGTCGAGGGCGGTCTCGTAGTCGCCCACGTCGTAGGTCTGTCCAACCACCGTGGTGTGCGGCTCCATGAACTTGGGAATGAGGTTCTTGCGGCGCACCTCGGCGGCGTCCATGCCCAACTCCAGCGCGAACAGGTCCATGGCGCGCTCGATGGCGGCGGTGGCCTCGGGTCGACCGGCGCCGCGGTACGCCACGGTCGGTGTGGTGTTGGTGATCACGGAGGTTGTGCGGCACTCGATGTTGGGGATCGCGTACACACCGCTCGACATCGGGCGGGTCATGAAGGGCGCCAGGATCGTGCCCATGTCGGCGAATCCACCGCAGTCCTGAATCGCGTGCAACTGGTAGTGGGTCACCTTGCCGTCGCGGGTGCCGCCGATCTTGACGTACTGCAACTGGGCGCGACCGTGACCGAGGGCCACCATGCTCTCGCTGCGCGTCTCGCGCCACTTCACCGGGCGACCGAGCTTCTTGGCGATGACACCGAGGAGCAACTCTTCGCCGTAGGCGCCGATCTTGGCGCCGAACCCACCACCCACGTCGGGGGTGCGAACGCGGATCAGCGAGGCGTCGACGCCGTTCGCGGCGGCCAAGGGGGCGACGGCACCCTGGGCGTGCTGGGTGGAGAGCCACTGATTGAGTCGACCGTCGTCACCCCAAGCCGCGGCGGCACCGCGCACCTCGAGCGGGCACGGGGCCACGCGCTGGTTCATGAAACGACCCTGGATCACGACCTCGCAGTCGCCGAAGAACGCGTCGCCGGTGTTCTCGGGGATACCGAGCACGGTGGTGTCGAACACGACGTTGCTTCCGGCGCCCTCGTACACGAGCGTCGAGGACACCATGGCTGCTTCGACATCGACGAAGGCCTCGAGCACGTCGTACTCGACGATGACGGCCTCGACGGCGTCGACGCCCTGCTCGCGGGTCTCGGTGACGACCGCGGCCACCGGCTCGCCGACGTAACGAACCTTGTCGCTGGCGAGCAGCGTGCGCGCCACCATCGGGTTGAAAGCCGCCGGCACGGGCTGAAGACCGAGCGACTCGGCGGTGTAGATCGCCACGACACCGGGCAGGCCTTCGGCATCGGAGGTGTCGATCGACAGGATGCGACCGTGGGCGACCGACGAGCGCACGTACGTGACGTGCAGGGCTCCCTGCAACATTGGCTCGTCGTTCAGGTCGTCGACGTACTTGCCGCCCGAGGTGAGGAACTTGGGGTCTTCCTTGCGGAGAACCCGGTTACCGAGAATGCTGCCACCAGTCATTGTGAACCCCCGAGGTGTCGTCGATTGTGACGTCAGTGTTGGTCCGACACTAGCCCTTGGGCCGCCGGTCGCTCACGGTCGGGACAGGTGACGTTTCAGGGCAGGGGTTCGGTGACGACCGTGACACCGTCGCCCGACGGTGCGGGGTTCGCCTCGGCGGCCGCCTCGTTCACCCGAACCGTCACGATCTGGGTCACGAGGTCGTAGGGCCAGCCGGTGGGCAGTTCGACCGGGGCCTCGGCGACCCCGACGAGCTGCTGACGCCGCTCGCCGGCCATGACGTACCCCAACTCGTCCCGGGCGGCGTCCTCGATTCCCTCGGGGGTGTTCAACCGGTCGACCTCAGTCTGCAGTTCGTCCGTGGCGCGCTTGATGGTGTCCAGCTCGTCGTTGCGGGCGTCGATTTCCTCGCGCTGCCCCAGCCACGACGTCGCCGGCAACACGAGGAAAGAGTTGCCGAACGAGATGACGACGACGATCGCCCCGACCGCCATGAGGCCCCGTCCGACGAGTCGGGGTAGCAGACGCTCGCGGCGCGGGGTCGCCCGAGTGCGGTCGGCGACCGCCTTGGTCAGGCGACCGCGCTTGCGCTTCGACGCGCGGGGGATACTGCTCGTCTTGTTCCCGCGGGTCATGCCCCACATTCTGCCGACTCTTCGGTGGGTGTTGGTGTCACCATCGGCGGCTCACGCACGGCGACGGACCACTCGTCGCCCGTCAGATGTAGTAGCCGGTGATGTCGATGATGTAGTCGGTCGAGACCGCGCGATCATCGGGACCGAGATAGGCCTCGACCGCGCCGACGAATCCGCCCCAGTCGCCGAGCGCGACGATGCCTCCGTTGGCGACGGTCTGGCCACTCGACGTCCAGTTCACCGACGAGATGTCGGGAAGGATGCTGTCGGCCGGGTAGAGCACGATGTATCCCCACCCGGCGGTATTGGTGACGGTGAGGTTGTACGACACGGCCACGGCGTTCGAGGGAATCTGGGTGACGCCGCGGAAATCGACGTACATCTCGATGATCTCGGTGTCGCCGCCGCGCAATAGACCGCCGTTCTTTCGGCTGTCCCACGCCCGATAGGGATAGATGGGGACGTACGACGTTCCGGTGAGCACGTGGAGTTCGTCGCCGGCCTCCGGTGAGGAGGACGTTGCGGGGTCGAACATCGATTCGCGCACCCAGACCACGCCGTCACGACCGACGAACACCAGGGCGCCGAGCGCGACTGCCACGACGACGACGAGGGAGAAGCGACGCGCCATGTCGTCGTGCGGTCAGGCCAAGGGGGCCAGGGCGGCCCGTCCGCGGAAAGCGGCGGTCTCGCCCAACTGCTCCTCGATGCGCAGGAGTTGGTTGTACTTGGCAACCCGATCGCTGCGCGCCGGGGCGCCGGTCTTGATCTGGCCGCAATTGGTGGCCACGGCGAGATCGGCGATGGTGGAGTCCTCGGTCTCACCGCTGCGGTGGCTCATGACGCTGGTGTAGCGGTGACGGGTCGCCAACTCGACGGTCTCGAGGGTTTCGGTGAGCGATCCGATCTGGTTGACCTTCACGAGCACGCTGTTGCCCACGCGGCGTTCGATGCCGAGCGCGAGTCGCGCCGAATTCGTGACGAACACGTCGTCGCCGACCAACTGCACCTTCGTGCCGAGTTCACGCGTGATCGCCGCCCAACCGTCCCAGTCGTCCTCGGCCATTCCGTCCTCGATCGAGACGATCGGGTACTCGGCGACGAGACGCGCCCAATAGCCGACCAGATCGTCGCTGCTCAGCACCTTGCCCTCACCGGTGAGGTGATAGCGACCATCCCTGTGCAGTTCGCTCATGGCGGGGTCGAGCGCGATCGCGATGTCGGTGCCCGGAGTGAACCCGGCGGCCGAGATCGCCTCCACCAGGATGCGGATCGCGTCCTCGTTGGTGGCCAGGTTCGGGGCGAAACCGCCTTCGTCGCCCACCGCGGTGCTGAGGCCCTTGCCGTGAAGGATCTTCTTGAGTTGATGGTAGGTCTCGGTGCCCCAGCGCAACGCCTCGCGGAAACTCGGCGCGCCGACCGGCATGATCATGAATTCCTGGAGGTCGATCGTGTTGTCGGCGTGGGCTCCACCGTTGATCACGTTCATCATCGGCACCGGAAGCACGTGCGCGTTGGGGCCGCCGACATAGCGCCACAACGGCAGGTCGAGTGCCTCGGCGGCCGCACGGGCCACCGCGAGACTGGTGCCCAGGATCGCGTTCGCGCCGAGACGGGCCTTGTTGGGAGTGTCGTCCAGATCCTTGAGCACCGTGTCGACCATCCGTTGTTCGAGTGCGTCGCAGCCGATCAGGGCACTCTCGATCTCGCCGTTGACGAAGCCGACCGCCGTCAGCACCCCCTTGCCGCCGTAGCGGCGCCCGCCGTCGCGCAACTCGACGGCTTCGTGCTCGCCGGTGCTGGCCCCCGAAGGCACCATTGCCCTCCCGCGCGCACCGGACTCCAGTTCCACCTCGACTTCGACGGTGGGATTGCCACGCGAGTCGAGCACCTCGCGTCCGGTGATGCTGATGATCTCGGTCATGCCCCCAAACTACTGAGCGGGGGAGTCGCCTCCCTCAAGGCCGCCGGCGTCGTTCGGCCTCGTCGCGCCGGGCGTTCGTCACCTCGCGCAGGGCCACCTCGGGATCGATCCCCCGGCGTCGGCACTCGGCGACCACCGTCAACAGGTGCTCCCCGAGGCTCTCGGGGTCGTCGAGGTCGCCCGGGTTCGCGAGTGGGCGCGTCGGAATGGGGATGCCAGCTTTCTCCGCCCGTTTCAGGACGGAGGCCGCGTAGCCGAGCGAACCCGCCGACGACGCAACGCCGTCGAAGGGCCCGGCGGGGATCCCGCGAGCCACCTTCTCGGCCCGTTTGATCGCGTCCCATGATGCGACCAGTTCGTCGGATGTGGGTGTCGCGGTCGGTTCGGCGAACACGTGGGGGTGACGGCGCACCAACTTGTCGTTGATCGACCGGGCGACGTCGGCCATCGTGAAGCGCCCCTCCTGCTCGGCGATCGCGGCGTGGAACTCGATCTGGTAGAGCAGATCCCCGAGTTCCTCGATCAACGCATCGTCGCCCGACGGATCTCCGGGATCGAGACCCAGAATCGCGTCGACCACCTCGTGCGTCTCCTCGAGCAGATAGGTGACGAGTGAGCGATGCGTCTGCTCGCGGTCCCACGGACACCGTTCGCGCAAGGTGCGGGCGAGTTCGTGGAACGCGACGAGTTCGCGACCCACCGGGGCGGCCAGTCGCGGAACCCAGACCGACGTGAGATGATCGGCTTCCAGCGTGCGGTCGAGTTCGCTCCAGCGCACCGACACGACACGCTCGTCGGGGAGACCGAGATGGTGGAGGATCACCGCTTCGACGTCGTCGTTGGTCACGTCGAAGGTGTCCTCGGCGGCCAACTTGACGTCGGACAACACCCAGTTCGCGTGGCAGTGCGCGATCAACAACGGTCCGCCGACACCGGCCGCCGCCGTGGCGAAGCGATGACCGTCGACGAGAGTGACCCCCTCCTCGACGGGATCGACCCCGAGACGGGACCACGCCAGTTCGAGGAAACCGATCGACGGGTTGACCACGCAGTCGACCCGGTCGTCACGGCGCAGCTCGCGCACCGTGCGCTCGAGCACATCGGGTGACCCCGGCACCGCGTACAGCACCGAACCGTGTTCGCGCGCGGCGTCGACGAGGGCGTCGACGATCGACCGGTACACGTCGTCGAACGAGGTGGCGGACTCGTAGAACTCGTCGAAGGTTCGACAGTCGCCCATCACGACGGCACTCGGGTGCCTCGACGTACGTAGCCAACGGTGCGGATGTGCGGCGATGCGCTCGAGGGTGTGGGCGGTGACGTACTCGACCCCGGCCGGACCGAGGCCGACGACCTCGACGACGGGCCGGTCGGAACCCGTCGGCATCAGCCCAGTTTCTCGACGACGGCGGTGTCGGAGTTCCAGCGTCCGATCCGCGCCGACACCCACACGTCGGCCGACGCCAACGCGGTGCTGGTCGCCGTGGCGGCGGCTTGGCCACCGATCAGGGTCCGCACATCAGCGGCGACCTCGTCGAAGGGGCGTGGCAGCACGATCGCCCAGCCGGTGTCGGGGATCTCGAAAGCCGCCGAGAAGGTGTCGACCCGGGTCACTCCGAGGGCGTCGACGAACTGCGGCGCGACACTTTCGACCACCGACGCGTAGTCGATGCACGCGCTGCCTCCGTCGCCGGTGAGTGCTCCGCCCTCGACTTTGGAGGGATCGACCGACACCTCGGTCGCGACGTCGGCGAACGACTCTCCACCGAGCAGCCGCAGGGTCGCCGCGTCGATCTCTTCCTTGGAGTCGGTGAGGATCGCTCGCACGCACACCACTCCGGAGTTCGGCGAACCCGACTCGTAGAGGGATCGGAGTTCGTCGTCGGGCGGAGCCATCAGGGACCCGAGAACCGTCCGTGCGGCCTCGTTGCGGATGAACAAATCGCGCACGCTCACGGCGGCGGCGGCGAAGCCAGCCGCCGCGTCGAGTTTCTCGGCCGCCGCGGCGAGGTCGGCGTCGCCCACCGAACCACCTTCCCGGGCCACGAGGTCGAGGGTGACCTCGGTGGTGATCCAGGTGGTGAGGAGGTTGCGCGCCAGCCCCGCATCCTGCGGACCGGTCACGTCGGTGTCGGCGCCGGACGATGCGTAGCCGACGATGAGGGCGTCGAGTTCGGAGTCGGACAACGCGCGGTCGCCCACCCGGGCGGAGTCGTTCGAGAAGGTCGCGCACGAGGACAGAGCGACGACGCAGGCGAGCACGGGGACGGAGATGCGAAGACGAACCACGCTCACAAACTAGTTGTCGTCACCGGTCGGGGGTCGGTCCATCCGGTCGGTGGCTCGACCAATTCGCGCAGGAACCCGACCAGGAACTCGGCCGGACGCCGATCGCGGGGGATCGAGAGCACCAACTGGCGGGCGGCCTCCTTGTGGATCGCGTCCTTGGCGAGGCGGCGCAGACGGATCGTCTCGCTCGTCTTGAGGTCGATCGGCCCGAGGCGCGCTTGGCTGGTCGAGATCGACAGATCGTTCAACCCGAGGCGGTGACACTCGGCGCGCAACAACGCCACGTCGAGCAACGCCGCGGCCGGCGCGGGCAATGGTCCGTAACGATCGGTCCACTCGTCGCGAATGTCGTCGACCTCGGCCGGGGTCGTCACCTGCGCGAGGCGTCGGTACGCCTCGAGCCGCGATTCCTCCTTGGCGATGTAGTCCTTGGGGAGGTTGGCGGTCGTCGGTACGTCGAGGCGAATTTCGGACGGCTCGCGCACCGGCTCGCCCTTCATCTCGCCGACGGCCTCGGTGACCATCTGGCAGTAGAGGTCGTAGCCGACCGCGGCGATGTGTCCACTCTGGGCCTCGCCCAGAAGATTGCCGGCCCCCCGGATTTCGAGGTCGCGCATGGCGATCTTGAAACCGCTGCCCAACTCGGTCGACTCGCCGATGGTCCGGAGACGTTCGTACGCCTCCTCGGAGAGCGACTTGTCGCGCGGGTGGAACAGGTAGGCGTAGGCGCGTTGACCACTGCGACCGACGCGACCGCGCAACTGGTGCATCTGGCCCAGCCCGAGGAGGTCGGCCCGCTCGACGACGAGCGTGTTCACCGTCGGCATGTCGATACCGCTCTCGATGATCGTCGTGCACACCAGGACGTCGAAGGACCCCTCCCAGAAGTCCATCACCACCTGCTCGAGGGTGCCCTCGTCCATTTGTCCGTGCGCGATCGCGATGCGGGCTTCGGGCACCAGTTCGCGCAGGCGCGTCGCGCACTCCTCGATCGACTGAACGCGATTGTGCACCCAGAACACCTGACCCTCGCGCAGGAGTTCGCGGCGGATCGCCTCCACTGCGACGCGCTCGTCGTACTGTCCGACGAACGTGAGGATCGGCTGGCGATCGGCCGGTGGCGTCTGCAGCAGACTGAGGTCTCGGATGCCGACCAGGCTCATCTCGAGGGTGCGCGGGATCGGGGTGGCCGTGATCGTGAGCACGTCGACGTCGGTCTTCAAGTGCTTCATGGCCTCCTTGTGCTGCACTCCGAAACGTTGCTCCTCGTCGATGATCAGTAGTCCGAGGTTCTTGAACGTGATGCCCTTCGACAGCAGACGATGGGTGCCGATGATGCAGTCGATCTCGCCCGAGGCGAGCCCGGCGATCACCTTGGCGGCCTCGGCGTTCGTGAGGAACCGCGACAAGGTCTCGACGCGAATCGGATAGCCGGCGAACCGGTCGGCGAACGTGTTGCCGTGTTGCGAGGCCAGGAGCGTGGTCGGCACGAGAAGCGCGACTTGTTTGCCATCCTGGATCGCCTTGAAAGCGGCGCGTACCGCCACCTCGGTCTTGCCGAAACCGACGTCACCGCACACGAGACGGTCCATCGGGAAAGGTCGCTCCATGTCGGCCTTGGTGTCCTCGATGGCCTTCTTCTGATCCGGCGTCTCGACGAACGGGAACGACTGTTCCATCTCGAATTGCCACGGGGTGTCCGCACCGAAGGCGTACCCCCGTGCGTTGACTCGCCGCTGGTAGAGAACCACCAACTCCTGGGCGATGGCGCGCACCGCACTGCGCACCTTCGACTTCGCTCGGGCGAAATCGCCGCCACCCAGTTTGTGGAGCGTGGGAGTCTCACCACCGACGTAGTGGCGCACCGCGTCGATCTGATCGGACGGCAGGTAGAGCTTGTCGGTGCCCTTGTAGGCAAGAACGAGATAGTCGCGCTCGACTCCCGCCACGGTCATCTTGGTCATGCCCTCGTACTTGGCGACCCCGTGGATGTGATGCACGACGTAGTTGCCGGGCTTGAGATCCTCGAAGATCGTCGTTGCCGATCGATTGCGCGAACGGGGACGTCGGTGAGAGGTGCGACGGCCGGTGATGTCGGCCTCGGTGATGATCGCGAACCGCGCCGACGGGATGCTGACGCCACGACTTATCGCGGCGACGACGATCGTGCCGCCACGACCGGAGAGATCGGGGCTCGTCGCGGCGAGGTGCAGGTCGAGTTGCAATCCGGCGCCGGAAAAGCCGTCGGCGAGACGACGCGCGGACGCTTCGGTCTCGGCGGCGACCACTACCCGGTGACCGTCGGCCAGCAGTTGTTTGACCCGCGTGGTGAGACCGTCGACGGACGCTGTGACCGCCCCCCAGCCCGAGGCTTCGACCATCGCCACATCGGGTCCGTCGGCCACAGGGATGAGGTTCCACGAGCCGCGCGTCTCGTTCAGAAGGCGGTCGGGCTCTTGGTAAAGACGGGGGAAGTCGCGATTCGGATCACTCGCCCAGGTGACCGCGAGCGTTCGCGCGAGGTCGGCCTCCTCGGCCAGGAGATCGTGCGCCCGGTCGCGCATGCGACGCGGTTCGAGCAACAACATCTTCGAGCCTCGGGGGAGAACGTCGCTCAGGAGCAACGGTTTCCCGGTGAGCCAAGGCAACCAACTCTCCATGCCGTCGAAGAGGTGGCCTTCACCGAGGCGTTCCCACTGTTCGCGCCCCCATGGTTCGGCGGCCACGAGCGACCGGGCCCGTTCGCGCACCTCGTCGCCGAGAATCAACTCGCGCGCCGGGAAGATCACGGCCTCGTCGATCGCCTCGTCGCTGCGTTGGTCGTGCACCGAGAAGGTAGTGAGACGGTCCACCACGTCACCCCACAAGTCGATGCGCACCGGCTCGACGGCGGTCGAGGGGAAGACGTCGATGATGGCGCCCCGCTTGGCGACCTCGCCCCGGTGTTCGACGAGTTCCTCTCGCCGGTATCCGCCGGCCACCAAGGAGCGCAACAGTTCGTCGGGATCGAGCGTGTCGCCCGGTCGGACGATCACCGGCTCGATGCGCGCGGTGTCGGGTCCGAGTTGTTGCAACAAGGCGCGCATGCTGGCCACGACGATGCGCGGCACCCGCGACTCGTCGCGCAACCTCCACAGGACCTCGAGCCGACGTCCCATCGTCTCGACCGAGGGGCTGACCCGTTCGAACGGCAGCGTTTCCCAGGCCGGGAAGAGAACCACCTCGTCCCGAGGTACGAGTGCCGTGAGATCGTCGGCCAGTTGGGCGGCCAACGTCGACGTGGGGCAGGCGACGACGACCGGGCGACGCCCGGACAGTTCGGCGAGCGCGGCGATGCACGCGGCGCGGGCCGCCTCGGGCACCGCGATGGTGCCGTCGGCGGCTCCGATCAACGACGTGAGCACCGCGTCGTCGCGAAGGCGAGCGGGTAGCGAGGCGAGAACACCCGCCGACTGTCGTGCCCCGGTCGCCTCCGTCATGGTCGACTCACAGAGAGTTGAACGCGTTCATCGCGGCATCGATGCCGACCGCGAGAATCGACTCCACCGCGTCGGCCGCCAGATTGACGGCCACGTCGAGCACACGACGCTCGTCGGCGGGAACCTTGCGCAGAACGTGGTCGGCGCCTTGCTCCTTGTTGGGCGGCTTGCCCACCCCGATACGCACCCGCACGTAATCGTGGGTCCCCAGATGGCTCGAAATCGAACGCAGTCCGTTGTGACCTCCGAGACCTCCGCCCACCTTCAGGCGCACGGCCCCGGGTGGGAGGTCGAGTTCGTCCTGAACCACGATCAAGCCCTCGTGGCCGGCGAATCCATAGCGCTTCACCAGTTTGCGCACCGCCTGACCGCTCTCGTTCATGAACGTGGTGGGGAAAGCCAGCACGGCGCGTTTGTCACCGAGTCGCACTTCGGCCACGAGCGCGGAGTCCCGACCGGCCTTGAGGGTTTCACCGCAACGTCGGGCCAACTCGACCACCGTCTCCTCGCCGACGTTGTGGCGAGTCCGTGCGTACTGCTTTCCCGGGTTGCCCAGTCCGACGACGAGCGCATCGAAGGCCGACGACTTGGCGCGGGTCTCATCGCCCGACCGGCCGAGCAGGCCCATGGTGGACTCAGGACTTGGGCTTGGCGTCGCCGGCCGGGGCTGCGGCTGCGGCGCCCTCGGCCGGGGTCGCGGCGGGAGCCTCTTCGGCCTTGCTGCCGGCGAGAGCGGTGACGATGGCGGTCGCGGGTTCGCCCAGAGCGCGGGTGCCCGCGGGCAACGAGATCTGACCGAGGCGAATCACGTCGCCGGGCTGCATCGCTGACACGTCGATCGCGATCTCGCTCGGCATGTTGGCCGGGGTGGTGACGATGTCGATCGTGTCCTGCGAGGCGTCGACGAGCCCGCCATCGGCCAGGACGGCCTTGGCCTCACCGACGAGGCGGACCGGAACGGCGATCGTGAGTTCCTCGCTCATGTTGATGCGCAGGAAGTCGACGTGAGCGACGGTGCGGCGAACCGGGTGGCGCTGCAGGTCCTTGATCACGGCCGGGTAGACGTTGCCCTCGACCTCGATCTCGAGGATGGTGTTGGTGCCCGCGGCACCCGAGAGAGCGATACGCAGGTCACGACGGTCGACGACGACCGACACGGGCTCCATGCCCTGTCCGTAGATGACGGCCGGGATCTTCTCCTCGCGACGGATGCGACGAGCTTCGGCGCTACCGGAGGCGCGACCGGGGGTGGCAACAAGGGTGGTGGACATGACGGCGGCCTTTCGTGCCGGGCGGGCGGGACAACGGTGGACAAGCCTAGGGGCGCTCGACCGTCGTTCACTACCCCGGACTAGGCCCCGAAACGGGCGGTCAGGCCTGGTTTTCGCCGCCGAAGATCTCGCTGACGCTGGTGTCGTCGAAGACCGCGGCCAGGGCGTCGGCGATGATCCGGCCGACCGACAGCACCTCGATCTTGTCGATCTTGGCCGCCGGCGGAAGCGGCAGGGTGTTCGTCAGCACGACGCGGTCGATGCGCGAATTGGTGAGGCGTTCGACGGCCGGACCCGACAACACGCCGTGGGTCGCCATCGCCCACACCTCCGTTGCGCCCTTGTCGAGCAACAAGTGGGCGGCCGAGACGACCGTCCCACCGGTGTCGATCATGTCGTCGGTCAGGATGCACAGACGCCCCTCGACCTCACCGATCACGTCGAGAGCCTGAGCGACGTTCGTGCTGCCCTTGGGTCGGCGCTTGTACACGAACGCCAGATCGGCACCGAGGTCGGCACCGAGGTGTTGTTGCATGCGCTCGGCCACCTTGATGCGTCCCGCGTCCGGCGAGACGATGACGGGGTTCTTCGCGTTCTCGCGGATGTACTGCTCGATCACGGGCATGGCGGTGAGGTGATCGACCGGCCCGTCGAAGAAGCCCTGGATCTGACCGCTGTGCAGGTCGATGGAGACCATGCGCTTGGCTCCGGCGGCTTTGAAGAGATCGGCGATGAGTCGAGCGGTGATCGGCTCGCGACCTTCGGCCTTGCGGTCCTGGCGGGCGTAGCCGTAGAAGGGGCAGACCGCGGTGATGCGCTTGGCCGACGCGCGTTGGGCCGCGTCGATCATGATGAGTTGTTCCATGATCGAGTCGTTGATCGAACGGCCGTCGCAGCCGAAGTGGCTCTGCATGATGAAGACGTCGGAGCCGCGCACGCTCTCGGCGAAGCGGGGACGAACCTCGCCGTTGGCGAACTCCACGAGATTCGGTTCGCCGAGTTCGATGCCGAGATAGTCGGCGACCTCATGGGCCAGCGCCATGTGCGTGCGCCCCGAGTAGAGCGCCATCCGCTTGGTCGTGACCTTGTCCACCTGACTCACTCCGTCGCCCATCCCCTCGATCGTCGGAAGCCCACCGTCACGTCGACGGGCCCGTCTCCGAATCATAGAACGCGCCCGTGCTGGCGCCGTCAGCCACCGAGCTGCCCGGCGCGAGATGTGCGAACGGACCGACGCGACAGTCGGCGCCGATCCGAGTGTGGCGCCCGACGGTGTTCTCCACCCGTGACCCCTCGCCGACGACGGAGTCGACGAGGCGGGTGTCGGGCCCGATCTCGCAGCCATCGCCGATCACGGTGCCCCCTTGCAACATGGTGCCCGGGAACAAGGTCACGTCGCGGCCGATCACGACGCCGATGTCGACGAAGGTCTGACGGGGGTCGATCATCGTGACGCCGTTGAGGAGCCAGTGGCGGTTGGTCCGCGCGCGCAGTTCGCGCTCGGCCATGGCCAACTGCCAGCGGTCGTTGACACCCTGAGTCTCGGGGGCCGGCGCCTCGATGGCCCCGACCCGGTGTCCCATGCCCGCCAACACCGCGATCACGTCGGTGAGGTAGAGCTCGCCCTGGGCGTTGTCGGGGGAGAGATGGCGAAGGGCTGGTGCCAGCAGGTCGCGCCGGAAGGCGTAGATGGAGGTGTTGATCTCGTCGATGAGACGTTCGTCGTCGGTGGCGTCGCGTTGTTCGACGATGCGTTGCACCCGCTGATCGCGACCGCGCACGATGCGTCCGTAGCCGCTCGGGTCGTCGACCCGCGAGACCAGCACCGTGGCGGCGTTGGCCTGCGACTCGTGCGTGGAGACCAACTCGTCGATCGTCTCACGTCGCAGGAGCGGCGTGTCACCGGGTAGCACGACGACGGTCGAAGTGTCGTCGAGTTCGTCGGCGCCGTCATCGCCGATCTCGAAGTCGAGGGCGGCCAATCCGACCTTCACCGCGTCCCCGGTGCCCCGTTGCACCGTCTGTTCGGCGAACAACGCGCGTAACCAGGCTGGAGAGTCGCTCACGACCCGTTTGGTCACCTTGTCTGCTCCGTGTCCGACCACGACCACCGCGCGACTCGGTGCGACCGACTCGAGGGCGTGCAACACGTGCATCACCATCGGGCGACCGCAGATCAGGTGCAGCGGCTTGGGTCGCTGCGATCGCATGCGGGTTCCCTCACCGGCGGCGAGCACGATCGCGTACACGGGCATCGGACTGTCATACCACGCGACGACGCGCACACCACGCGTCGACGCGACGGGCCGATCCACCCCGGTGGGTGGTTCGGCTGCTCGGGCTCCGGGGAGAGGGCTCGAACCCCTATTCTCTGAACCAAAATCAGCTGTCCTACCATTGGACGACCCCGGACCGTCGCCCCACCGAACCCGGTCGGGCGATGCGATAAAGGTACCGGAACGAGCCCGCTCGTCCGATGTGACACCACCGAACCCCGTGAGTCGTTCCGCTCCGTTGGCGATGGCGGGTCCGGCTCGCTAGCGTACGAATCCTGTCATTGGAGAGGTCACATGGGTTCGCTGATCAAGAAGCGCCGTAAGCGCATGCGCAAGAAGAAGCACAAGAAGATGCTCCGGCGCACGCGTCACCAACGCCGCAAGTAGCCCACGGGCCGTTCCGCTGATTCTTCACGCGCCGGTGGTTTCGACCACCCGCGCGCCGACGAGCAAACCCTCCAGGCCCGGGTGTCGTCCGGGCACGAACCAGGTCGCTCCGCTCCCGGCCAACACCGGCCCGACCCCGCACGACTCGGCGATTCGGTCGCGCCACGTCGCCAATCGCGGTTCGACGTCAATGGCGGCGGCTTCGAGGTCGTTGGGATGCTCCGTACGCTCGCATCGCGGCCCACCGAGGGCGTCCCATCGCGCGTAGACCGTCGCCGTGGCGACCGAGAACGGCGGGATCACGAGCGTGTACGCCGCCGGGTCCGAGTTCATGGGTTCGACGAGTTCGCCGATGCCCCGCACGCGCGCCCGACCGCCCACCATGCAGAACGGGATGTCGGCACCGAGGCGCGACGCGCGCCCGAGGTCGGTGAATCCGGCCCACCGCAGAATCGCGGCGGCGTCGGCCGAGCCACCTCCGAGCCCGCCGCCGTGGGGGATGTTCTTCGTCAATGTGATCGCTGCGGTGCGACCGGTGATGGCCAGCGCCCGCAACACCAGGTTGTCGTTCGAGGTCGGCACCCCCGCGGCGAAGGGCCCGTCGAGGTCGAGGCGGCTCCTGGGACTGGTGGGGTCGATCACGAGTCGGTCGTGAAGGTCGAGCGTCGTCATGATCGCGTCGATGAGGTGATAGCCATCGTCGCGGACACCGGTGACCCGTAGGGACAACGTCAACTTGGCCGCCGCATCGATCGTTGAGATCATGATCGTGCCCCGACGATGCAGCGCGTGAGACGGCCCCATTCGTCGACGTCGAGGTCCTCCGGACGCGCATCGGGGGCCACGCCCGCAGCCTCGAAGGTCTCGGCTGTGGTGATCGCCGACAACGAACGACGGAGCATCTTTCGTCGCTGGCCGAACGCGGTGCGCACCACCGAGAACAAGTCGCTTGGCGCGACCTCGGGGCCGAGAGCGGGTGTGTCGCGTCGCGTGATTTCGATGATCGACGACGTGACCTTGGGTCGGGGCACGAAAACGGTGGGCGGTACGTCGCCGAGCACGCGAGCGGTGGCCCAGTAGGCGACCTTCACACTCACGGCGCCGTAATCGGAACTTCCGGGCGTGGCCGCGAGTCGTAGCGCCACCTCTTTCTGCACCATCACCACGAAACGCCGCAGTTGCAGGACGGTGTCGAGAAGATCGGCCACCAGTGGAGTGGCCACGTTGTAGGGCAAATTGGCCACGACCACCGCGGCGGACGCGGGCGCAACGATGGCATCCCAGTCGACCGTCCGAGCGTCACCCTCGACGACGGTGACGCGGGGGAGGGCCGCCACCACCTCGCGCAACACCGGTGCGACACCGTGGTCGATCTCGATCGCGGTCACCCGGGCCCCGGTCTCGGCGAGGGCCATCGTCAGGGAACCGAGGCCGGCACCGATCTCGACCACGTGGTCGTGGGGTCCGATCGCGGCCAAACGGGCGATGCGGCGCACCGTGTTGGGGTCGGCGACGAAATTCTGACCGAACGCCCGACGCGGCGACAGCCCGTGCTCGTCGAGCAGTCGCGCGATCTCGGCCCGCGAATGAGTCACGGTCAGAACTCGATTCGCACGGGTATCGGCGCGTCGACCAGATCGGCGATCTCCATGAACACGTCGGTGTGGATGATGATGACCGCGTCGCCAGGCAACTTCTCGATCGACACGTTGTTGCAGGTGATCTTGCGACCGTTGTCGAGGTTCGTGACCGTGATGATCGATCCGATGAGGGCGTTCGGCGTCGCGCACGGACGTAGGCCGAGGGTCTCGGGCCAGCGGATGAACGAGGCGATGCCCTTCAGAACCGTTCCACTCGGTGGTGCGGGAACGTTCACCGTGATGATCGACGGTGGCGTGGCCCCGTTCGCCTCGGGCAGAAACGCCGGCTCGGCCGGGCCGGGGTCGGTCGTGGTCGGTGCGCTCGTGGCGATCACGTCGTCGTCGTTACCCGACGATCGCGAGAGAGTCCATCCGACGATGGCGACGATGGTGACGACGGCGGCGAAGATCAGTCGGCGTCGTTCGGTGGTCGTCATCATGTGGGAGTCCGTTGGACGACGTCAGGCTATGAAGACATCGCGGGGAACGCAATGCGGGCGTTCGCGCTCGTGGTCGCGGCGAACTCGGTGACATCGACACCACGCAGGTCGGCGAGGAACGTGCCCACCACGGCGACGTTGGCAGGCTGGTTGACGCGACCCCGGTGTGGTGTCGGCGCGAGGTACGGGCTGTCGGTCTCCACGAGGATGCGTTCGATCGGACAGACGCGCGCGGCCTCGGCCACGTCGGTGGCGTTCTTGAACGTGACGATCCCCGAGAAGCTCAGGAACGCCCCGACGTCGAGACAACGGCGCGCCTCTTCGGGTCCACCGGTGAAGCAATGGAAGATCGTGCGCTCGGGAACGCCGCCTTCGCGGAGCACGGCGAGGGTGTCGTCCCACGCGTCGCGCGTGTGGATGATGAGCGGCAGACCGAGGTTGTTGGCGCACTCGATCTGCCGGGCGAAGGCCTCGCGTTGTTCGTCGCGCGGTGAATGCTCGTAGTGGTAGTCGAGGCCCGCCTCACCGACGGCGACCACTTTGTCGGCTCCGAGGAGATCGGCGATCGAGTCGAATCCGTGTACGGCCTCGTGCGGATGGAGCCCGACACTGGCCCACACATCGGGGTTCGCCCGCGCGATGTCGATGGCCCGGAGCGACGATTCGCGATCGCAACCGACGTTGACGAAGCGGGTGACGCCGGCCGCTCGGGCCGCAGCCAGCACCCCGTCGGTGCCTCCGAGTTCGCGGCGCGGATCATCGCCACCGCGGTAGCGGTCGTCGTCCAGATGACAGTGGGTGTCGGTCCACATGGGTGTCAGAGTTGGCGACGCGGGAAGAGGGGCTCGCCCTTGACGACGGTGGTACCCCCGGGGTACCCGCCCCACGCGGCGGCCGCGGGGAGTCGCTGATCGGCGACGAGTCCGGGTAGCCCGATGCGCTCCCACACCGCCTGGGCGGTGGCGGGGACGGCGGGCGAGGCCAGGATCGCGACGATGCGCAACGCCTCGAGTGCGTCGCCCATCACGCCGTCCACCGACGGTCCCGGTTCGGCCTTCCACGGTTCGTTGTTTTCGAGATACGCGTTGGTGGCGCGGATGAGATGCCACGTCGCCTCGAGCGCACGGCTCGGTTGCACTTCGTTCCAACGCGCGGTGGTCTCGGCCAGAGTCTCGGCGGCGGCGGCGGCCAATGGGCTGTCCGGTCGGGGACCGGGCCCGACCCCGTCGCACTTCTTGCCCACGACCGTCGCCACGCGACTGAGCAGATTTCCGAGATTGTTGGCCAGATCGCTGTTGTAACGCCCGATCAGGCCCTCGTAGGTGAAGTCGCCGTCGGCACCGTACGGGGTCTCGGCCAACACGTAGTACCGGAAGCCGTCGACTCCGATGTCGTCGATGAGGTCGAGAGGGTTCACCACGTTGCCGGTGGTCTTCGACATCTTCTCACCACCCACCAACAACCAACCGCCGACCGCCCATCCCCGGGGTGGTTCGATTTCGGCCGACATGAGCATGGCGGGCCAGTAGACACAGTGGAACCGGATGATGTCCTTGCCGATCATGTGGAAGTCGACCGGCCACTGCCGGTCGAATCGTGCGTCGTCGGTTCCGTAACCGACCGCGGTGATGTAGTTCGCCAACGCGTCGAACCACACGTAGGTGACGTGTCGGTCGTCCCAGGGCAACGGGATGCCCCACGAGAAACTGGTGCGACTGATGCTGAAATCGAGCAGGCCCTGCTTGATGAAACCGATCACCTCGTTCATGCGGTAATCGGGCACGATCGCGCCGGGGTGGTCGGAATACCACTTCAACAATCGGTCGCCGTACCGACTCAGACGGAAGAAGTAGTTCTCCTCCTCGACCTGGTCGACGGGCCGTTTGTGGATGGGGCAGTTGCCCTCCACGAGGTCGTCCTCGGTGAAGTAGGCCTCGCAGGCCACGCAGTAGAGGCCGCGGTAGGTGTCGAGTTCGATGTCGCCGTTGTCGTAACAGGCCTGGAGGAGTTTCTGGACCCCGTCGCGGTGACGGGTCTCGGTGGTGCGAATGAAGTCGTCGTTAGAGATGTCGAGTCGGCGCCAGGCATCGGCGAAGAGTGGTGCGATCGAGTCGGCGAACGCCTGCGGGGCGAGCCCGGCCGCGTCGGCTGCCTGTTGGATCTTGAGGCCGTGTTCGTCGGTGCCGGTGAGGAAGTGGACGTCGTCGCCCAGCAAGCGGTGCCAGCGGCACAACGCGTCGCCGATGATCGTGGTGTAGGCGTGGCCGAGGTGTGGCTTGGCGTTCACGTAATAAATCGGGGTAGTCGCGTAGAACGCGCGGGGGTCGGCCACGGTCGTCAGGCTACCGACGCCGACCGGACGCGACCGTCGTGAATTGGTCGTCGCGGGAGGGTGACACCCGGGCGAGCGCGAATTTGTCGTTTCGTCCGTGAGTTCCTAAGTTCGATGCGTGCACGATCGTTTCGAATTCGACTCGGCGACGGCCGTCGAGGCTCTCGATGACGTCGACGGCGTTCGACACTTCGCGACGCGCGTGCATCCCGGTTGGGACATCATGGGCAACGCCAACGGCGGTTATCTCATGGCGATCGTCGGACAGGCGCTGGCCGCGGCCACCGGGCGCCCCGACTGCGTGACCGTCACCGCTCACTATCTGGCGCCGTGCCCCGCCGGACGCGCGCGCATCGAGGTGCGAACCGTGCGTGCCGGTCGGCGATTCGCCACCTCGACCGCCAGTTTGATCCGCATCGACGACGACGGTTCGGAGCGCGAGATTCTGCGTGTCCTGGCCACCTCGGGCGATCTGTCGCATGACCCCGGAGGACCGTCGGCGATGCAGTCGACGATGCCTGCCATCGACCCGTACGACGACTGCGTGCTCCTGCGCTCCACGTCGGTGAACGACTTCGCGCACCTCCACGGACGCTTGGCGACCCGTGGTCAGGCATCCGACATCGAATTTCGCACCGGGGAGCCGTCCGGACGGGCGTCGATGCGCGGGTGGTTCGAATTCGCCGACGGACGGCCGGTGGATTCGACGGCCCTGCTGTTGGCGAGCGACGCGTTCCCACCGGCGGTGTTCAACCTGTCGCTGCCGACCGCCTGGGTTCCGACCGTCGAATTGACGGTGCACGTACGCGCGGTGCCGGCCCGGGGCCCGGTGGCGTGCTTCTTCACCACGCGCTTCGTGCAGAACGGACTGCTCGAGGAGGACGGGGAGATGTGGGATTCCGCCGGTGTCCTGGTGGCCCAGAGTCGCCAACTCGCGCTCGCCCCGCGGGCCTGACGCTCAGTCCCGTCGTGACAGTTCGACGGCGCGTTCGTACACGATCTTCTTGGCCACCGCGGTGAGGTGGGCGACGGTCGACGCGGCATCGCGCACGCTCGCCCCACCGGCCAACTCGGCGACGATCAACCGGTCGACGTCGTCGGCAGTCATGGGCGCTGTCGGTGCGGCGCCCGCGATGACGATCACGAACTCGCCCTTGGCGTGCTCGTCGCTCCAGCGGGCGACGGCGTCGGTGAGGGTTCCCCGCCACACCTCCTCGTGGAGTTTGGTGAGTTCGCGGGCCACCACGATGCGACGATCATCGCCGAGAGCGATGTGGAGGTCGACGAGTGTGCGATGCACACGGTGGGGTGCCTCGTAGATCACGGTTGTCCGAATTTGTCCGGCGATGTCGGCGATCACCGCGGCTCGATCGCGCCCA
Organism: Acidimicrobiia bacterium; assembly: GCA_046091365.1. Lineage (GTDB taxonomy): Bacteria > Actinomycetota > Acidimicrobiia > Acidimicrobiales > Ilumatobacteraceae > Casp-actino8. The sequence continues at coordinate 4,206 of JBJTBM010000127.1, read as the reverse complement.
CCGCGCGGCAGGAATCCCTCGAATACGAACCGACTCGTGGGAAGTCCACTCACGACGAGGGCCATCACGAGGGCGGCCGGACCCGGCACCGCGGTGACCGTGTGTCCGGTGGCGCTCACCGCCCGCACGAGACGTTCACCCGGGTCGCTGATGCCCGGCGTGCCGGCGTCGGTGACGAGGCACACGTCGCGCCCTTCGTCGAGGGCGTCGACCACCCGGGGGATCGAGTCGTGTTCGGTGTGGTCGTCGACGCGCATGAGAGTGGCGTCTATGCCGAGGTTCTTCAGCAACATCCCCGTGCGCCGCGTGTCCTCGCAACACACGAGACCGGCCGATCGCAACTCGTCGATCATGCGCCGAGAGACGTCGGCCAGGTTGCCGATGGGCGTCGCGACGAGAACGAGACGACTCATCGCACGTCACCGGCGTTGTCGCGAATCTCGACCGTGTCGCCCACCTTCAGGCCCCAACGGGCGAAGGAACCGCACTCCGACTCGACCACCGTACGGGCGCCCATCACCGGCGCGCCGAGGCGGTGACGCGCCATGCGAACCGTCTTGATGACGCGGTTCTCGCGATCGAGATAGGCGACGTCGAGGTCGTACTTCATGCCGATGGTGTGCACCCAGCGGCAGCGGGGCAACACCAACGCGCCCGGGCAGTCGTTCGACCCCCTCAGGCCGCGCCGACGAGTGGCCCGGGATGTGGCGACGGTCGCGCTGGCCAACACCCGCCCCTCGTCGATCAGCCACGCGGTGGGTTCGGCCATCATGTCGGTCCGGACGTCCTCAGACGTTGAAGCGGAACTCCATCACGTCGCCGTCGACGGGGTGGTAGTCCTTGCCTTCGATGCGGATCTTTCCGAGTTCCTTGGCCTTGTTCCACGAGCCGATGTCGAGCAACTCGTCCCAGCGGATCACTTCGGCTTTGATGAATCCGCGTTGGAAGTCGCTGTGGATACGACCGGCACACTCGGGAGCACTCGAGCCGGCGTAAAAGGTCCAGGCGCGTGACTCCTTCTCGCCGGTCGTGAAGTAGGTGCGCAGACCGAGCAGGTGGTACGCGCTTCGAACCATGCGGAACAGCGCGCCCTCACCGAGACCTAAGCCTTCGAGCATCTCGGCGCGCTCGACCGGATCGACGATGGTGGAGGCCTCGGCCTCGAGTTGCACGCACATGCCGATGACCTCGACGTTGTCGCCAGCGGACGAGAACTCGTCGCGGACGCGTTGCTCGACAGCGGGGATCGTGTCGAGTTCTTTCTCGCCCACGTTCACGACGGCGAGAACCGAGCGATTGGTGAGCAGGAAGTACGGCATCAAGGTCTCACGCCACTCGGGCTTGAGCCCCGCGCGATAGAGGGGACGCCCCTCGCTCAGCGAGTCGTACGCGGCCTGTAACGCCTCGAGTTCGGCGGCCGCACCCTTGTCGAGTTTGGCCTGGCGGGTGGCCTGGGTCAGTCTCTTTTCGACCGTTTCGAGGTCAGCCAGGGCCAACTCGATCTCGACGACCCGCAGGTGGTCGAGGGGGTCGCTCGGTCCGGGCACGTCGTCGTCGACGAAGGCCCGCAGGACGAGCACGATCGCGTCGACCTCGCGAATGTTGGCGAGGAACTTGTTGCCGAGACCCTCACCTTTGCTGGCCCCCTCGACGAGGCCACCGATGTCGACCACTTGAACCGACGCGTGGATGGTGTTGCGGGTCTTCGACATCACGGCCAGACGATCGAGTCGCTCGTCGGGAACCTTGGCCACTCCGATGTTGGGGTCCTTGGTGGCAAAGGCGTAGGGCGCCGCGAGCGCACCACCTCCGGTGAGGGCGTTGTAGAGAGAGCTCTTGCCCGCGTTCGGGAGGCCGACGAGGCCGAAGCGTTCCATGACCTTGGGCAGGCTAGCGACCTGATCCGGTCGAACTTCGGCGCGTGACGCACCATCCCCTCGCTCGAGCGCACACCCGCACCCATGAAACACCGTGTCCTCGTCGCGATCCTGTCGATCCTCGTGTTGGCCTTCGTCGGGCGACCGGTCGGTGCTCACGCCGAGCCGTCACCGTGCACCACGTACGAGGTCGAGGCCACGTCCGATGGTGCGACGGCCGAGGCGTTCGTGCACCTCGCGGGCGAGCCGCTCGTGGGTCACGTGGTCTTCGCCACCTTCGACGACGCGGCGGGAGGCGCGTCGGTCGCCGAACCGGTCGTGTTGTCGACCGACGGCGACGGTCGTGCGCGCGTCGAGTTGCCCGTTGGAGCGGTGTCGGTCGCATTTTCGACCGAGAGCCCCCGATCGGGGGAGTGCGTCGGGGCCGACCCGGCCGAACTCGTGGTCGTGTCGGCCCGGGCGGGTACCCCGCGGGCCGATCTCGGTGACCCTCCCACGGCACGACCCACCGCCGAGAACCTGGCCGTCACCGGTCCGACGAGCCCCGTCGTCGTGGTCATGGCGGTCCTGCTGGTGGTCGCCGGCTGGTTCGCGGGACGTCTGCGCGGTCCAGGCCGTGACGCCGGTCGGATTGCGCTCCGCTCCCGCTAGACTCGCACTCCTATGTCGAAGAAGACCAAGAAGCGCAAGGCCCGTCTCCGCCGCTCGAAGGCGAACCACGGCAAGCGCCCCAACATGGGCCGCGGCTGAGGTCTTCTCACGAATGACGCGCGTCGCCGAGTTGCGGCTGGCGTGCTCGGTCGAACCTTGGCGGCGCATCGGATTCGAGCCCGTCGTCGCCGAATCAACCGCCCTCATCATGGTGGCGGGACTCACCTTGCGGTTCGAACCATCGGCCGAAACCGGGGCGATCAGATGGGTACTCGCCGGCGAACCGCTCGTCGATGGCGATGTCGACGGGATCGGCACGCACTGGATCGACGAGCGTGAGTCGAGCGTCGAAGGAGCCACGGCGTCGGCCGTCGCGGTGAGCGCCGTCGATCACATCGTGATCATGACCGGCGACCTCGAGCGAACGAGCGCGGCGATCGAACGACACCTGGGTCTGCCGAACAAGCGTGTGCGCGATGCCGGTGGGGGAGTGAGGCAAGGGTTCCATCGCGCCGGCGACATCATCCTCGAGGTGGTGCAGCGACCCGACATCGACCCCGCCACGAAGGCTTTGCTGTGGGGTTTGGTGTTGGTGGTCGACGATCTCGACGCCGCGGTCGCGTGGCTCGGCCCTGATGCGGTCGGATCGATCCGCGACGCGGTGCAACCGGGACGGCGCATCGCGTCGATTCGGCGCGAGGTGGGACTGGGGCTACCGGTGGCGTTGATGACACCGCACGTGCGCTGACTACCAGCCCTCGCGCTCGGCGACCTCGGCGAGGTATTCGAGTCCGGCCTGGCACTCGGTGTTGTGCAGACACCAGCGGCACTTACCGCCGGGACGCAACACCGGTTCGCTTCCGTTGATCTTGAGTTCGATTGCCCGCACGAGCCCGTCGCGCAGACGTCGGGCGGTGGCCCGCAGTGCCGCCTCGGTTATGTCTTCTTGATCGATGACGGAGTCCTCGAGGTAGTAACTGGCCACTTTGCGCGGGGCGGCGCCGATCGAGAGCAGATCGATCAACGCGTACAGACGCAGGTCGTCGGTGTGCGAGAGGTCGCGGCCGCCGGTCTTGAGATCGATGATCACCTTGTCGGGGGGTCTGCCGAGGGCGATGTCGAGTTTGCCGCTGACACGCACCCGGCCGCCGGCGAGTGACAGGGCGATGGTGCTTTCGACCTGGGGCACCCAGGTGCGCTTGATCGGAGGGAAGTTCTCGGTGAAGCGCGTGAACTGGGCGGTGCAGACCCCGACCAACTCGGCGCGCCCGAACTCGTCGAGGGTCGTCAGGAAATCGCTGATGGTCTTGGTGGTCTCGTTCGCGAGCCGTTCGATCGCTTCCTCGACGAGGTCGGCCGGAGGTGTGGGGTGCCGCAGGTTGACCGACACCTCGACGGCCTTGTGCACGATGGTGCCGCGCGCGTTGGCGGTGTTCCATTCGAATGGGCCCATGCCGTCGACGAAATACTTCTCGCACGACAGCACGTCGGAGAGCCCACGCTTGTTCAGATTGAAGCGGGTCTCGTACGAGCGACCGTCGGGAAGAACTGCGATGAATGGCTTGAGCGCGTCCTCGAGTTCGGCGCGCAACTCGTCGGCCAATCCCTCGGGGAGTTGTGGGCGTTCATCGGAGCGACCGAGGAGGTCGATGACCCGCTGCTGCGCCGGGGTGTAGAC
>JBJTBM010000126.1:0-6935 GCA_046091365.1 Acidimicrobiia bacterium | reverse complement strand
GAACCGCGAACCCCGTGCACCCCGCCACCCGCCACCACATCACGGACCGCTCGGCGTTGTCGAACTCTCCGCCGGCCCGCGGCTAGCGACTCGCGAATCGGTACAGAGAAACGCGGCTCCAGGATTGGCAGGTTGCCAGCGCCAAGAGCACCGTCCGACTTCGCTCCACTCGCTCCAACGACGCCAGTTGAGAGACGCGCATCGCCACGTCTCTCGTGTCGGCTCGGAATTCGGAAGGGTGAATGTCGGCCAATCCAGGTCCGAGAGGTGCCCCTAAATCGGACGTACATCGAGGAATCAGATGGAAGTGCACGTGGCTCGGGAAACCTTCGTTCCACAAAGACACGTACACCTTCTCGACGCCGGGCAGCGATTCCATGTATCGAGTGGCGACAGCCAGCACCCGACCGAGGTCTTCGCGCTCGGCCGCGTCGAGGTCGGCCATGCTCTCGCGATGCAACCGACTCTGCACCACCAGGCCGGGGCGTTCATGTCTGATCCGGGCGTTTACGGTCCAATGGGCGCCCATCGGGAACACCGCTCTAGCCCGACCGAGTTCGTCGACGATCGAGCAACATTTGCAGCTCGATTTTCCGTCCATCAGGCGAGAGTACCCCAGAGCAAGGAGACTCCGTACCAACGTGTCACTTGGGTGGCATGCGGATGCCGCCATCCACGCGGATGGTCTCGGCGTTCATGTAGCTGTTGGTGACGCACTCCACCACCATCGACGCCAACTCGGTGCCGTAACCCAGACGGTTCGGGAACAACACCCCCGTCTGCAGCTTCTCCTTGAACTGCTCACTGCCTTCGCCCTCACCGTAAATCGGCGTGTTGATCAGACCCGGAGCCACCGTGTTCACGCGGATGCCCACGGCGGCCAGGTCGCGCGCCACCGGCAGGGTCATGCCCACGACTCCGCCCTTCGACGACGAGTACGCGGCCTGACCGATCTGACCGTCGAACGCCGCCACCGACGCGATGTTGACGATCGCACCGCGCTCACCGTCGTTCAACGGCTCGGTGGTGCTCATCGCGGTGGCCGCGAGGCGAATGCAGTCGAACGTTCCGATCAGGTTGATCGCGATGACCTTCTTGTACGCGTCGAGGTTGGCCGCCGAGTCGTACGAGCCGTCGCGCCCTACCGTGCGCTGCGCCCAACCGATACCGGCCGAATTCACCAACACCCGCAACGGTCCCATGCTCTTGGCCATTTCGACCGCATTCATGATGTCCTCGGTCTTTGTGACATCCACCTTGCAGAACGCCCCGCCGATCTCCTTGGCGACGGCTTCTCCCTTGTCGGCCTGCAGGTCGGCCACGACCACCTTGGCGCCCTTGGCGGCCAGAAGACGAGCGGTGGCGGCTCCGATTCCCGATGCTCCACCAGTGACGATTGCGCTTGCTCCGTTGATGTCCATGGTCGTCAGGCTAGACACCATTCACTTCGGTTACCCCATTCGAACCGGGACGAACCGCCCTACTTGCCCGGTACCGAACCGAGACCGTTACGTGTGTCGCTGACACGCACCGGAGTCATTCCCGAGAAGCCCCGGGCCGAGCCGAACCAACCGTTCACGTCCACGATCACGTCGGCCTCCCCGTACACCATGATGCACACCGTGCCGTTGGCCGACACCCGGGCGATGGCCGCGTTGGGCACGGTCTGACCGTTGGCGAAGTTCAACGTCGAGGCGTCCGGGATGGAGCCGCACTGGTACACGGTCACGTAACCACCGAAAGCGTTGGCGCGAGTTCCGGTGGCGGTCACGTTGATCGACACCGCGTCCACTCCGGCCGCCGGCACGCCGGCGACGTTCAGCACCCGTACCTCCAGCGGCGTGCCCCCTCCGTTCAACGCGCCGACACGGGCGCGGGCCACCCCCGTGCCGTTGCGCGTGTCGGCGATGCGCTGTGGCGTGACCTTGGTGAAACTGCCCCCGGCCGCGAACCAACCGTTCACGTCGGCGATCAGGTCGGCCCGCCCGCGAACGTGGAAGCACACGTCACCGGTGGCCGACATTGGCACCACGACCGCGTTCGGCACGCTCACGTTGGCACCGAAGTTGAGACTCGAAACGTTCGGCAACGCGACATCACACGGATAGACGGTGACGAAGCCACCGAAACGATCTACCGACGTTCCGGTGGCGGTGAGATTCAGCGAGATGGCGCTCACACCGGTCGTCGGGATGCCGTTCACACCGGCGAATCTCACCGTCAACGGGGGTGCCGAGCCGTCGAGCGCGCCGACTTTCGACTGCGGCGCACCCACCCCATGTCGGGTGTCGAGCAATCGGTACGGAGCCATCGGTGTGAAACCCGCCCCCGAGGTGAGCCACGAGTTCACGTCGACGATCACGTGTGCCGCCACGTTGGATGACACGCAGATGAGACCGGTCGAATCCACCTGGGACACGACCGCGTTGGCGATCGTCTGCCGCGCCGTGAAGTTCAGGCTCGATGCATCGGGTTTGGCGGCCCCGCACGGCCAGACGGTGAGAAAGCCCTCACCCGCGGGGTCGACCACGGTGAAGTTCATGCCGACACCGGTGACCCCCGACTGCGGCGCACCGGCGGTCTCGAGGATCGGGATGCGTAGGTCGACACCGGGCGACACCTTCACGACCCACTGCGGTGAACCGGGTCGACCGCCGCCCAACTCGATCGCGCGATCGCGCAACCACAAGGCGAACTCGGCCTGTCCGGTGGTGGTGAGGTGCACGTCGTCGGAATACCAGCGGTCCTTGGCTCCTCCCCAACTCGCGCCGTCCCAGTCGAGCACACGCAATTGGGGCCACCGTGTCGCCGCGGCACGAATGGCCCGGTTGCCCGCGGCGTAGGTCGCCGTGCTGCCGGTCTTGCGGCGTTCGGCCATCGTGACCCAACCGACGACGCGCACGCCCTTGGCGACGAGCGCCTGCATCACCTGATCGATCTCGCCGCCGAGATTCGATTGGTTGTCGTTGTATCCCAACTCGACGATCGCAATGTCGGGAGTGCCGGTCAGGTTTCGCGCCACCGTCACTCCGTCGGCGACCGCGGGAGGACACGCGCCAACTGTGCAGCGGTTCGACTCGGTGTTGAACGTCGACGTGTCGAACACCGAGTTCAGGACGGTGGGTAGTTCACCGGACCCGGTCGAGGTCGCCACCGACGCTCCCACCGAGTCCGAGATGAACACGAAGTCATCGCTCGAGGCGAAGTCGCGGTTGACGAGCCTCACCGTGATCGATTCCGAAGGCAGGTCGTAGGCGCTGCGCAACCACGCCGCGGTCTTGGTCACCGACTGCGAACCGTTGTAGATGCGCAACCTCACGGCCCATGCCGGCGTGCTTCCGTAGGTGCCCCTGGCCGACAGTGTGGGATCGATCTCGGTCTCGATGCGGGTGATACGCGTCAGTCCGGCACGTGAGGCGAGGCCCGCCATGTCGATCACCCGGGTCCAACGCACGAACGGGTTGAAGTCCACCTGGTCACCGGCATCGTCGACCGGAGGGAAGTTCACGCCCGCCGTACGTGCACCGTTCGACGAGGAGAATTCGGTGGAGACTGGAACGGTGGGGGCCGAGTTGCGCACACGGATCATGCGGGCCGTGTCCAGAATCGCCCGGTCGGTGTTTGCGTGCTCTTTGTTGGTGGCCGCCGTGGCGGCGTTGGGTCGGCTCGCGGCTCCGCCGTACACCTGACAGGAATCAGTGTCGCAGGTCTTGGCATAGGGCGAATACCGGTTCTGCGCGAGTGCGTACGAGCGCGCGGCCACGGCCTGTGCTCGCAAGGCGTTGATGCCCGCTCCGCCTCCCCAGTCTCCCCACAGCGCCGGTGACTCGCGTGGCACCACCCCACGGAGGTACTGCTCGACGGGAACGTCATTCACGAGTCGCACGGCACCTTCGATGTTGAACGACGCGAAGAAGTTCCCTCGGTAGTGCGTCACCGCTTGGTTGGTGTCGCAGAGACCGAGCGTGTTGGCTGCCGGCGTGTTCGGGTCGTCGCCACCGGGGACCGAGAAGCCGAGAATCGCGGTACTGCGCGGACCACTCGCGCGACCGAGGTACTGCCACCAGGTGAGGGGGTCGCTCGCGGTCGGACACGCCGCGTACGGGAACCCCCACACGTCGAGCGCCTCCGAGCCGCTCACCTTGCGCGCCACGATGGAGGCGAACGATCCCGCTTGCACGACGCCGTTGAGCGACCACTGTGCGTTGCCCGCCGCGGCGATCATGGCGACCTGGTTGGCGGCATCGAAACTCAACATCCGAACCGTGATGCGCTGACCCTCGGGGGCGGTGCCCATCACGGTGTCGCTGTAGTAGTGATCGAGGATCCACGCGTAATCGCGCGGGATGCCGTCGGGGCGACCGATGGCCCAGCCGAGGGCGCCGTACTGCGACAGACCCCGGCCGTGGCCACTGCCTTGCCCGTTGACCACGATGGCCACCGCTTCGTTCGGATCGCTCGGGGCGGCCGAGGCCCCCTGGGGTACGGCCACCGCGACACCACCGGCCATCAAGGTGGCGACCAGTAGGAGGGGGAGGCGACGGCAGAGGTTCATGGTGACGCGGTTCGGACGCGGTGGTATCGGCCGTCGAACGGCAGGCCTGAAGCCCGGACTCCGGGTCGTCCGATCCGGGGCACCGTACCGAATCGACCCGTTGCGGGTCACGTCACCCCTGCTCAGAACCTATTTCTGACATTGGGCGACGGCCAACTGGTCGACCAGATCGTTCATCGGGTCGCCGCTGTGCCCCTTCACCCACTGGAAATCGGGTCGTTCGGACTCGGGGTACGCCTCGTACATGGCGATCAACTCCCGCCACAGGTCGTCGTTGGCCACCGGTTCTTTCTTGGCGTTGCGCCACCCGTTGGCCTTCCATCGCACCCACCAACGCTCCCGGAAGCAGTTCACGACGTACGTCGAGTCGCTCACGATGACCAGTCGCTTGAGGTGTTCGCGTGCGACCGGGCCGTTGGTTCGGATCGCCTCGATCGCGGCCAGCAACTCCATGCGCTGGTTGGTGGTGCGGGTTTCACCCCCCGAGGCGTTCGGCGTGCCGTCGGGCGCCACCGCCCACGCCCACCCGCCCGGTCCGGGATTACCGCTGCATGCACCATCGGTGTAGACGGCGAGCACATGATCGAGCGAGGAGGGGTGAGGATTCATGAGCGGCCCAGTTTCCCACAGACGCCCCTGTCGGCGAGCGACCCCTACCACGCGGTAACCGTGCGAGACTGACGACATGCTCTTCGACGGGTCCGTGCACCAACTTCCCGACACCGATCCCGGCGAGACCCAGGAGTGGCTCGACTCTCTCGATGCCGTCATCGACGTTCACGGCAAGGTGCGCGCCCGGTATCTGCTCTCGCGACTGCTCGAACGTGCCCGCGAGGCCCAGGTCAGCTTCCCGGCCACCGTGTCGACGCCGTACGTCAACACGATTCCCCGCGAGCACGAGCCGTGGTTCCCCGGGGACGAACACATCGAGCGGCGCATCCGCGCCTACATCCGATGGAACGCCGCGGCCATGGTGGTTCGGGCCAACAAGCACGCCGAGGGCATCGGTGGTCACCTCTCCACTTTCGCCAGCTCGGCCTCGTTGTACGAGATCGGTTTCAACCACTTCTTCCGCGGCAAGGACGACGGCACTGCCGGCGATCACGTGTACTTCCAGGGTCACGCCGCACCCGGTGTCTACGCCCGCGCGTTCCTCGAAGGACGTCTCGGCGAAGACGACCTCGACAGTTTCCGACGCGAGATCGGACGCCGAGGTCGCGGCCTCTCCAGCTACCCGCACCCGCGATTGATGCCCGATTTCTGGGAGTTCCCCACGGTCAGCATGGGCCTCGGACCCATCAGCGCGATCTACCACGCACGCTTCAACCGATACCTGCTCAATCGTCAGTTGGACGACACCAGCAACAGTCGCGTCTGGGCGTACATCGGCGACGGCGAGACCGACGAACCCGAGACGCTCGGCGCGCTCTCGCTGGCCGCGCGCGAACAACTCGACAATCTGGTCTTCGTCGTGAACTGCAACCTGCAGCGTCTCGACGGACCGGTGCGCGGCAACGGCAAAATCATCCAGGAACTCGAGGCGGTCTTCCGAGGCGCGGGCTGGAACGTCATCAAGGTGATCTGGGGTTCCAAGTGGGACAACCTGTTGGCCCAGGACAAGGACGGCGTGTTGCTGAACAAGATGAACTCCACCGTCGACGGTGAGTTCCAGCGCTACACCGTCGAGGACGGCAACTTCATCCGCGAGAACTTCTTCGGCCCCGACCCGCGTCTGCGCCAGATGGTCGCCCATCTCTCCGACGACGAGTTGCGCACACTTCCCCGCGGGGGCCACGACTACCGCAAGTTGTACGCCGCCTACCGCGCCGCCGCCCAGAACCTGGGCAGTGGTCGACCCACGGCGATCCTGTGCAAGACGGTGAAGGGGTGGACGCTCGGACCCGAGATCGAGGGCCGCAACGCGACCCACCAGATCAAGAAGATGAACGCCGACCAATTGCGTGCGCTCCGCGATCGTCTCTACCTCAACGACGAGATTCCCGACTCGGCACTCGAGGGCGACGTGCCCCCGTACTTCCGTCCGAGCGAGGGATCGATCGAGTACCAGTACCTGATCGAGCGTCGTCGGGCGTTGGGCGGATCGATACCCAAGCGCGTCGTTCGCGCGCGTCGTCCCATCGAACTCCCCGATGGCGCCGCCTTCGCCGAATTCGACGGTGGCTCAGGCGGACAGGCCGTGAGCACAACCATGGCCTTCACGCGCCTCTTGCGAAACCTCGCGCGCGACGAGAAGTTCGGTTCGCGCGTGGTGCCGATCATCCCCGACGAGGCCCGCACCTTCGGCATGGATTCACTGTTCCGCGAATTGCGCATTTACGCCTCGCAGGGCCAGAAGTACGAGCCGGTCGATCACGACCTG
>JBJTBM010000125.1:0-4826 GCA_046091365.1 Acidimicrobiia bacterium | reverse complement strand
TGGCCGGCGTGTCCCTCGGAGGATCCATTGGCGTGGGAACGGTCCTGTTCGCCGTGGGAATCGGCCCGTTGGTACAAGTGCTCTTGCCCCGATTCGATATTCGCCCGATCGGCGAACACACGACTCATTGACGACGAGCCGGTGGAGGTGACGTGTTCGCGTCACCCCCACCGAGAACTCAGATGTCGCCGCAACCCTTGGGAACGGTCACCGTGCCGGAGACCGATCCACCGACCGCACGGGTTCCCGTCAGGTTGAGAACCTTGCCGACGTCGGCTCTCTCGACGGTGATGGCCCAACGCAGAATGGCTTTCTTCTCCGTCGCGCGATTGTTCGCTCCCGACTTGGCGGTCAGGGCGGACAGGGCCACCGAGGTTTGGACGTACAAGGTTCCGGTCCCGGTGGTGTCGAGATTCTCGACGCACACCTTGTTCGGAGTGGTCGACGGCGCCAAGGCGGTGAACACGATGCTCGGTGCGGTCGTGGTCGTCGTGGTCGTGCGAGCCACCGTGGTGGTGGTCGGTCGCAGGGTGACGGGAGGGATGCTGGGTGTCAGCGTCACCACCGGTCTGGCCACCGTGGTGGTCGTCGAGCCCGGGTTGATCGGGGTGAACGTCACCGGCGGAATGCTGGGCACGAAGGTGAAGGTGGGACGAGCGACCGAGGTCGACGTCTGACCGCATTCTTGGAAGGTCACCTCGATGCTCGAACTACCCACCGCACCGTTCGTGTCGCTCGCTCCTGCGGTGACCGTGAAGGTGCCCGGCGTCGTCGAGTTGATTCGACCGCTCCACGTGCTTCCGTTCGACGTGACCACGTCGAAGTACGTGCCGTCGACGTCGGCGCCCACCTCGTTAACGGCGGCGCCGTCACTGGGGATCACGGTGAAGAACATGGCCATCGGCGAACCGGCACACACCGGTCCTTTGGCCCACACCCGAACGGAAAGGCCGGTGACTCCCGGCTCGTCGATGGCCGAGGCGGGAAGGGCGCAGTCGGAGAAGGTGACGTCGAGCGAGGTGGTCCCGCTGAGACCGGCCGAATCGGTGGCCGACACGGTCACGGTGAACGTGCCCGGTTCGTCGGAGGTGACGTACGTGAAGAAAGCGGTGTCCGATGCCGCGGTGGCGGCGAATGGTGTGCCGTTCATCTCGAACGTCACCGAGGCGACCGTCGCTCCGTCACTGGGTACGACGTTCGCCACCACGTACATCGAGATTCCGGCGCACACCGGTCCCTTGGCACGCACGCCGACCGCTAGATCACCCGTGGCCGTTTCGACGGGGGGAGCACAATCTGCGAAGCGCCCGTCGTCCTCCAGTTCCGCGGTGGTGCGGTACTGCTTGTTGCCGTCGGCATCGACGCGGAACCATCGCGCACCGTGATCACTGTCAGCCGCGTCGCTGTTGTATCCGACCCAGGTCCACGTGTCACTGTTGGAGTCGGTGTACGAGGACCCCTCGAACTCCGGAGGGCACGGCGTGTCCTCGGGGCTGGACGGCGGATTGCAGATGTCGGAGTAGCCGGGGATGTCGTTCACCGATCCGGCGACCACTCCATCGTCGCTGTACCACTGACCGTCACCACCCAACCGCCATTCGATGCCGCGGGAATCCGTGAAGAGATGACCCTCGACCGGAGTCACACCCGGAGTGAGACAGCCCTCCTCGTTGCAGTCGTCCAGCACGGCCACGATCGAGCGCAGCTTGCCGAGGTCGACGGGTTCGATCTTCGGAACTCCACCCGTGATGGTGATCGGCTCACGATTCGCGTCGCGCAAACGTTCGGCGGCGCTGCTGCTCACGATGGATCCATCGATCGTGGTCCAACTCGATTCCTGTTCGCCGGTCTCCGATTCGGGAGGACACGGAGGGAGGCAGTTGGCGCGGTACCACGGAAGATCGACCGTGGATGCGACGGTCGCACCACCCGTGAGGTTCACCCATGCGACCATGTCGCCGTCCCACACCCACACGTCACCGGTGGCGGGGTCGACCCAGGCACCGCTCTCGTCGACCGACATCTGCAGTGGCGGACACGGCGGCAAGCACTCGTTGATGTAGCCGGGCAGGAGTGCGGTGTTGCTGATCGTCACGTTGGGATCAGCGGCGCTGACCCAAGCGGCGAGGTCGATCGAGTAGATGAAGATCATTCCGTCGGGCGTGAGCCAGCCCGCTCCGTTGACCGGATCGAGTTCGGGGCAGGTGGCCACCACGGGAATCGGACAGTCGTCGGTTTCGGGGAGCAAGGTGGTGGGGAGCGATTCGATGTCGTCGGTGGACACGTCGTCCCATCCGGCGGCGCCCCCATCGGTCCCGAACACCCACGTGCGTCCGGAGGTCGACACCCAGGTGTCGCCGACGCGCGCCTTCGTCGGCGGACACGGTGGTTCGGTGGTCGTCGTCGGGGGAGCGCAGTCCTCGGACTGAGGAAGTTCCCGGTTGCTCAGGGACTCCACGTCATCGGTGGCGAGGTTGTCCCAACCCGGACGGTCGTTGCCGTGGTAGTCGAAGTTCCAGCGATCGCCGTTGGGATCGACGTAGTCGTCACCGAGGCGGGCCTTGTACGGCGGGCATTCCACCGGATCGGCGCAGTCGTCGCCGAGCAATTCGAGCGACGTGAGGTACACGTTTTGACCGTCGATGTTGGCCCACCACGCCGAGCCCGTGAAGACCCATTCGGTCCCGTATGCGTCGACGTATCGCGCCCCCTGGAACTCCTCGGGGCAATCGTTCGGGGTGCGCTGCCGGGTTTGGTAGCAGTCACTCGACACACCGGGAAGGTCGGCGGTGCTCACCTGCACGAGGACTCCCTCGTCGACGCGCGTCCAGTTGGCGCCCTCGGCGGTCTCGCTGCTCCACGTCCAGACGTCACCGTTCGCGTCGGTCCACGACGAACCGAGCACCTCGACGGGACAAGGTTGCTGCACCACTTCGGGAGTTCCGCATTGTTCGGTGTACCCCGGTATGTCGGTCAGTACGTCGACCAGCGACGCGGCGGGGTCGTCGACGTTCATCCACTGACCGATGGCCGCGACGTAACGCCAGGTGATTCCTTCGGTGGTTACGTAGTCGCTCCACTCGCCGGCGATCGTCAGTTCGGGACACACCGGCTCGGTCTCGGTCGTGGTGATACCGGGAACCGTGGTGGACGCTGGTTCCGTGGTGGGGGTTTCCTCTGGCGTGGGGGGAAGGAGGGGGTGGCCACACGCACAGCGAGCGCGCGGGATTCCCTGGTCGTCGATGAGGAGGGCGGTTCCGGCTCCGATGATCGCGTCGTAGCCGTAGGCCGCGCCGTTCTTGAAGCCGTACATCCGCACATTGATGTCTTGTGTGACGAAGACCGGCGTCAGTGCGCGCATGTACTCGGCAAGATTCTCGAAGTCGATGCCCTGAACCTCGGCCCACGCGCGACCGCGGTCCTCGTAGTAGGTGAGGAATTCGATCATCTTCTCGACGTCGCAGATGTTGGTGCCGGTGCCGCCGTAGGTGCGACCGCGATACAGGCCGGGTGTCGACGAGTCGACGGTTCCCGAAAGAGTCTCGTCCTCCTCGGTGACCTCGTAGGTGGCCAGATCGAACGACGGGGCGAAGGAATCGGGTCCGACCACTCCGGGCGGCTGGAAGAGCGCTCGGGCCGGGCCGGAGTCGGAGGATTCATCGGTGGACTTCTCTCCACCACTGCACGCCGCGGAGATCAGGAGCATTCCACCGACCACGGCGGCGCCGATTCGCTTGAACATGTTTCCTCCTCGAGGTCGGGCGACCCACCGTTCACACGAGTGATCGAGGTGCCCCACTGGTTCCTTGGGGTACTTTACGGACCACCGCGACCCGTTCCGGTATTCGTTGTTCAGGGTTCGTCTCATGCTCGGCAAGAGTTTATGGCGAGCCGAACCTCGCGCTTTTTCAGAATCCGCTGATCGTGCGCGCGGCGTCGGCGATTGACTGACCGATCGTCTGCGCCGCCTCGTCGTCGATGCGTGTCTTGGGACCGATGACCGCGATGGTGCCGATCGCGGCCCCGGGCCCGTCGTAGATCACGCTTCCGATGCTCACTGCACTCGGGTAGGTGCGGTCGTGCACCCAGAAGCGGATGCTGTGGTCGATACGGGGTTCGCCCCACGCCGTGCGCCCGTCGGGGAACCGACGCAGGTAGGGCTGGACGTCGAAGCGCGATCCCTCGGGCACGGTGAGATCGAGAGTGGTGCCGATCGGGACCGCCATACGCAGCGCCTGTGGGCTCTCGACGATGTCGACCAGGGTGGCGGTGTGAGAACCCTCGAAGCCGTCGAGTTTCCACAAGGTGATGGTCTCGCGCGTCGACGCCATCAGTGAACTCATCAGTGGCCGGGCGCGCGAGGCCATCGTCGCACTGACCCGCGACGACACCCCGAGCACCTTCGCCGACAACGACCAGGCGCCTTTTGGCGCGTTCTGAGGGAGCCATCCGCGTCGACCGAGCGTGACCAGAAGTCGCTGGGCGGTGTTCTTGTCCATCTCGAGGAGTCGGGCGACGGCCGAGACTCCGATGGGCTGGTGCTCGGCCACGGTTTCGAGAACGGTCATGGCGTTTTCGACGGTTTGTAGGGATTGAACGGCCATGTCCCGATTGTGTCACAGAAGAAAACGATGTATCGCCAGTCGAGACAAAATGGACTATTAGTGAAGAATGGTGTGGGGATTGAGCCATCAGCAAGAATGACATCGGGCAGTAAGAATGACGCCGGGCGGGGGAACCCGAAGGGGGACGACCATGGGTCACGAAGGTTCGGACGAGCGGTACACGGTGATCTCGGCGGACTGTCACGCCGGGGCCGACCTGGT
>JBJTBM010000124.1:0-24050 GCA_046091365.1 Acidimicrobiia bacterium | reverse complement strand
AGATGTTGGTGGTGAAGTTCAACTGCTTGGTCACGCTCGTCATCGCACCGATGAGCACCCACGGATCGGGCCACGAGGTTTCCGGATCCCAGATCGGCCGTCCGTCGGGGTGCGGCGAATAGGGATCCTTCGACTGCAGATTCTTGGGGTACACGAGGTGATCACTCACCATCAGACCGTGGTAACCGGCCTCGTCGAGCAACTGGGCGATGTGCACGAGTTGCTTGGTCTTCATGAACGCCGTGGCACACCAGAACTTCATGAGTTGCCTTCCTGTGTGTGTCGTTCGCGGGCGGCTATCCAAGCTTCGACCATCGGGGCGAAGTTGGCCGGGTTGTAGACGTCCTCCTCGCGGCTGAATTTCATCTCGCCGGCGTACTGAAGGATGGTCACGTTCGGCGACTGGTAGACCCCGCCGTCGCCCGGGTCGTCGAAGCGGTTCTGGATCTGACAGATCCACCACCCCTTCTCCTCGTCGCACACGCACCAGTCGTGGGGGAACTCACGCATGTGGCTGCTGGGGAATCGGCCCATGGTCTTGGTGATCCACGCCAGGATCGCGGCTCGACCGTGGAACTTGCCGTAGAGGTGCTCCTCGTACTCGGCGTCCTCGGTGAAGAGCTCGCTCCATTCGCGCCAGTCGCCGCTTGCCGCCGAACGGTGGGCGGTTGCCACGAAGTTGTCGTGCGCCCGCTGCAATTCCTCGCGACTCCACCGCCCCATGATCTCCCCCTCGTTCGGTGCGAACCCTCGCCGGCCGACGTATCTGACACTATGTCAATGGCGACGTCGGCAACGACGCCGCAGGGTCAACAGCGACGTCGGCAACGACGAGAGGAGGCGGACATGTCGAGCGACACGAAAGGGACAGACACCGTCCGACTCGACCTCCTCGCCGGCGACACGGTGGCCGTGGTGACGTTGAATCGCCCCGCGGCACGCAATTCGATCGACGCCGCGATGTCGCGCGAGTTGCCCCGGATGATCACCGACGCCGATGCGATCGAGTCCGTGCGCGCCATCGTGCTCACCGGAGCCGACCCCGCGTTTTGTGCCGGTTTCGACCTGCGCGACGTGACGAGCGGCGACAAGAAGGGCACCAACACGCACCCCGGCTATTGGGGTGCCCTGCCGCCGACCCGGGTGCCGATCATCGGTGCCGTCAACGGCGCCGCGGTCACCGGTGGATTCGAGATCGCGCTCGCCTGCGATTTCCTGATCGCCTCCGATCGGGCGCGATTCGCCGACACGCACGCCAAGGTCGGGATGATCCCGGGCTGGGGTCTGACGATCCTGCTCCCCCGCCTCATCGGAGCCGGCCGCGCGCGCCGCATGAGTCTCACCGCCGAATTCATCGACGCTTCGACGGCGCTCGATTGGGGACTCGTCACCGAGGTGGTCGCTCACGATCTCCTTTTGGACCGGGCGATCGACGTCGCCACCGGGATCGCCGGAAACCATCGCGGTGCGATCACCGCGATCCGTGACCTGTACGACGAAGTCGAGTCGCTCCTGGCCGCCTTCGAACTCGAGAACGCCCGAGCGCGTGCGTGGGCCGCGCGGCGCGCGGCCGAGTTCGGTCGAGGTTGACGTGCGCGTCTACGCCGGCATGGATCCTCGGCTACCCATCGCCGACATCGCCGCCCACGCACGACGCATCGAGTCGCTGGGCTACGACGGTTTGCACGTGGCCGAGACGGTTCACGACCCGTTCCTCGCCTCGATGACGGCGTTGCAGGCCACCACGCGTTTGACGGTGCGCACCAGCGTCGCTCTGGCCCTCGTGCGCAGTCCGATGGCGGTCGCCTACGCCGCCTGGGACCTGGCCGCGATGTCCAACGGTCGATTCCAGTTGGGTCTCGGCACCCAGATTCGACCCCATGTCGAGCGGCGATTCGGCGCGGTCTTCGACGATCCGGTCGGTCGCCTCGTCGATCACATCGCCGCGGTACGTGCGTGTTGGCGTGCGTTCGACGGCGTGGAACCGCTCGACCACCAGGGGCCTCATTACCGCCTCGACCTCCTGACCCCGAACTTCACCCCCGACCCGTTGCCCGAACACGTGGTGCGGCCCAACATCTGGATGGGCGGAGTCAACAAGCGCTTGGTCCGCGCCGCGGGCGGAATCGCCGACGGCTTCGTGACCCATCCGACGAACAGCCACCCGCGCTATCTGCGCGAACTGTGCCGACCGGGACTGGACGAAGGGGCCCGCGACAACGGGCGCGATCCCCGCGCCATCGAACTCGTGGTGGGGACACAATGGATCCTCGGTGCCACCGGCGCTGATCTCGATGAACGTCGCGAACACAACCGACGACTGCTCGCTTTTCTCTACAGCACCCCGGCGTACGAACGCACGCTCGAGTTGTTCGGTTGGTCCGAACTGGCTGGTCGGTTGCGCGCCCTCATCCGCGAGAACCGATGGTCCGACCTGTCGACGCTCGTCACCGACGAGGTGCTCGACACTCTCGTACCCCAGGCGACGTACGACGATCTCCCGCGAGTCGCTCACGAATGGTTCGGCGATGTCGCCGACGGGATCCTCGTCGCACCCCCGCCGGACCCCAAGCACGACGCCCTGCTCGGATCGGCCGTCACGGAACTGCGAGGCTCTTCATCGTCATGAGGCGATTCGCGGTCGTCGCCGTCGCGTTGTCGGTGGGTTGCGGTACATCGGAAGTGAGAAACGAGGCTCGGTCCGACCCGGGATCGGTTTCGACGATCACGGTGACCAGCACCACGACCAGCATCACCACGAGCACCACAGTGCCCTGCGACCACCCCGAACCCACGACCACCAATCATGTATTCGCCACATACCCCGGTGTCGATGATCGCTTCACAAGTTTCGATGTGCATCTTCCCGCCGGGTGCGGTCCGTTCCCCGTGCTCGTGTGGGTGCACGGCGGAGCCTGGGTGGGTGGCGACAAGTCCAATCCCGAGGTTTTCGATCGCGTCACGTATGCCCACTCGCTCGGGTACGCCTTGGTGAGCACCAACTACCGATTGGCGAACAAGTACGGGAAGGGAGCTTGGCCCGACTATCCCGACGACGTCGCCGACGCGGTGGCCTACATCGTCGACAACGGCGACGCACTGCACCTCGACACCGAGTACATCTCCTTGTTGGGGCACTCCGCTGGCGGCCACACCGTGGCCATCGTCACCGCCGACCCGTCCTACATCGATTCGCGGGGACTCGACGACGACACCATCGACTGCGTCGTCGCCAACGACACCGAGGGCTACCGACTCGAGGATCGCGCCACCGCTTATCCGTCCGCCATCGAGAACGCCTTCGGATCCGACCCCGGTGTGCTGGCCGACGCATCTCCTTCGGTGCGCATCGAACGTGATGGAGCTCCCGCCACGCGATACCTCGTCGTCACACGCGGCTCGGCACGTCGACAAGAGGTGGCGACCGAGTTCGTCGACTTGGTCGTGGCCGCCGGCGGTGACGCCCAGTTGCTGGTGGCCGGCGATTACAGCCACTCGGAGGTGAACCGCGTCCTGGGCGAACCGGACGACAGCGTCCTCACGCCAACGGTGAGCGCATTTTTGCGCGAGTGCCTCAGGCCAGCCGTTCGATGACCTCGCGCACCACGACCTCCGAGCCCGACAACGTCTCCACCTCGGCCCCGCCTTTGATCAACCAGTCGACGACCCGCGCCACGTCGTGCGGGCCGTCTCCCGTGGGCTCACGTCCCTCGCGCTCGGCGCGCATTCGCATCACCTCGGTCGTGACGTGGCCGGGGTTGAGGTTGTAGGCGCGAAGCCCTTGGGCGCGATGCTCGACATGCAACACACCGGCCCCTCGATGCGCGGCCCCCTTGGCCATCGCGTACGCGACTCCCCATCCCCCCTCGCCGGCCGGACGGCGGGGCGTCAGAGTCGCCGCGCCCGACGTGAGGTGCACGTACACCCCGCGACCGCTCGCCAACATGCCGGGCAGGAACTCCTGCAACAAGATGAGCGGTGCGATCGCGTCACCCTCGACGACCGTGCGCAGGAGATCGAGCGGAAGGTCGCCGAAACGATCGTTGACGCCCGGTCCCTGATAGATCGCGTTCGACACCAAGGTGTCGACGACACCGAACTCCGCCAGTGCACGACCCGCGGCGGCGCGCACCGAGGACGCCTCGGCAAGATCCATCGGCACGGCGAGCACCCGCGCCGACGCCCCGATCCGCGCGTGTTCGCGACGACATTCGTCGGCCACCTCGGACACCGTTCCCGCAAGTGGCGCGCCCGCGAGGGGATCGCCCAGCGTCGTTCCTTCGAAGTGGGCCACGCCGTCGACGGATCGAGCGGTGAGCACCAATGAATGTCCGCGACGGGCGAGGGTGAGCGCGGTCTCGCGACCGATGCCCCGACTCGCGCCGGTCACCATCACCACGCGCGACATCGACGTCATGGTCACCTCCCCGACGAGACTGTACGGTGAACTCATGGAAGCGGGGAATTCCGAGGATCTGCTCCGATTCGACGGACGCATCGCCATCGTCACCGGCGCCGGTCGCGGACTCGGTCGCGAGCACGCCCTCGCGCTCGCTTCGCGCGGAGCATCGGTGGTGGTGAACGACGTCAGCGCCGAACACGCGCGCGGCACCGCCGACGAGATCGTGGCGCTCGGAGGGGCGGCGGTCGCCGACACCAACACCGTCGCCACGCCGTTCGGCGCAGAATCCATCGTGCGTACCGCCGTCGAGACCTTCGGCGGCCTCCATCTCGTGCTGAACAACGCCGGACGTGGTGGTCCCGGAGGACTCATCGAGGACGCCCCGGTCGAACTGGTGGACACCATCGTGAGCACCCACATGGTGGGCACCTACCTCGTGTGTCGAGCCGCATGGCCCGTTCTCAAGGCCCAGAGATACGGGCGGGTGCTCATCACCGCATCGAGTGCCGCGATCGGCAACAGCGGCATGGCCGCATATTCGATGGCCAAATCCGGGTTGCTCGGACTCACTCGCTCGCTCGCCATCGAGGGGGCCGCCCACGGCATCAAGGTGAACGCGCTGATGCCCATCGGTTACACCCGTTCGGCGGCCCTCAACCCCAACGCCGACACCCGGCGGTGGATGGAGGACAACTTTCCACCCCACTTGTGCGCGGCGGCCGCGGTGGTTCTGCTGCACGAGCTCGCCCCGACCAGTGGCGACTTCTTCCCCACCGGCGCCGGACGAACCGCCTTGATCGGCTCCATCACGACCGCCGGTTGGAGCGGTGGCCCGTCCGCCGGACCCGAGGACCTGCTGGCTCATTGGGCCGACGTGGTCGACGCGTCGGGGTCGATCTGGATGCACCACAGTCGTGACGACCTCGGGTTCTACACCGGGGACGCCGCCTTCCCCGGCTAGGTGGGGGTCGGCGCGTTTCTGACAGACTGTCAGAAACCGCGGAATGTCCGCGACCACCCCCGGGGATTGCATGCACATCGGTGACACACCAGAAGAGGCCGCGTATCGCGCCGAGGCCCGGGCCTGGCTCGAGGCCCACGCAGCGCGCAAGAGCGACGAGATCTTCGACCACACGCGCGACCTCTCCGTACACGTTCAGGCGTGTCGCGACTGGCAACGCGTTCTGTTCGATCACGGCTGGGCCGGCATCACCTGGCCGGCGCAGTACGGCGGCAAGGGTGCCAGCGCGATCCAAGCGGCGATCTTCAACGAGGAGATGGCGCAGTTCGACGTCGCAGTCGGGACCTTCGCGGTGAGCATCGGCATGGTTGGCCCGACGCTCATCGCCCACGGGACACCCGAACAACAGTCCGCGCACCTGTCCCCGATCCTGAAAGGCGAGGAGGTGTGGTGCCAACTGTTCAGCGAACCGGGCTCGGGCAGCGATCTCGCGTCGCTCGGCACCCGTGCCGTACGCGACGGTGACGACTGGGTGGTCAACGGTCAAAAGGTCTGGACCAGCCTCGGTCAGTACGCCGACTACGCCATCCTGCTCGCCCGCACCGATCCCGATCAGCCCAAGCACGCCGGCATCACCTATTTCATCCTCGACATGCGCAGCCCGGGAATCGAGGTCCGCCCCATCACCCAGATCACCGGCGTGCAGCACTTCAACGAGACCTTCCTCACCGACGTGCGCATACCGAACTCCAACGTGCTCGGCGGCGTCCACGAGGGTTGGAAGGTCGCACAAACCACGTTGGCCAACGAGCGCAACTTCATCGGTTCGGGTGGGTCGTGGAGTGCCACCGACCTCATCGATCTCGCCCAACGTCGGGGCGTCGCCCGCGACTCGCACGTGCGCCAACGGCTCGCCGAGGCGGTCGGCCGCCAGGAGACCCTGAAGTACCTCGGCTTTCGCCTGCGCACCGCGATGAGCCAACGGCGCATGCCCGGACCCGAGATGCTCACGCTCAAACTGGCCTTCGCCAATCACTGGCGACTGAGCGCCGAGACCGCGATCGGCATCATCGGGGCCGACGCGATGCTCTGGGGCGACGACGCCAGCGACGACAACCGTTGGGGTCAGCACCTGCTCAGTCAGTTCGCGATCCGCATCGGTGGAGGCACCGACGAGATCCAGCACAACATCATCGCCGAGCGCGGACTCGGACTGCCCCGTGAACCACAACCCGACAAAGACCAACCGTGGCGGTCGCTCAGTCGGGTCGGATGAAAGAGCCCATCGTGTCGAACTCCAAAGATGTGATCGCTGACGTGATCGTCGACTCCACCCCCGAGGCCAAGGCCGCCTTCCACGCGGAGTTGCAGACGTACGTCGGACTCGAGATCGGCGAGCCGACGCCGGGACCCGACGAGGTCAACGCTCCGATGATCCGACACCTCGTGGAGGCGGTCGGGGACCGAAACCCGATCTACACCGACGCCGAACTGGCCGCTCGCAGCGTCCACGGTGGCATCGTCGCTCCACCGACCATGTTGCAAGCGTGGGTGATGCACGGCATCGACGGTCCGCAACGCGGAGGTGACGGCCCCTACGAGCGCATGAACGCGTTGTTGTTCTCGCGCGGTTTCACGAGCGTGGTGGGCACCAACAGCGAGCAGACGTACAAGCGGTATCTGCGCCCCGGGGACCGTCTCACCATGCGCACCGTCATCGACAGCATCAGCGACGAAAAGACCACCGGCCTCGGCACCGGTCACTTCGTGAGCACACGTCAGGACTACTACGACGCCGACGACCAATTGGTCGGCTCGATGCTCTTCCGCATCTTCCGCTTCCAACCCAAGGCCAAGGCTCCGGTCGCCAAACCCAAGCCGCCTCGTCCTCGCCCGGCCACGACTCACGACAACCAGTGGTGGTTCGATGAACTGAACGAGGGTCGCCTTTGCGCACAAGCATGCACCGAGTGCGGTCGTGTGCGCTTCCCGACCGGACCGATGTGTCCGTCGTGCCACGCCCTCGCCCACGAGCGCGTCGAGATGCCCCGCGCGGGGACGATCCACAGTTATGTCGTCGCCCACTATCCGCAGGTGCCGAGTTTCGACTACCCGTTGCCGATCGTGCTCGTCGATGTCGATCCCAGCGCGTCACACGCCGATCGACCGGGTAACGACACGGTGCGCATGATCATGAACACCGCCGACACCCCGGAGTCCGCGCTCGTCGTCGGCGCCCGGGTTCGCATCGAGATCCGGGCGACCGATCCCGAGACGAAACTTCCCTTCGCCATCGTCGACCCGAACGGAGCCGCATCATGAACTTCGACCTCTCCGAGGAACAGCAGGTCATCAAGGATCTGGCCCTGCAGATCTTCAGCGGCCAGGCCACGGTCGAGCGTGTGAAAGCGGTCGAGAAGTCCGACGGCTTCGATCGCGATCTCTGGAACCAGTTGACCAACAGCGGAATCCAGGCACTGTGCGTGCCCGAGGCGTTCGGTGGCAGCGGCTTCGGCGCCGTCGAACTGTCGCTCGCGCTCATGGGACAGGGTCGCCACGTGGCACCGGTCCCGCTGTGGTCGAGCGGGGTCGCCGCGCTCACCCTGTCGGATTTCGGCAACGAGGCCCAACAGGCCGCGCGCCTTCCGGGTATCGCTACGGGCGCGACCGTCGTGGCGATCGCGCTCGCCGAGTCGGGGGCGAACGACGTCATGCGTCCGGCGGTCATCGCCACCACCTCGTCGGGTCGCGTCAAGGTGCGGGGCTTCAAGCCGGCGGTCCCCTTCGCCCAGCACGCCTCGTTGCTCATCGTTCCGGTCGTGCTCGACGGCGCCGAGCAGATCGTCCTCGTCGACACCGATCTCCCCGGCGTCTCGCGTACTCCGGTGAATACCACCAATCACGAGCCGCACGCCCACGTCGATCTCGACGTCGACATCCCGGTCGAGCAGGTCCTCGGCCACGGGGCCGGTATCGACGGACGCGAAGCGCTGCGTTCGCTCTTCGAGCACTCGCTCACGGCTCTGGCCGCCATCCAGGTCGGAGTCGCCGAGGGGTCCTTGGCCCTCACCGCGACGCACTTGTCGGGTCGCACGCAGTTCGGCAAACCGTTGTCGGCCTTCCAAGCGACGACTCAACGGGCCGCCGACGGCTACATCACGACCGAGGCCATGCGCGTGACGGCCCTCAACGCCGCGTGGCGCCTGAGCGAGGGTTTCGACGCCCGCCGCGACGTGGCCGTGGCCGCGTACTGGGCCAGCGAGGGAGCCCAGCAGGTGGTCACCGCCGCCCAGCATCTTCACGGCGGAATCGGCGCCGACGTCGACTACCCGGTGCACCGCTACTTCCTGTGGGGCATCCAGTTGGCCAGCGTCCTCGGCTCGGCGAGCGCGCACCTGTCCCGACTCGGCAACCTGATCGCCCGCAGCTGAGAGACGAGAGACCCATGACCGCGACTCTTCCCGACACCCGAACCTACGCCAGCGTGAACGTGGGCGACCAGATCGCTCCGTTCGAACTTCCGCTGACTCGCACCCTCATCGTCAGCACCGCCATCGCCACGCGCGACTACCAGGTGGTGCACCACGACCCGTCCGTCGCCGCTGAGCGCGGTTCGAAGGACATCATCATGAACATCCTCACCTCGAACGCGTTCGCCGGGCGTTACGTCACCGACTGGGCCGGACCCAACGCGTCGATCTCGTCGGTCAAAATCCGCCTCGGGGCCCCGAACTATCCCGGTGACACGATGATCGTCACCGGGTCCGTCACCACCAAGGACGACGCCACGCGCACAGTGACGGTGGCCGTGAAGGGCTCGAACTCACTGGGCGATCACATGAACGCCACGGTCGAGGTGGTGCTGCCGTGAGCGTCGGTCGTCCCGGAAACCGATTGGGCGGCCGGGCCGCCATCACCGGCATCGGTGCGACCGAGTTCTCCAAGGACTCCGGCCGCAGCGAGATGAGCCTCGCCAGCGAGGCCGTGGCCGCGGCCATCGCCGACGCCGGATTGAAGCCCTCCGACATCGACGGAATGGTGACCTACAGCACCGACAACAACCCCGACGTCGAGATCGCGCGCCACGTCGGTATCGGCTCGCTCCGTCACTTCAGCCGCGTTCACTACGGCGGCGGAGCCGCGTGCGGCACGATCGTGATGGCCGCGATGGCGGTGGCCACGGGCGTCGCCGACGCCGTCGTCTGCTACCGGGCCTTCAACGAGCGCAGCGGACGTCGCTTCGGCGCGGGCGTCCAGGACCTCCCACTGGCCGCCACGGCCGAGCGCGCCCAGTTCTCCTGGACCACGCCGTTCGGCCAACTCACCCCGGCCTCATGGGTCGCCATGGTCGCCCGTCGCTACATGCACCTCTACGGAGCGACATCGGAGGACTTCGGACGAGTCGCCGTCGCCGGCCGCAGGCACGCGGCCAAAAACCCAGCGGCCTGGTTCTACAACGAGCCCATCACGCTCGAAGAGCACCAGGCCAGTCGCTGGATCGTCGATCCGTTGCACCTGCTCGACTGCTGTCAGGAGAGCGACGGCGGACAGGCGCTCGTCGTCGTGAGCGCCGAGCGCGCCCGCGATCTGCCGAACACGCCCGCGTTGATCGTCGCCGGGGCGCAGGGAGCCGGCCACGAGCAGTGGACCATGACGTCGTTCTTCCGCGACGACATCGCACAATTGCCCGAAATGAAGGTGGTCGCCGACGAACTCTGGACGTCGTCGGGCTTGACTCCCGCCGACATCCAGACCGCGATCCTGTACGACCACTTCACGCCGTACGTGCTCATGCAACTCGAGGAATTCGGGTTCTGCGGGCGCGGTGAGGCCAAGGACTACATCGCCGATGGTGCTCTCGAATTGGGCGGTCGACTGCCCATCAACACCCATGGCGGCCAGTTGGGCGAGGCCTACATCCACGGTATGAACGGCATCGCCGAGGCCGTGCGTCAGATTCGTGGGACGAGTGTCAACCAGGTGGATAGTGTCGAGAACGTCCTCGTCACCGCGGGGACCGGGGTGCCCACGAGCGGGCTGATTCTGGGGGTCGACCGGTGAGCCAGGACACGAATGGCGCATTGAGTTTCGAGAATCTCGACGTCATCTCCAACGATGCCTACAAAGACGGCCCTCCCCATGAGACGTTCGCCGCGCTCCGTCGTGAGGCACCGATCGCCCGTCACCGAGGAATCGAGCCGGGCTACCCCGAGTGGTTCTGGGCCCTCACCCGCCACGCCGACATCGTCGAGGTGAGCCGCAAGTTCCACCACTTCTCGTCGGCCAAGAAGGGTTCGCTCATGAACCAGGATCGACCCGACCTCGAAGCCGCACGACTGATGATCGACCTCGATCCGCCGGATCACACCCGACTCAAGAGTCTCGTGAACCGCGGCTTCACCCCCAAGGCCATGCGCATGCTCGAGGCTCACTTCCGCGATGTCGCGGTGTCTCTCATCGACGAGGCGCTCGAATCCGGCCAGATCGACTTTGTCGACAAGGTCTCGGCCGAGTTGCCCCTCATCGCCATCGCCGAACTGGTCGGCATTCCCGTCGAGGATCGTCGCAAGGTGTTCGACTGGTCGAACACGATGATCGGGTCCACCGATCCCGACTTCAACCAAGACCCCAACGCCCCGATGATCGCGTCCATGGAGTTGTACGCCTACTCGAACGAGCTCGCCCTGCAGCGAAAAGCCGATCCCAAGGACGACATCATCACGACCCTCATCTCCGAACACGACGGTGACGTGTTGTCCGAGCACGAATTCGATCTCTTCATGCTGCTGCTCGCCGTGGCCGGTAACGAGACCACCCGCAACGGCATCAGCCACGGCACGCTCGCCATGATCGAGCACCCCGATCAGTGGACCAAACTCAAGGGAGATCCCTCGCTCGTCACGTCGGCGGTCGAGGAGATCCTGCGCTGGGGCACCCCGGTCAACAACTTCGCGCGCACCGCGGTGTGCGACGTCGAACTGCACGGGGTGACCATCAAAGAAGGCGAGACGGTGAGCATGCTCTACCCATCGGCCAACCGCGACGAGACGGTCTTCAGCGATCCGAACACCTTCGACATCGCTCGCAACCCCAATCCGCACGTCACCTTCGGCGGTGGCGGCCCTCACTTCTGCCTGGGGGCCAACCTCGCCCGGCTCGAAATGCGCATCCTGTTCGAGGAGATGGCCAAGCGACTCGACACCATCGAACTCGCCGGCGAAGTTCGCAAACTGCGCTCGAGTTTCATCCACGGCATCAAGACTCTTCCCGTCCGACTCACCCCCGCCAAGTAACCCGCACGTCAGGAGAACCACATGGGCAAGCCCGTCATCATCGAGGCCGGTCGTTCGGCCATCGGAAAGCGCAACGGCTTTTTCGCCGACGTCCACGCGGTCTCGTTGCTCGGGCGCGTTCAGGCCGGCGTGTTGCAACGCGCGGGAATCGACCCGATGAGCGTGGGCCAGGTGGTCGGAGGATGTGTCACCCAGGCCGGCGAGCAGGCCAGCAACGTGTCGCGCACCGCATGGTTGAACGAGGGCCTGCCGTGGCAGGTCGCCGCCACCACCATCGACTGCCAATGCGGTTCGAGCCAGCAGGCGAATCACATGATCCACAACATGATCGCGGCCGGCGTCATCGACGCGGGCCTGGCGTGCGGCGTCGAGCACATGAGCAAGGTGTGGCTGGGTGCCAACGTACCCCGTCTGGGCGAGGGCACCGACGTGACCTTCATGAACGGCAGCTCCAAGCCGGCCGACTTCGCTCTCGACATGCCCGATCAGTTCGGCGCGGCCGAGCGCATCGCCGCGCGCCGCGGCATCACGCGCACCGACGTCGACCACCTGGGTCTCATCTCGCAACAGAAGGCGATGCGGGCCACCGAGGAGGGTCGCTTCGAACGCGAGATCATCCCCGTCGAGGTCACCGACGCCGAGGGCAACGTCACCGTCGTCACCCGTGACGGTGGACTGCGCGAGACCACCGCCGAGAAGTTGGCCTCGTTGAACCCGGTGGTACCCGACGGCATCCACACCGCGGGCAACAGCAGTCAGATCAGCGACGGCGCCGCCGCCGTTCTCTGGATGGACGAGGACCGAGCCCGCGCCGAGGGTTTGCGTCCCCGGGCCCGCATCGTGGCCCAGTGTCTCGTCGGAGCCGAGCCGTACTACCACCTCGACGGACCGGTGCAGGCCACCGAGAAGGTACTCGCCGACGCCGGCATGACGATGAACGACATCGACATCGTCGAGATCAACGAGGCCTTCGCCAGCGTGGTGCTCAGCTGGGCGCAGGTACACGGCGTCGGTCGCGACGAGTTGACGACCAAGGTGAACGTGAACGGAGGGGCGATCGCCCTCGGTCACCCGGTCGGATCGACCGGCAGTCGCCTGATCACGACGGCGCTGCACGAACTGGAGCGCGTCGACAAGGAGTTCGCCTTGGTCACGATGTGCTGTGGTGGCGCCGTGTCGACCGGCACCATCATCCAAAGAATCCGCTGAGCGGGCATCCAGCGAATCCGCTGAATCAGCGGGTCGAACGGACCAAGCCCAGACCGGCGGTCGCCACCAGTTCGCGCTGGATCTCGTTCACGCCACCGCCGAAGGTGTTGATCTGTGCGGCGCGCGCGGCGCGCTCGACCTCACCGTGGATGACGACACCATCGGAACCGTCGCGCAGGTGCGACACCGGGCCCAGGATGCCCTGCATGATGCGGTACA
Organism: Acidimicrobiia bacterium; assembly: GCA_046091365.1. Taxonomy (GTDB): domain Bacteria; phylum Actinomycetota; class Acidimicrobiia; order Acidimicrobiales; family Ilumatobacteraceae; genus Casp-actino8. The sequence continues at coordinate 10,966 of JBJTBM010000124.1, read as the reverse complement.
CCTCGACGGCGCGTTCGGTGCCGAAGACCTTCACCGCACTCGCCTCGGCCGGTCCGAGCGTGTTGTCGGCCACGCTCTGGGCCAGTTTCCAGGTCATGAGTCGGATGGCGTCGAGCAACGCGTGGCACTTGGCGAGATCCTGCTGCACCCACGCCACGTCGATCATCTTCTCGCCCTCGGCACCCCCGGACGCGGTGACGCGACACCAGGTGGTGACGTCGTCGAGAAGGCGCTCGGTGAGACCCGACAACGCGGCCAAACCCACGCGCTCGTGGTTCAACTGCATCGTTATGAGCTTCCATCCGCCGTTGATCTGGCCGATCACGTTCTCCTTGGGCACCCGCACGTCGGTGTAGTACGTGGCGGTGGTGACGACTCCACCCACCGTGACGATGGGAGTCCACTCGAAACCCTTGGTGTTCGTCGGCACGATGATGATGCTGATTCCCTGGTGCTTGGGAGCGTCGGGTTCGGTGCGACACGCGAGCCACACGTAGTCGCTCTGATTCGCGCCGGAGGTGTACACCTTGTTGCCGTTGATGACCCACTCGTCGCCGTCCAGCACGGCGGTGGTGCGCAGACTGGCCAAGTCGGTGCCGGCCTCGGGTTCGGTGTAACCGATCGCGAAGTTGATCTCGCCCTTCAGGATGCCGGTCAGATACTGGTCCTTTTGCGCCTGGGTACCGTGGGCCATGATCGCCGGCCCCACCGTGTTCACGGTGACAAACGGGAACGGCGCGTGCGCACGCTGGATCTCGTCGAACATGATGAACTGGTCGGTGGCGGGTCGCCCCTGACCACCGAACTCCTTGGGCCACCCGAGACCGAGCCAGCCGTCGGCGCCCATCTTTCGCACCAACTCGCGGAACAACGGCTTGCCCTCGCCGGATTCCCCCAGTTCGGCGCGCACCTCGGGGGTGAGCATGGCGGCGAAGTATTCGCGTAGCTCCTTGCGCAGGGCCTGCTGGTCGGGGGTCTCGGCGAGGTACATGGACTGAACCCTACAGCACCATCTGACGGGTCATCAGAAACGGAGCCGGGCGTTTTTCGCCCGGGCGTGTGACCTTCGTGGCCGGCCCGTGGACCGAGGGTCGCGCTGGCGCACCCGCTAGACACGAGAGGTGCGCTTGATCCATCCCGTTCCCACCGATGTCGCGGTGGCCGAGGCCTACGACCTGAGCGGTCGCCCCCGACCAGAGGACCGTCCGTGGATCATCATGTCGATGATCGGAACCGCCGACGGCGCCGTGTCGCTCGAGGGGAATTCGGCCCTGCTCGGTGGACCCACCGACCGCGAGATCTTCCTCCATCTCCATCGCAGCGGCGACAGCGTGTTGGTGGGGGCCGAGACCCTGCGACAAGACGGTTACAACCCGCTGCCCGCCCACCAGGTTCTCGCGGTCGTCTCACGCTCGGGCGATCTCGGGCGCAATGCCGCGGCCCTGCTCGCCTCGGGCAACACTCGGTTGGTCTCCGGCGACGTGCGCGACATCGTGCGCGACCTACCGGGCCGCCTCTGCGTGCTCGAGGGTGGACCGAGCCTCAACGCGCAGATGCTGGCCGCCGACCTGGTCGACGAGATCTGTCTCACCGTGGCGCCGCGATTCGTGGGAGGCTCGAGTCAACGAATCGCCACCGGACCGCTGGCGTTGCGCGATCCCTGGGGGCTGGCGCACGTGGGCACCGACGACGGCTTCTTGTTCCTGCGTTACCTACGTCGCCTCGACTGAGCCGGGGTCAGCCGAGGGTGATGGGCGGAAGGCTCGCCACCGGCGGCCGTTCGCCGAGGTTCAAGGCGACGACGTCACCGTTCTTTCGCACGAGGGTGCTCGCGGTGTGCGGCGGCCGGGGCGTGCGCGCCAACAACGTGGCGGCCACCTCGGCGGCCTGAATCGCCAGGATCTCCAGTTTGTGGTGACGGTGCAGTCGGACGCCGAGGTCCACTTGGGCGAGGCTCGCCGTCCCGAAGCGCTCGGCCATGTCGACCACCATGCCGATCTCGACCCCCCACCCGGTCGCGAAGGGAATCTGTTCGAGCATCGAACGGCGACCGGCGAACTCGCCGGCGAGCGGTTGTTCGAGTCGGGCGAGATCGGGGAAGAACATCGAAAGCAATGGACGGGCCACCAGTTCGGTGGTGCGTCCGCCACCGCCGAGATGCGACGGACGGTCGTAGCTGGCCTTGACCAGACCGACGGTGTCGTCGATGAGGAGGGGCATCACGAGACGCACGATCCAGTCGGTGGTGGAACTCGTGACGTCACCGTCGATCCAAACCACGATGTCACCGTGGCTGGAGATGAGGCTCGCCCAGAGGGCGTTGCCCTTGCCCTTGCCCGACCCCCGGAACATGTGCACCTCGTCGACGTGCACCACGGTGGCACCGGCCTCGCCGGCGATCTCGCCGGTCCCGTCGTGGGATCCATCGTCGAGAACGATCAGCTCGTCGACCAGGGTGCCCACGAGCGTCGGTTCGATGAGGCGCACGAGATCGCCGATCGTCTCGGCCTCGTTGCGGCACGGGATACAAACCGACACCGTGCGACCGGCCTTCATCAACAAGGCCGTCTCCAACGTCCAGCCACTCGGATCGAATGTCTTCACGCTCATGTCGTCTCGCTCCGCTCGCTCTAGCCTGCGACCCATGTTCCTGTACGGCGTGGTCAACGCCTCTCCGGATTCGTTGAACACGGACTCGATCGCCCTCGACGCTACCGCCGCCACCCGACGGGCCGAATACCTGCTCGCCAACGGCTGTGACGGAATCGATCTCGGCGGGCAGGGCAGCACCGACAACGCCACCGTCGTGCCGTGGCAACAGGAGTGGGAACGCCTCGAATCGATCGTGAAGGCGTTGGCCGGTTTCGGCGTGCCCTTGAGCATCGATTCCTGGAAACCAGAGGTCACGCGGCGCGCTCTCGAGTCCGGCGCCGGCGTCATCAATGCCGCCGACGGCATGCAGACCGACGAGATGTGGCGGGTCGCCGCCGACTTCGACGCCCCCATCGTCCTGCCTTTCCTGTCGGGCCCCAACCCCCGCGAGATGGAGATGGTGCGCGCCGACCCGGTGAAGGCGATGCTCGACTTCTTCGAGGCGCAGTTGCGTGTCGCCGATCGCTACGGGCTCCGGGACTCGTGCATTCTCGACCCCGGCACCGGGTTCGCCCCGTCGAACTGGCCGTGGGAGGAGCGTTACCTCTACCAGAAGCACGTGTACTCGAACCTCGACTCGTTGCGGGTGTTCGGCCTACCGCTGTACATCGCCCTGCCCTGGAAAGAGACCGCCCAACACGACGAGTTGCTCGAGATCGTGCTGCGTCAGCGTCCCGAATTCGGTCGCGGCCATTACCCCGAGAAGATCCGCCGCGTCGAGCGGGCCGTCGTCGGCTGAGCAACCGCTCAGAAGTTCGAGAGGGGCCCGCGGGGGTACACCGCGTCGGGCGCCAGATTCGTCTCCCAGCCCGACGGGCAGCGTTCGGGAGCGACTTCGCTGAGCGGGGCGAGAACGAAGCGACGCTCCGCGTAGCGCGGGTGGGGCACCGCGAGGTTGCCGCCGTCGATCACCACGTCGTCGAAGAACAACATGTCGAGATCGAGCGTGCGCGGACCCCAATGCACGACGCGCTCCCGGCCGGCATCGGCTTCGATGCGGTGCAACCACCGCAACAGTGCGTAGGGGTCGAGTTCGGTGTCGATGGCCACGACCATGTTGAGGTACGCACCCTGGTTCTCGGGACCACCCACCGGATCGGTCTCGAACACCTGCGACTGCGCGGTGACCCGATCGCCGAGTCGGTCGATGGCGAACCGTAGGTAGCCGGCGCGGTCACCAATGTTGCTTCCGAGAGCGAGGATCGCCTTGTGGGGCGTCGACGACGAGAAATCCGAACGCACACGGCGCAGACGCACCGCGGTCGACCCGATCCGCTCGGGAATCGGTGGCTCGAGCTTCGTCAGGGTCAGGTCGACGGCGCGAACCAGCGGGAACGACAGCACCACCTCGGTCATGTGTTGGGCGAGGCGCTCGAGCAACTGGTATTCGGTGTCGCGGGCCAGGTTGGCCAACGCCACCGCCACTTCGCCGTAGTGAACCGTCTGCGTCAGGTCGTCGCTCTGGCCCGCATCGTGCAGGTCGACCTCGATGTCGACATCGATGCGCAACGGCTGCGGCGTCACGCGTTCGTGGTCGAGCACCCCGATGATGCACGTCACCCGCAGGTCGTCGATCAGGATGTGGTCCGTCGTTCGCGCGCTCACCGACGATCACGGTATCGTTGTCGCACCTCAACGACACCGTGGCCATGTCATTCGATCCCGCACGGGTCGTGTCGAGCCTGCGCGACCTGGCCGCATGCACGGGCGGACCCGACGGGTCGCGCCGATTGTGTTGGACACCAGGTCGTACTGCCGAGCGGAGCCCTGCACGACGCCAGCGAGATGGCCCGCAGTGTGCCCACCGTGATGATCTTCTCGTCGTCGACGAACGATCTGAGTCACACCAAGGAAGAAGACACGCCGGTGGATCACCTTCACATGGCGGCCGAGGCGTTCGACCGCACGTGCCGACGGGCGATGGCCGCGATCGTCGCCGGCAGTCTCTAACGTTTCGACTGCAACAGAGCGGTGACGGTCTTTCCGTCGGCCTTGCCCTTGCTCGCCTTCATGATCGCGCCGACCAGAGCGCCGAGGGCCTTTTCCTCGCCGGCGCGATACTTCGCCCAGGCCTCCGGTTGCGTCGCGATGGCCTCGTCGACGATGGCCTCGAGTGCCGAGGTGTCGAGGGCCTCGAAACCGTGCGCCGCCGCGATCGAACGGGCGTCTCCCCCGTCGTTCGCCACCAGTTCGGCCAGGACCGTCTTGGCTTGCGTTGACGTCAGTTGGCCACCGGTCTCCATCACGATCATGCCGGCGAGATCAGCCGCCGGAACGCGCGGCGACGGACCCTGCTCGGCGTAGGCCTCCTTCACGTGCACCAGCGCTCGGGCGACGTCGGCTCCCGCCGCACCGACGGCGAGCACATAGTCGTCCTGTCCGCGCTCGACCACCACCATCACCGCCTCACCGTCGGCCGGTGCTCCGGTGGCGTCGCTGAGACGTCGACGTCGTTCGCGCGGCAACTTCGGAAGTGCCGCGCGCACAGTCTCGATCCACTCGGCTCCCGGGTCGAGCGGCACCAGGTCCGGCTCGAGGAAGTAGCGGTAGTCGTCGGCGTCCTCTTTCGTGCGCAAGGTATGGGTGCGACCGTCGGTCTCGTCCCAATGGCGGGTCTCCTGGCGGATCGACTCCCCTGCTTCGATGAGGGCGATCTGCCGTCTCGCCTCGTACTCGATGGCACGACCGAGCGATCGCACCGAGTTGACGTTCTTGATCTCGCAACGGGTGCCGAGGGGCGAACCGGGCTTGCGCACGCTCACGTTGGCGTCGCAGCGCATCGAACCTTCCTCCATCTTGGCGTCACTCGCCTCCACGGCCACCAGGATCTGCCGGAGTTCGGTGACGTATTGCTTGGCCTCGTCGGGGGAGGCGATGTCGGGACGTCCGACGATCTCGACCAATGGAACACCCGCGCGGTTGAAATCGATCAACGAGTGGTCGCTTCCGTGGATGCGACCACCGGTGCCCCCGATGTGGGTGCTCTTGCCCGTGTCCTCCTCGAGGTGCGCGCGCTCGACACCGATGCGCTTGCCTCCCGGCAACTCGAGCCATCCGTCGACGTTGATCGGTTGGTCGTACTGCGAGATCTGGTACGCCTTGGGCATGTCGGGGTAGAAATAGTTCTTGCGGTGGAACGTGCTCGGTTGCACGGTGCAGTTGAGGGCCAGACCGATGCGCATGGCCAATTCGACCGCGTGACGGTTGAGCACCGGCAACGCGCCGGGCAGTCCGAGCGTCACCGGGTCGATGTGGGTGTTGGGCTCGTCGCCGAAGCGATTGGCGCTCGCGGAGAAGAGTTTGGTGGCGGTCGCCAACTCGACGTGCACCTCGAGGCCGCACACCAATTCGTATCCGTCGATCATGAACGATCCGTCGTTGGGGGCCACCACGATCTCGGCGCTCACGACCGAACCCCCTCGGCCACCATGTGCCGTTCGAGACTCGCCGCCACCCGGAACATCGACTGCTCCGCGAGAGTCGACGCCATCACCTGCACACCGATCGGAAGGCCCTCGCGGGAATCGCCGAATGGGACGCTCATCGCCGGGTGTCCCGCCAGATTGGTCGGGATCGTGTAGACGTCGCACAGGTACATCGACAGCGGATCGTCGGCCTTCTCGCCCACCTTGAAAGCGGGGATCGGCGAGGTGGGGGTGAGCAACACGTCGGCCACACCGTAGGCGCGGGCGAAGTCGTCGCTGATCACCCGGCGAACTTTCAATGCCTTGCCGTAGTACGCGTCGTAGTAGCCCGCCGACAGCGCGTAGGTGCCCAACATGATGCGGCGCTTCACCTCGTCGCCGAATCCAGTGGCGCGGGTCGCCATGTACATCGAGTTCGTGTCGGGAGACTCGACGCGCATTCCGTACCGCACACCGTCGTACCGAGCGAGGTTGCTGCTGGCCTCGGCGGGCGCGATGAGGTAGTACGCGGTCAACCCGTACTTCAACGACGGCAGTTCCACGTCGACGATCGTCGCACCCGCGGCGCGCAGCGAGTCGAACGCTTGCTCGAGTCGCTCGAGGACGTCGGGATCGGCGCCCTCGGGCATGTCGGTGATGCGACCGACCCGCATGCCCTCGACGCCGCGGTCGAGCACCGACATCACGTCGAGGGGTCCACTCGGAATCGACGTCGAGTCGAGGGGGTCGTGACCCGAGATCGACTCGAGCACCAACGCCGCGTCGCGAACGTCGGTCGCGAACGGTCCGATCTGGTCGAGACTGCTGGCGAAGGCGACCAGTCCGTAACGACTCACGGTGCCGTAGGTCGGTTTCACCCCCACCACACCGCACAAGGCGGCGGGTTGGCGGATCGATCCCCCGGTGTCACTGCCCAGGCTGACCGGGGCGAAACCCGCGGCGACGGCGGCGGCACTACCCCCACTCGACCCTCCGGCCACCCGCGAGGTGTCACGCGGGTTGAGCGTGACGCCGAACGCGGAGTTCTCGGTGCTCGAGCCCATGGCGAACTCGTCGCAATTGAGCTTGCCCAAGGTCACTGCACCGGCGTGGGCCAGGTTGGCTACCACGGTCGCATCGAACGGCGACTGGTAATGCTGCAGCATGCGTGAGCCGGCGGTGGTGACGAAATCTTTGGTGACAAAGATGTCCTTATGGGCAATGGGCACGCCGGTCAGTGCGGGCGCATCACCCTTGGCAATGCGGGCGTCGGCGGCGCGGGCTTGCTGCAAGGTGGTTTCTTCATGCACAGCCACATAGGCGCCCAGATCGGTGTGCGCGCGGCCGCGTGCCAGAAAGTGGCTGGCCGCTTCCACTGCGGAGACCTGTTTGGCCTGCAAGGCCTGGGAGAGTGCGTGCACGCTCAGGGTGTGCAATTCTTGAGAAGGGGTGCTCATCTTGGGCGTGTTCCAGTTATTCGATCACCTTAGGCACCAAAAACAGGCCGTGCTCCACGGCTGGTGCGCTTTTTTGGTTGGCGCTGCGTGCGTCGGGCTCACGCACCGCGTCGTCACGCAGGCGCAGGGCAAAGTCGGGCATGGCGACCACGGGGTGGGCCAGGGGGATGCTGCCGCTGGTGTCGACCGCGCGCATTTGCTCCACGATGGCAAAAAAATCGTTCATTTGCGTCTGCAGTCGCTCACTTTCGGCCGGGCTGAGGGCCAGCCGGGCCAGGTTGGCGATGCGCGCGATGTCGGTAGATGTCAGGGACATGGTGGGGAGGGATTTGCAACCAAAGGTTATTAGGGCTTTTTCCTGCTTGGTCAGAGCGGAATTGCCGCAGGTCATGGGTTATTATCGTGCGTTTGCCAAGAGACGCTAAAACGCCGTCTTGACGTGCCAAATAACTGATTTTTTAACGAAAAAACCGGGGTGGTGTTGGGTCGAAGTGCCCTGCATGCCCCAGAGGACTTGAGATGCTTGAATCTTTCCGTCGGTACTTCTCCACCGACCTGGCCATCGACTTGGGAACGGCCAATACCCTGATCTTCGTACGTGACAAAGGCATTGTTCTGGACCAGCCCTCCGTGGTCGCCATCCGCCACGAAGGCGGCCCCCACGGTAAAAAAGTGATCCAGGCCGTTGGCAAGGAAGCCAAGGCCATGCTGGGCAAGGTGCCTGGCAACATTGAAGCCATTCGCCCCATGAAAGACGGCGTGATTGCCGACTTCATCATCACCGAACAGATGATCAAGCAGTTCATCAAGAGGGTTCATCCGCGTGGCATGTACAAACCCAGTCCGCGCATCATCATTTGCGTGCCCTGTGGCTCCACCCAGGTTGAGCGCCGCGCCATCAAGGATGCGGCCGAGGGCGCGGGCGCAAGCGCCGTGTACCTGATCGAAGAACCCATGGCGGCAGCCATCGGCGCCGGCTTGCCGGTTAGTGAGGCCAGCGGCTCCATGGTGGTCGACATCGGCGGCGGTACTACCGAGGTCGGCGTGATCTCCCTGGGCGGCATGGTCTACAAGGGCAGCGTGCGCGTCGGCGGCGACAAGTTTGACGAAGCCATCATCAACTACATCCGCCGCAACTACGGCATGCTCATTGGCGAGCCCACTGCAGAAAACATCAAGAAACACATCGGTTCCGCATTCCCCGGCTCGGAAGTCAAGGAAATGGAAGTGCGCGGGCGCAACCTGTCGGAAGGCGTGCCCCGCAGCTTCACCATCTCTTCCAACGAGATTCTGGAAGCCCTGACCGACCCGCTCAACAACATCGTGTCTTCTGTGAAGAACGCGCTGGAACAAACCCCGCCCGAACTCGGTGCCGATATTGCGGACCGCGGCATGATGCTGACCGGCGGCGGCGCTTTGTTGCGCGACCTTGATCGCCTGCTGGCAGAAGAAACCGGTCTGCCCGTCTTGGTGGCCGAAGACCCGTTGACCTGCGTGGTGCGTGGTTGTGGCATGGCGCTGGAACAGATGGAAAGTCTGGGCGCAATCTTTACCAGCGAATAAGCGGCGTACGCAGCGATGCCACTGGGTACGCTGAGCAGAGAAGCACCACCCTTCTTTCGGCAGGGCCCATCGGCCTTGTCTAAGCTGGCCGTTTGCAGCGCACTAGCGGTGTTGCGGATGGTGGCCGATGTGCGCTTTCGCGTGACCGAGCCCGTGCGCAAGGTTCTGGCCACGGCCCTGTACCCGGTGCAGTGGCTGGCCATGCGCCCGGTGGTGCTGGCACCGGGGGTTGGTCAATACTTTTCTGCCATGGCCGATGCGCAGGCGCAAAAGGATGCCGCACTCAAGAGCCGCAGCGAGCAATCGCAGCGCGCCAACCAGGTCGACCAGTTGTTGTTGGAGAACACGCGTTTGCGCAAGCTCATGGGACTGCGCGATCGCCTGCAGTCCAACGCCATGGCGGCCCAGGTGGTCTATGACGCGGCTGATCCCTTCAGTCGCAAGGTCATCATCGACAAAGGGTCGATCGCCCATGTGAGTGTCGGTTCGCCCGTGCTGGATGAAGCGGGTGTTATTGGTCAGGTGACGCGGGTCTACCCTATGGTGAGCGAAGTCACCTTGATTACCGACCGCGACCATGCCATCCCGGTGCTCAACACGCGCACAGGTGCGCGCAGCGTCGCATTTGGGGACGTATCCACACGGGCTGATGCCATGGAGCTGCGCTACATGGCGGCCAACGCCGATGTCGCTGCAGGTGATTTGCTGACCACCAGTGGCGTCGACGGCATCTACCCTCCGGGCTTGCCGGTGGCGCGTGTGGAAAACGTAGAGCGCCGGGTGGACGCAGTGTTTGCGCGCATTTACTGCGTACCACTGGCTGCGGTTTCCGCCGCGGCCTACGTGCTGGTGTTGGAGCCGGTCACCGCCCAGATTCCGCCGCGTCCCGCACCGGAGCCTGCCCCCACCGCGCCCAAGCGCGCAGGGGTGAAATGATGCACTGCATGAACCGGAGAAGCACGCCATGATCATGCCGCCAGGCCAGCAACTGCTGCTGCCCGTCAATCCCATATTCCTGTGGGCTAGTGTGTTGGTTGCCATGCTGCTCAACATGTTGCAGAACATGGGTTTGTGGGGGCGCGCGGCGTGGAGCCCGGATCTGCTGGCGGTAGTGCTGGTTTTTTGGACGGTACACCAGCCTTTGCGCATTGGCATTGTGGCGGCCTTTGTCTTTGGCTTATTGATGGATGTACACCAATCCGGTTTGCTGGGACAGCATGCCTTGGCCTATGCGGTGCTGAGTTTCTTGGCTATCACGGTGCACCGGCGTTTGTTGTGGTTTTCCGTACCCTTGCAGGCGCTGCAGGTGCTGCCTTTGTTTCTGGCTTCGCATGCCATTACTTTGGGCGTGCGCATGGTGGTGGGTGGCAACTTTCCGGGCTTTTCTGTATTTCTTTCACCGGTACTGGAAGCCATGTTGTGGCCGGTTGCCAATATCGTCTTGTTGGCCCCCCAACGCCGCGCTCCTGAGCCGGATGCCAATAGGCCGCTCTGAGAATGCAGTCCAAGCCTGCCCTTTCGGATAGAGCGAGCCCATGACCGAGCTGCGCAATGTCGAGGCGGAGCTGGCGCGTTTTCGCCTGCGCGTACTGGTGCTGGGTCTGCTGGTGCTGGTCTGCTTTGCGCTGCTCGCGATCCGCTTGGTGGTGCTGCAGGTGGTGCGCCATGATGATCTGCGTGCGCAGGCCGAGAGCAACCGCACCGCCATTGTGCCCATCGTGCCCAACCGCGGACTCATTGTGGACCGCAATGGCGTCGTGCTGGCGAGCAACTATTCGGCCTATACGCTGGAGATCACCCCCTCCAAGACACCGGCGGGCTGGGAAGCCATGGCCGATGAGTTGTCGTCGGTACTCGACATTACGCCCCGGGACAGGCGCCGGTTTAAGA
>JBJTBM010000123.1:0-6031 GCA_046091365.1 Acidimicrobiia bacterium | reverse complement strand
GCGCTCAGCTTGAACGGTGCGTTCAGTGTCGACGGTGCGTTCAACCGCCGTGACGTTCACGCGGCCGAGATCCCGGCCGCCAACGCCATCACCAACGCTCGGTCGCTGGCCCGCATTTATTCCGCCACCATCGGTGAGGTCGACGGAGTTCGACTTCTGACCTCGTCGACGGTCGATCGCGCCCGCACCAAGGTGACCCCCGACAACGAACCCGACGTGTGCCTCATCATGCCGACGACCTTCGGCATGGGCTTCATGGTCCACGGCATGTTCAGCCTTTTCGGCGGACCGGGCTCGTTCGGACACCCCGGGGCCGGAGGGTCGGTGGCGTTCGCGTTGCCCGAGTCGGAATTGAGCGTGGCCTACGTCATGAACAAGATGGCCACGAACCTGGCCAACGACGTCAGGGCCCAGACGTTGGCGAACTCAGCAGTCGAGTGCGCAGCCGTCGCGTCGCGTTGATGTAGACGAAACTCGCGACCGCCGCCGCGCCGGTGAACACCGTGATGGTTTCGCGGACGCCGATCGCGTCGGACAACAGACCGGCCAGGGAGCTCGTGACCGACATCATGAGGGTGACGAGGGCGAAGTCACCGGCGATGATGCGTCCGCGCAACTCGTCGGGGGAGCGCATCTGCAGGCCGTACGTGCTGAGAGTCCACTGAGCGCCCCCTCCGAGGTGTGCCAACACGATGAAGAGGGCGGCCAGACCGAACAACGGCATCCACGCGCCGGTGAGGTAACAGAGACTGAACGTGAGGCTCGAAATGCCGCACACCCGCAGCACCCGACCGAGATCGCGACCGGTGTACTTCATCGCGAGAGCCGGTCCGATGCCCGCGCCGAGGCCGCGCGCACCGATCAGGATGCCGCGGTAACCGTCACCACCGTCGAACACGTCCGAGGCCAACACCGCCAATTGCGACACCACGCCACTGCCCACGGCAAAGGTCGTCTTCGACAGAACGAGGGTCATCAACACCGGGTCCCGACGCGCATGGGTGAGGGCCTCGCCCATGTCGGCCACCGGGCGCAACCGTTGTCGCCGTTTGGTGGGGTCCGCGGGGGCCCGCATCGGCGTGCGGATACGGGAGAAGAAGATTCCGGAGACGACGAACGAGAGCGCATTGGCGATGAACGCCGCATCACGACCGAAGGTTGCCGCGAACACGCCACCGATGGCCGCGCCGACCGCCAACATGACGCCCCACGTCGAGCCGAGTAGGGAGTTTGCCTTCGAGAGTTCGTCGGCGTCCCGGGCGATGTTCGGAATGGCCGCCTGCGATGCGGGCCCGATGACGGCGGCCAGGGCCGAGACCGTGCTCTGGAAGACGAAGGCCAACCACACCGTGTCGGCACCCACCAGGAGGAGTCCCAGTGCCGCCAGCGCTTGGAACCCCGATACGGCCACGAGGATGCGGCGTCGGTCGAATCGGTCCGCAATGGGGCCGGCGATCGGGGAGGCGAAGAAGGACGGCAACGAGAACGACACCATCACCATCGACACGAGGAAGTTCGAGTCGGTCAGATCCTTGATGAGGCCGACGAGTGCGACGAAAGAGAACCAGTCACCCATGTACGAGACGACTTGGGCCAGGAACATCCGCCGCATGTCGGCGTTCGATCGCAACATCGTCCACATGGACGCGGTCCGCTCAGCGAGCGAAACGAGCCATCGCGGCGATGACCTGTTCGGCCTCGCGCACGATCTGCCGCACGAGATCGCCGGCGGGCACGAGTTCGCGCACCGCACCGACACCTTGACCCGCGGGCATGAATTCGCGTTTGGGGTCGACCTCCACCTCCGGGGGAGCGCCCATATGGTTGGCGCCCGCTCCGACCGACACCCCGACCTGTTCGGGGAACCGCTTCAACTCCTCGGGATGCTCCTCGAAGTGTTGGGTCCAGTCGGTGCGCACGACACGACAGGTCTTGCCGGTGTACGCGCGCGACACGACCGTTCCGTCCTCGGGCAACTCGAGCAGCGTCTGTTTGTAGGCGTTCGGGGCGTGCGCCTCGGGAGTGGCGATGAAGCGGGTACCCATCCAGACACCGTCGGCCCCGAGAGCGAGCGAGGCTGCGAGTCCGCGGCCGTCGAACAATCCGCCGGCGGCCACGACCGGGATCTTGGCCCCGACCGCATCGACGACCTGAGGCACCAGAGCCATCGTCGCCACGGTGCCGGTGTGTCCGCCCCCCTCGGTGCCCTGGGCCACGACGAAGTCGCAGCCGCTGGCCAACGCGGCCTCGGCGTGGCGCACCTTGCCGCACATCGATCCGACGAGGATGTTGTTGGCGTGCAGAACGTCGATGATTTCGCGGGGCACTCCGAGGCCGGCGACGAAGATGCGCGCGCCACCGGCGATGATGCTGTCGACGTCCTTCTCCAACTGACCCGGAATGGCCGCCAGGAGATCGACGCCGAAGGGCTTGGAGGTCAGACGATGGACGGCGGCGATCTCCTCGTCGAGTTGACCCGGTCGCATCGGCGCCGCACCGAAGGTGCCGATACCCCCGGCCTCGCTCACCGCGGCCACCAGTTGCGAGTACGACACTCCACCCATGCCGGCGAGCATCACCGGGTGTTCTATGTCGAGCAGTTCGGTCAGTCGGGTGCGCATGTCGCCACGGTAGTCGTGGGACGGGGCGACCGACTCAGTAGGCGCCGTGTTGACGGAACAGTCGGCGGTGCCAGCGTCCCGGGGTGAGGGCGATGGCCCGCGGTTCGTCCTCGAACATCCAGCGGGCGAAGTTGCGCCGTCCCCATGATCCCGACTTGTCCAAGATGGCGATCGCGCCTCGAGCGCCCTTCGGTTTGGCGAGCACCTTCGACAGTCGCATCGACATGCGATGGTCGGCCAAGAGGTGATGACGCACCGCGCGGGCATAGCGGCTTCGCACGCTTGCCGGATCGTCCGCTCCGATCACGGCCTTGGCCGCTTCGACGCCGGTCAACAAGGCCTGTCCGATTCCTTCTCCGGTAAGGGCATCGGTGGCCATGGCCGCGTCGCCGACGAACAGCACGCGTCCGCTGGAGGTGACCGCCTCGTCGATGCGGGCCGGAATGGGCCAGGCGGTGTGACGACCCTCCAGTTGGAAACCCTCACCCAAAGCGTCGACCACGTGATCGCGACGCAGGAGGTCGTTCCACAGAACCTTCATGTCTTGCACGCGGCGCTCGCCGTCTCGAAGGATGCCGAAGCCGATGTTCACGCGGTTGCCCGGCAAAGGGAAACTCCACGCGTAACCGGGGAGCAGATCCTCGTCGAACCAGACGATCAGTCGATCCTTGGCCGGACCGGTCACGTTGCTGGCGTATTGGCGAAAGGCGTGCCACTCGCCGAGGTATCCCTCGGTCGCCACGCCCATCGCCTTGCGCACCGGACTCCACATGCCATCGGCCGCGACGACCCACGGGGCGTGAATGGTGGAGGTCGATCCGTCGATGACGACGCTCACCGTCACCTGGTCGGCAGCGGAAGAGATACCGTCGAACGAGCACTCCTCGATGATGGTGGCGCCGATCGTTCGGGCGTGATCGACCAGAGCGGCGTCCAATTCGACGCGGGGCGTGACGGCGGCGAAGCGTCCGTTCTCGGGTAGAGGCAGGCGCACCTCGCGACCCGACGGAGAGCGAAGATGGGCGGCCGAGACGTCTTGCCACGAGGGAACCGTGGACGGGTCGAAACCGAGAGACTGCAACTGGCGCAGGGCCAAGGTGGTCAGTCCATCACCGCAGCACTTGTCACGGGGGAACCGGGCTTTGTCGACGACGGTCACCCGCAGTCCGGCCCGCGCGGCCGTGATAGCGGCGGCGGCGCCGGCCGGTCCAGCGCCCACGACCAGCAGGTCACAGTCGATGTCGGGTCGCACGGCGTTCACGGCGCAAGGCTAGGAGTGGTCGGCGACTGGTGTGCCACCGGATGGCGTTACCTATGATCCGTGGAGCAGAAGTCACAGACGGGTGATCACCCGGTAACGCAAGGAGACGTCGATGGCTCGACTGTGTGAAGGACGAACCGCGATCGTGACCGGGGCCGGTCGAGGCATCGGACGCGAACACGCGCTCAGCCTGGCGGCTCAGGGCGCCAAAGTGGTCGTGAACGACCTCGGCGGGAACGTCGACGGCAGCGGCGGCGATCTCTCGCCCGCCCAACAGGTGGTCGAGGAGATCAAGGCTATGGGCGGAGAGGCGGTGGCGAACGGTGACAGCGTCAGCGACTACGAGGGTGCCGCGCGAATGATCCAGACCGCCATCGACACGTTCGGTGACCTGCACATCGTCGTGAACAACGCGGGCATCCTGCGCGACCGCATGTTGTTCTCCATGACCGAGGCCGAGTGGGACGCGGTCATCAACGTGCACCTCAAGGGAACCTTCGCGCCCACTCGCCACGCCTGCGCATATTGGCGTGAGCAGAGCAAGGCCGGTAAGCCGGTGTCGGGTCGCATCATCAACACCACGTCGGTGTCGGGCATCTATGGCAACGTCGGCCAGACCAACTACGGCGCGGCCAAGGCCGGCATCGCCGCGTTCACCAACATCGCGGCCCTCGAGATGGCGCGCTACAACGTCACCGTCAACGCGGTGGCCCCGGTGGCCCTCACCCGCATGACCGAGGGTCTCGGACCGGCGCCCGAAACCGACGAGGATCGCGAGAAGCGGTCGCCGCGTTGGATCGCCCCGATCGTCACGTGGTTGGCGTCCGACGAAGCCGCCGATGTCACCGGTCGTGTCTTCGAGGCCAGCGGAGACGTGCTCGCCGTGGCCGAGGGATGGGTGCGCGGCCCCAAGCACGCACCGGTCGACGACCCCACCCAACTCGGTCCCATCGTGACCGAACTTCTGAAGACCGCCCGCAAGAACTCGGGCATGGATGGCACGCCCGGCGGCTGGCCGCAGCCCCGTTCCTGAACCGAAGAATCACACAGAGGAGAACAGACATGCCCTTGAACCCCGAAGCAGTCGGAACCGTCGGCGACGTGCGCACGATGTCCTGGACGTCGAAGGACGCCTTGCTCTATGCCGTGGGTATCGGTGCGGGTGGCGACGATCTCGCCTTCACCACCGAGAACACCAAAGACCTGAACCAGGTCGTGTTCCCGACCTTCGCCGTGGTCGCCGGCTCGGGCACCACGTCGGCCGGTCGGTCGGCGATGGCATCGATCGGCTCGTTCAACTGGGCCATGCTCGTTCACGGATCACAGGCGATCACCTTGCACCGACCGATACCCGTCGAAGCCGAGGCGACCGTGCAGGACAAGGTCGTCGCCATGCACGACAAGGGCAAGGCGGCGGTCGTGGTCACCGAGGCCGAGGTGAAGTCGGCCACCGGTGAGCCTTTGTGGACCACGCGTTCGTCGGTGTTCATCCGTGGCGAAGGTGGATGGGGCGGCGACCGTGGGCCGTCCGGTCCGCAGAACGAACCGCCCGCCGCGGCGCCCGACCACGAGGTGTCATTGACCACCTCGCCGGATCAGGCGTTCGTCTACCGCTTGTCGGGCGACCGCAACCCGTTGCACACCGATCCGTCGTTCGCGGCCTTGGGAGGCTTCGATCGTCCGATTCTCCACGGGCTGTGCACCTACGGATTCACCGGTCGCATGCTGTTGAAGGCGCTGTGCGACAACGACGTGACGCGCTTCCACCACATCGAGGGCCGTTTCTCGTCGCCGGTGTTGCCGGGTGACGAGTTGACCGTGCGCATCTGGAAGACGGGCTCCGGTGAGGCCGTGTTCACCACTTCGGTCGGCGACCGGGTGGTCATCGACCAAGGTCTCGTACGACACTCCTGATTCAGAACAGACGAAGGTCGTCGGGGCGCCGCCCGCGCAGATCGTCGTAGTCCACCTCGACGCAGGTGATCGACCGCTGTTCGGCGATCACCTGGGCCTGGGGCTTGATGCTCTGGGCCGCGAAGATGCCGCGCAAACCCACGAGGTTCGCGTCGGCTCGCAACACCTCGAGGTAGCGCGCGAGTTGCTCGACGCCGTCGATCTCTCCGCGACGTTTGATCTCGACCGCCACGTA
>JBJTBM010000122.1:0-3423 GCA_046091365.1 Acidimicrobiia bacterium | reverse complement strand
TGATGTGTTCCGTTTCCACACCGAACGCAACCGTTTGCTGGTGTTGGCGAAGAACGCCCCCGGCTGGTTGGCGGTTCGTTCGGGTCTCGGAGAGGTGAAGAGGACCGTCGTGATCAACCTCCGACACCTGGTGTTGCGCCCACTCACGTTGCGCATGCCGGCGCGACCCGAGGCTCGACATCGACGTCGGGTGCTGCGGAGCTACCTGTCTTTGTTACCCGCCATGTTGCGCGACCGCTGGATGATGGATCGTCACCGTTCACGGAGGTCCCTCATGCGGTGGGAGGTGTCCAAGTGAGTCGGATCGCGATCTACAACCTCTATTGGACCACCTACGGCGGAGGCGAGCAGGTGAGTGCCGCCATTGCCGAATGTCTACGCGACGGCCACGACGTCACCTTGCTCGGCCCCGAACCGATCGACATCGACGTGACTCGTTCGCGACTCGGTGTGGATCTCTCCGGCTGTTCGTGGCGCAAGGTGGTCGACGACGAGCACGCCGGTGAGGCCAGCGCCGATTACGACGTCTTCATCAACGGCACCTATCTCAGCGTCGCGCGTAATCGTTCGTCACGGGGCTTGTACTACGTGCACTTTCCCGGCCTACCCGCCACGCCGAGGCAACGAGTGGTTCGCACTGTCGCCCGTCTCGGAACCAAGGTGCTGTCCGTTCCCCCTCGGCTTCCGGGTCCGATGGCCGGGGTGAAGCGGGGCCTCGAGCGACGACTGGTGGACACCTCGTGGGTCGACACCTACACCACCTTCATGGCGAACTCGGCGTACACCTCACGATGGATCCGCCGACTGTGGGGGGTCGACAGTGTGGTGGTGCACCCACCGGTGCGACCGACAGTGGTGCCCGGTGACAAGACCCCCACCATCGCCTCGATCGGGCGCTTCTTCGATCCGTCGTTCGGCCATTGCAAGAAGCAGGCCGATCTGTTGCGCGGCTTCGCCCGTATGGTGTCGTCGACTGAGGGCGTCGGTGGGTGGCGGTTGATCTTCGTGGGCGGAGCCGACGCTTCGAGTCGCGATTACGCGCTCGGCATCCGGCGCGGCGCCATCGGACTACCCGTGGATGTTCACCTCAACGCCCCGCGCGCCAAGGTCGAGAGCACCCTGGCCGGTGCGTCGATCTTCTGGCACGCCGGGGGATTCGGCGAGGATCTCGAGGCGCACCCCGATCGATTCGAACACTTCGGTATTGCTGTGGTGGAGGCCATGGCCGCCGGTGCGGTGCCGGTGGTGTTCGGCGCGGCCGGCCCGGCCGAAATTGTTCGACACGGCGTCGACGGCTTCCACTGGCACACGATCGACGAATTGATCGAGCACACGCGCCGACTCATGGACGATGCGACGCTGTGTGACTCGATGTCGTCGGCCGCCCGACGACGCGCACTCGACTTCGACTTCGGCGTGTTCTCACGCACGCTCACCGATGTCGTCGGTCAGACCACGTAGCCCATCACGTCGATCAACACGTGGGTGGTCGAGGTGCCACTCGTTCCTGGGTCGTTGTAGAGCTGCAGTGTGCCGCCGGTCCCCAGAGGGACGACGGCCATGTTCGGCACGTCCGTACCACCGGGCCAGTTCACGTTGGAGACGTCCGGTCGCGCGCCTCCGGTGGGCCACACCGCGAGCCATCCCCACGCTGATCCGCCGACCGAAGTGATGTTCAGGTAGACCGCCGATGCGTTGACCGGAATCCCCGCGACACCGGCGACGGCAACGGTGCGGGTGTCGCCCGGTGCGAGACGTCCACTGATGGTGCCCACGCCGTTGCGGGTGTCGAAGATGCGCACCGGGTCGATGGCGGTCGTTCGCTTCGCGGTGCTGGTCGAGTCGGAAGTCGGTCCGAAATAGCCCTGCACATCGACGAGGAGATCGGTGCTCGTCTCGGCGACCCGAAGACGTATTGCCCCGTCGGCGCCGATCTTGACGACCGCGAGATTCGGTCGGTCGGAGCCTCGCGTGAGGTTGAGGTTCGAGGCGTCCGGTACGGTGCTTCCCGAGGGATACGCGGTGACGTATCCGGTGCCGTCGGGTGATACCGCGGTGATGTTGACGACGACGGACTGGGCGTTCGCGGGCACTCCGGCCACGCCACTGATCATGACTCGCCGGTCGTCACCGGGGGCGAAGCGCCCGATGCCTCCGCTGCCATGGCGGGTGTCGATCAACCTTTGGGGTGAGACACCGGTGAACGCGAGACCACCCGTACTCGTCGCCGACGAGCCGGTGTCGAACCATCCGGCGACGTCGGCCACCATGTGCATCGGGTACCCATAGTTGTAAATGCGTACCCGACCACCGGCGCCGACGCGGGCGAGCACGAGGTTCGGCGCGGTTTGTCCGGCGCGGGAGTTGAGGTTCGACGCATTGGGCCACGGTCCGTACGAATGTTGGTCGTCGAAGAGGTCACCGCGGCCAGCGGGACGAGGGCCGACCGTGACGAAACCGTCGGTCGCCGGAGCGATGGCGGTGACGTTCAACAGGACGGCGCTGACTCCACTGGTCGGTACGCCGCCGACACCGGTCACCTTCAGGTCGTGGTTGGCGGCATCGGACGCGCGCGTCAGGGGATTGGTCGACCGCTGGCTGCCGTCACCGAATCGGATCATGCCGTTGGAGATCCCCAAACCTTTGCGGGTGTCGAGAATTCGGGTGGGAGAAGTGGGGTGGAACCCTCCGGTCGGAGCGGACACCGTCCCTTGATCGATCACACAGGTCTCCAAACCGAGGCAGGCCACGTCGAGGTCGATGGTGGGGATGTGTTCGGCGTCCACCCGGGCGAATCCGTGAACGTTGACCCCCCGAAGACTGTCCTTGATGAACACGATGTACTGGCCCGGCCAGACGACGCCTCCGGTCCAACGCGCACCTCGATTGGTGCTCGATGCGAAGCCCCCCAACTGGTTGCCGCGCTCATTGACGGGGGGATGCACGCACGTCTCGTGCCACGAGCAGTCCACCTGGAACAGGTCGATCGACACGCGACCGGTGGCCACGGGCGACGACGACACGATGTCGCCGTCCATGCGGAACGCGCCAGCCACGCCCAGCGTGGGGAGCCGAATCGTGCCGATGTCGAGCCAATTCGTCCCTTGGGTCGACTCGACCTGCACGTGCACACCACCGCGCGTCGAGGTCCATGGGTCGTAGGTCAACCAGTAGCACGGCTCGTTCTCGTTGGTGCCCGAACACGTCGTCGTCGGGTGTGGGTACAACTCGAGGCGAACCTGTCTCGGCGAGCCCGACACCGTGACTCCGTTCGTCTGTCCTGTTCGCCAGCCGTAGGTGCTCGACCCGAGGGTCTGGTTGTAGTCCCACAGCTGCCCGTCGGCGCTCCAGCGGATCATGCGCTCGTAGCCGGCTGGATCGGAGTTCGCGTACGTTGCATCGACGCCCAGCAGGCCGATGGTC
>JBJTBM010000121.1:0-9939 GCA_046091365.1 Acidimicrobiia bacterium | reverse complement strand
TTCATGGACGGTGAGACCGATCAGTTCCACCCCGAACTCGTCAACGACAACCACTGGATCGAACCCCCCGGCCGCCCGGAGGACGGCTACCACCTCACCGAGGATCTCATCGACAAGAGCATCGAGTTCATGCACGACTCGGTGAGCCTGCGTCCGGACCGGCCGTTCTTCATGTACCTCGCGTTCGGCGCCACGCACGCGCCCCATCAGGCCCCCGAGGCGTATCTGCAGAAGTACCGAGGAGCCTTCGACGAGGGCTGGGACGTGTACCGTGACCGGTGGTTCGCCCGGCAGAAGGAACTGGGGGTCATCCCCGCGGACACCGAACTGGCGCCACGGAACCCGGGAGTCGAGGCCTGGGACGACCTGTCCGACAACCAAAGGAGACTCGCGTGTCGCTTGCAGGAGGCGTACGCGGCGTTCCTCGACCACACCGACGACCAGATCGGACGTCTGCTCGCATCGCTGAAGCGACTGGGGGTCGACGACAACACCGTGATCATGTTGATGGCCGACAACGGTGCCTCGCAGGAGGGTGGTCCTTTCGGAGTCCTCCACGAGATGAAGTTCTTCAACATGATCCTCGAGACCCCCGACGAGGCGATCGCCCGGATCGACGAGATCGGTGGGCCGCATTCGCACAGCAACTACCCGTGGGGCTGGTCACAGGCGGGCAACACTCCGTTCAAGTGGTACAAGCAGAACACGCACGAAGGCGGCATCCACGTTCCGTGCATCATGCGCTGGCCGGCGGGAATCGACGATCGTGGAAGCCTGCGCGACCAGTTTCACCACGTCAACGACATCGTCCCCACGATCCTCGAGATCACGGGGGTGCAACCGGGCTCGACCTTCCGAGGAATGGAGGTGATGCCCATCAGCGGCATCTCGATGCGTTATGCCATCGACGACCCCGCCGCGCCCACGCGCAAGAAGGTGCAGTACTACGAAATGGGCGGGCATCGCGGCATCCACTGCGACGGCTGGAAAGCGGTGACCCGACACGAAATGGGTCGCTCGTTCGATGACGACGTCTGGGAGTTGTACCACGTGGCGGTCGACCGATCCGAGACCAACAACCTGGCGGCGAGCGAACCCGAGCGCCTCGCCGAGTTGATCGCGTTGTGGTGGGAGGAGGCCGAACGCGAGGGCGTGTTGCCGCTCGACGACCGGGGACTCGAACTGTTCGGTGTCAACTTCGCCGAACGATCGATACACCCGACGTCCCGGACCAACGTGTACCGCCCGCCGATGGCCCCCATGCCGGCCCAGGCCGCGGCGTCGCTGGGCGGTCGCAGGTGGGACATGGACGCGCACGTCCTGCTCGAGGCCGGTCGAGGCGGGGTCATCTACGCGTCGGGGACGGAGAACTCGGGTTTCAGCTTCTACGTCGACGGTGGTCGAGTCGTCTTCGATTACAACATCTTCGGTGAACACCACGTCGTGACGTCCGATCGGCCGGTTCCGCCCGGATCGTCGGTGCTCTCCGTTCGATTCCGTCGCACCGGGAAGGAGGCGGTCGCGACACTGTTGATCGACGGAGCCGAGACGGGTTCGCTCTCCATTCCGTTCGTGATGCGCACGATGTCGAGTGTCGGTCCGAGCGTGGCGTACGACCACGGGTCCCCGGTCGCCGTAGGCTACGCCCACCGTCGGGACGGCTATCCATTCGAAGGCGACATCGACCGCGTCGAAATCCGGTTGATCTCGCCCCGCAAACCCGATGACGTGGCCGAGGCCGAACGGCGTCAGGCGATGGGTCGCCAGTAATCGGGTTCCCGCGACGCATCCACGGTCACGAACAACAACTCGGCATCCGTGACGGCGGTGAAAACGGCCGGGTCGAGGGCGCGGATCGTGGCCGAGGCGCCCTCGGAGAGGCGGACCGTGCGGCCGCCGACCGTCGTGTCGGCCTCTCCGGAGAGCAGAAAGACGAACCGTGGTCGACCGGCCACCTCGAGTGCGGGGAGATCGTGGCGTCCGCCGGATCGCATGCGGACCACCTCGACGTCGGCCAGACCGTTGGTGGCCGTACGGACGCCGGTGTCGGTGCGTTCCACGCCGTGGCTGGCGGCAACCCATCGGCGGTTCTCCTCGTGGTGGTGCACGAAGGCCTGCCCGTCCCAGCGTCGCGCCGGGTCGACTCCGTTGGGAAGTCGCAGGTCGGGTTCGACGAGAGTCAGGTGCTCGGCGGGATAGCCGATCTCGACCACCTCCATGGCGTCCGAATTGGTGAGCACCCGATGGCGGATGTGCGGAGGTTGGATCACGCAGTCACCGGCGTGGAGGATGAAAGGCGGACCTTGATCCTCGTAGACCACCTCGACCCAACCCCGCCGACAAAAGATCAACTGGAAGAGGACGTCGTGGTGGTGCACATAGTCCGGTACGGGTCCGGCGCGTTCGATACGGATGTTCGACGCGATCAGCGCTCCACCCAAGCGATCCGGGATCAGGTCCCGATATTGCATGCCGGCGCGACCCACGTGCCACCGGGCATCGAGGTCGGCCGGTCCGAAAGCGGTCCGTTCGACCACCGGAGGAACCACGAGACCGGTCGGTGGGCACCAACGAACGACGATGCCGTCGGGACCGCAGACCTCCCGGGGCGTCGCGTCGGTGGATTCGACGGTGATGGTGGCGCCGGTTGGAGTGCCCAAGGTCAGATCGAGCAACGAGCCATCGCGTCGGAGCCGTGCGGCGCGGGGCGAGTCCGCGGGATGGATCCATTGCAGGGCGAAGCCCACCTCACGCAGGAAGTCGACCGCCGTGGCCAGATCGGAAACCATGACGCCGACGGAGGTCGATGAGGGGGAACCCGCGTCCACGGTCTTACTGTAGTGACGGTGTCGGTTCGCATCTTCTCCGCCGGTGTGTCATGAGAACCTTCGACGGACGCGGTTTCCCCATCCACTACGAGATCACGGGGTCGGGCCCGCGTCTGCTCGTCTTCAACGGCTCCGGCGCCAGCATCGCGACGTCCCGCCCGCTGATCGATCTGCTTGCTGCTCGCAACACGGTGTTGGTTCACGATCAAAGGGGCCTCGGCGACACCGGGGTGCCCGACGGCCCCTACGAGATGAGCGACTACGCGGCCGACGCCGAGGCCCTCCTACGACACGTGGGGTGGGGCCGTACGGCGGTTTTCGGAATCAGCTTCGGGGGAATGGTCGCGCTCGAATTCGCGGTCACCCATCCCGGACTCGTCGAGCGGTTGTACCTCGCGTGCACGAGTGCCGGTGGAGAGGGCGGCTCTTCGTACCCTCTGCATGAATTGGCCGAGCGACCGTCCGACGAACGGGCGCGGATCTACACGAGGCTGGTCGATGATCGATTCGACGACGACTGGCTTCGCGAACACCCGCTCGATCGTGCGTTGCTCGCACCGCGTCCGGAACCGACGGGACGCTCGGCTCTCGGACACGCGTGGCAACTCGACGCCCGCAGTCGGCACGACGTCTGGAATCGGTTGGGCAACATCGACTCTCCGGTCATGGTGGCTTCGGGAGTCCACGACGGCATAGCCCCGATCGACAACGGGCTCAAGATCGCCTCGGCGATACCTGGGGCGCGATTCGAGAAGTACGACGGCGGTCACCTGTTCCTGGTGCAGGATCGCAGGGCGCTGTCGGATCTGAACACGTTTCTCGGAGGTGTTTGATGGAAGTTCGCTTCGAAGATCGAGTGGTGGTGATCACCGGGGCCGGACGGAACCTCGGGCGCGAATACGCGCTGGAATTCGCTCGACGTGGTGCACGGGTCGTCGTGAACGACCTCGGCGTGGGTATCTCGGACTCCGATGGAGCGGCCGAGGCTCCGCGGACGAATCCCGCCGACGACGTGGTGGCCGAGATTCGTGCCGCCGGTGGTGAGGCGGTGGCGAACCGTGACTCGGTGGCGACCGTCGACGGCGGTCGCTCGATCGTGGAGACCGCGCTCGACTCCTACGGACGGGTCGACGTGGTCGTCAACAACGCCGGACAGGTGCGCATGGATCGATTCGAGGAGTTTCCCGAGTCGAGCATCGACGCCTTGATCGACACCCAGTTGCGCGGTCCGGTGAACGTGTCGCGCCCGGCCTGGAAGTGGATGACGGCCAATGGTGGTGGGCGGATCGTCAACGTCTCGTCGGGCGCGGCCTTCGGCGGGGTTCCCGAGGGCAGTCTGTACGCGATGGCCAAGATGGGCGTCATCGGTCTCACCCGCGGGATGGCGAGCGAGGGTTCCCCGCACGGGATCGGGGTGAACGTGGTGGTCCCGTACGCCAAGACCCGACCCGGCACGGCCTTCGGTCCGATTCCGTGGTCACCGGCTCTGGGTGAGTGGTTGAGTCCGCGGTTGGTGGCGCCGCTCGTGGTCTGGTTGGGTCACGAATCGTGCTCGTTGAACGGCGAGATCATCAGCGTCGGGGCGGGTTGGGCGGCCGGGGTGCACCTCGAGTTGCGTGACGGGTACACGAATCGCAACGCGACCAGCGAGGACATCGCGGCCAACGTCGACACCATGATGGCCGGACCAGCGTCTCCACTCACTGCCACCTCGTCGATGGCGGTGCGGCACCTGTTGAGAGGGTTCCGGTCGTGACGCAGCTCGAACAACTGCACGAACTCGGCTTCTACACCCTGCCCGGCGCTCCCAAGAGTCCCCGCGATCTCATCGCCGAGGTCGAGCGGGCCGAGGAACTCGCCCTCGGTAGTTGCTTCATCTCGGAACGCTTCAACATCAAGGAGGCGGTGACGCTGTCGGGGGCCGTGGGAGCGGTCAGCAGACGTCTCGGGATCTGCACGGCCGCGACGAACCACAACACTCGGCATCCGCTCGTGACGGCCTCGTACGCCACGACGATGCACCGATTGACCGGTGGGCGCTTCACACTGGGCATCGGACGGGGCATCGAGGCGTTGTATCGGGCCTATGGCATGTCGCCGGTCACGACCGCGCAGATGGAGGACTTCGTCGGGGTGATGCGGCGGTTGTTCGCGGGCGAGGTGATCATCGGACACGATGGCCCGATGGGTCGGTATCCGGTTTTGGCGCTCGACCCCTCGTTCTCCGAGGACATCCCGCTCGGAATCACGGCGTTCGGGCCGCGCACCCTCGAATTGGCGGGCCGCGCCTTCGATTGCGTGATTCTGCACACCTTCTTCACCGACGAGACCACGGCACGTTGTGTCCGTATCGTTCGCGAGTCGGCGGAGCGGGCGGGGCGCGATCCGGCGTCGGTGAAGATCTGGTCGTGTTTCGCCACGATCGGCGACCACATCGCCGAGGACGTGCGATTGAAGAAGACAGTCGGTCGACTGGCGACCTACCTGCAGGCGTACGGCGACCTGATGGTGTCCACGAATCACTGGGATCCGGCGGTTCTCGAACGCTTCCGCGAGGACGACTTCGTGCGGGGATTCCGCGGTGCCCTCGACAACGCCGCCACCACCGAGGATTTGCAGCGGGTCGCCCCGTTGATCCCCGACGAATGGTTGGCGCCGGCGGCCACCGGAACCGCGGAGCAATGCGTGGCGGCGATCCGGGGGCAGTTCGATCTGGGCGTCGACGGAGTGATCATGCACGGGGCGAGCCCGGATGATCTCGCGCCGATCGTGGGGGAGTACCGACGGACGAAGGCGTGAGACATCGGCGTTGCTAGTGTCTCACGGGGAGGTCCCATGACCAGCGAACAGGAACTCATCGACTGGGCGACCGATTACGACATCTTCCATCCGGACTATGTGAACGACCCGTTCTCGATCTGGGAGGGACTGCGGGAGAGTTGCCCCATCGCGCACACCGATCGTTGGGGAGGCTCGTGGCTTCCGACGCGCTATGAGGATGTCACGAACATCGCCCGTGACATCGAGACCTTTCCCTCCGGAGGCGGTATCGCGGTCATCCCACCGGCGACCGGTCTGCCCGGATCCAGCCAGCCGTTGATGCTTCCCTACGGAGTGCCGCCGATTTCGTCCGATCCGCCGTTGCACACCTGGACCCGTCGTCTGATTCTGCCCTGGATGTCGCCCCAGAAGAGTCTGTCGTACGAGCCCATGACCGCGGCTCTCTGCAATCGCCTGATCGACGGCTTTATCAACACGGGTCAAGCCGATTTGGCCGCGGACTACGCGCAGCAGATCCCGGTGCGCGTGATCGCCCACATCCTCGGGGTGCCCGCCGAGATGAGCGACACCTTCACCGGTTGGGTGCGTGACGTCCTGGAGTTCGCCTTCGACGCCGAGCGTCGACAGCGGGGCACCCGAGGTGTGATCGAGTTCTTCGTGGGCGCTCTGGCGGCTCGCCGGGAGAACCCCGGCGACGATCTCATTTCGGAGTTGTTGCACACCGAGATCGACGGCCAGCCCATCGAGGAGCCGATCATCCTGGGCATGTGCTCGCTGATGTTGATCGCCGGCGTCGACACCACTTGGTCGGCCATCGGCTCGTCGATCTGGCACCTCGCCACCCATCCGGATGACCGTCGCCGATTGGTTGCCGAGCCCGAGCTGATGAGCACGGCCATCGAGGAGTTCCTCCGGGCGTATTCGCCGGTCACGATGGCGCGTCGCCTCATGGAGGACGTCGAGTACAACGGCTGTCCGATGAAGGCCGGTGAACGGGTGTTGATGAACTTCCCGGGAGCCAATCGCGATCCCGAGGCTTTCGAGCGGGCCGACGAGGTGGTCATCGACCGGGCCGTCAACCGTCATGTGGCCTTCGGGGCGGGAATCCATCGTTGTGCCGGATCGAATCTGGCCCGCATGGAACTACGTGCAGCCATCGAGACCTGGCTCGCCCGGATTCCCGAGTTCGATCTCATCGATCCGTCTGCGGTCACGTGGGCGGGGGGACAGGTGCGGGGTCCGCGCAGCGCGATGGTCGCATTCTGACCATGTCCGCCCGGCCGTTGTATGCGCCGATGCAGGGGACGGTGTCGGCGGTCGCGCGGGTCGGCGACGTCGTGTCCGCGGGTCGACCGGTTGTCGTGCTGGAGTCGATGAAGATGCAACACGACGTGACGGTGGAGGAAACGGTGGTTGTCGTGGAGGCGTTCGCGACCCAGGGGCAGACGGTGAAGGAAGGTGAGATTCTCGTGATGGTGGCGCCGGCGGTCGCGGTGAGCGATCACCAGCCGGATGAGGAGTCCGCCGCGGAGCGAACCGATCTCGCCGAGGTGGTGGGACGTCGGCGGATCGGAAGCGACACCGCCCGGGCGGAATCGACCGACCGTCGCCACGCTGCCGGTCGTCGCACCGCACGTGAGAACGTCGTCGACCTGATCGACGAGGGTTCCTTCGTCGAATACGGACCGTTGGTGCTGGCGGCACAGCGTCGACGGAGATCGATCGACGATCTGATCGCGCGCACCCAGACTGACGGCCTCGTGGCGGGCCTGGCCTCCGTGAACGGCGCTTTGTTCGAGGGACGGTCGAATCGGGTCGCCGTGATGTCGTACGACTACGCCGTGCTGGCCGGAACCCAAGGGCAGCAGAACCACCGCAAGAAGGACCGGTTGTTCGACGTCGTGGAGCGACTCCGTGTGCCCCTCGTTTTTTTCACCGAGGGCGGCGGCGGACGACCGGGAGACACCGACGGTCTCGGGGTGTCGGGTCTCGATTGTTGGGCGTTCCACGACTTCGCACGCTTGAGCGGATGGGTCCCGTTGGTGGGCATCACCGGCGGGTACTGCTTCGCCGGTAACGCGGCGATACTCGGATGTTGCGACGTCGTGATCGCCTGTGAGGGCTCGAACATCGGCATGGGCGGCCCGGCCATGATCGAGGGAGGCGGCCTCGGGACGTACCGTCCCGAAGAGATCGGTCCGTTGGCGGTGCAACGCTCGAACGGGGTGGTCGACATCGTGGCCCGCGACGACGCCGATGCGGTGCGCTTGGCCCGCAAGTACCTCGGGTACTTCCAGGGTCGGCTGTCCGATTTCGAGGTCCCCGACCAGTCCTCGTTGCGTCACCTGATTCCCGAGAACCGGGTCAAGTCGTACGACGTCCGGACGGTTCTGGAGGGTCTGTTCGACGTCGACAGCGTGCTCGAACTGCGGCCGGAGTTCGGACCGGGCATGGTCACGGCCCTGGCGCGCGTCGACGGCCGTCCGCTGGGTGTCGTGGCCAACAATCCGCGGCATCTGGGCGGGGCGATCGACAGCGACGGCGCCGACAAGGCGGCCCGCTTCCTCCAGTTGTGCGACGCCCATGGATTGCCGGTGGTGACCCTCGTGGACACGCCGGGGATGATGGTCGGTCCGGACGTGGAGGCGACGGCGTTGGTGCGCCACTGCAGCCGCCTCTTCGTCACCGGGGTCAATCTCGACGTACCACTGCTCTCGGTCGTCCTACGCAAGAGTTACGGACTCGGCGCGCAGGCGATGATGGGCGGATCCACCAAGGCCCCGCTGGCCTGCGTGGCCTGGCCCACCGGTGAGTTCGGTGGTATGGGTCTCGAGGGAGCGGTGCGACTCGGTTATCGGCGCGAATTCGAGGCCATCGCGGACCCCGATGAACGCGAACGAACCTACGAGAGCATGGTCGCGCGCATGTACGAACACGGAAAGGCCGTCTCCGTCGCCGGACACTTCGAGATCGACGATGTGATCGATCCGGCCGAGACGCGACGGTGGATCACCGCGATTCTGGACTCCGCGCCGCCGGTCGACCGACGCGAACGACGTCGCGTCGTCGACACCTGGTGATCAGAGCGGGCGGCGGGTGTTGAGCGAACTGACGTTGTCGAGCAGTATGCGTCGCTGGTCATCCGGCTCGAACGCCTTCAACTCCGGCAGGTAGTCGAGGGGATTGGGCATGCCCTCGATGTGGGGCCAGTCGGAACCGAAGAGCACTCGGTCGGTGCCCATGATCCGCGCCACCTCGTGAACGTCGTCCTCCCAGAAGGGATTGATCCACCAATGACGCCGCAGTGTCTCGACCGGATCCTGGGTGAAGTAGCCCGGCATCTTCTTGGCGGTCGAGGTGAGTTTGTTGCATGCGTCGCCGAGGAATTCCGATCCGTTCTCGACCGACGCCATGCGGACGTTGGGGAATCGATCGAAGAGCTTCTCGAAGACCGAGGTGATGATGAAGTCTTGTGCCGCTCGCTCGATGGCGAAACTCTTGATGGAGGGCTTCCAGCCTCCACCGGAAAACTGGGCGGAGAACGCGTCGTTGGCGTACCCGTTCGAGCTGTAGCCACTGTCGCCGGCGTGGATGACCGTGGTGACACCGGCCTCGTTGACCCGCGCCCAGAAGGGGTCGAACATCTCGTGGAAGGGCGAGCGTTGTCCTAACAGCGTGTGGGGTGCGGCCGGTCGCATGACGATGACGCGCGCACCGTTGTCGAGCGCCCATTCCAGCTCGCGGCAGGCCCATTCGACCGACGACAACGAGATGTAGGGGCCGGCGAAGATGCGGTCGAGGTGATCGAACCCCCAGTCCTCGAGGAGCCAACGGTTGAACGCCGTGAACATGATGCCGACACCTTCGGGGTCGTGCTTCAGCAACTCCTCGTACAACATGCCGAGAGTGGGGAAGAGCCAGATCTTGGCGACGCCCTGACGGTCCATGGTGGCGACCCGTGCGTCGCGATCGCGATACTCGGGTCGGATCGACTCGCGCACGGACAAGAACTCGAGCGGGTGCTTCTTGTCGGGATTACCGCGGAAGTAGTCGTGCATCGCGCCGGCCGGGGCGATGGGGTCGAAGGTCGGGTTGGTGACGACGCGGCTCACGCGACCACCGACGACCTGGTACTTGCGACCGTCGATCTCGGCCCACTGCACGCAGCGGGCCCCGTGACGGGGGTCGAGGTGGCGGGTGAAGGCGTCGAGCGCCTCGTAATAGTGGTTGTCGCAGTCGAAGGGCACGAACCCGAGTTCGGACGTCATGACGACATGGTACGGGCGTCCGGCCTCCGACATGGAACACTGCGGGGTGCAGTCGTTGGGCG
>JBJTBM010000120.1:0-3301 GCA_046091365.1 Acidimicrobiia bacterium | reverse complement strand
TCTGGACGGCGACCGGTCGGTGCACCCACATCAATTCCTGAACCGCGGGGTGAGGCTCGACATCGGGAGACACGATGCCGTCGGCCACGAAGTTGCCGTCGTTCGGCTCGTCGCCGAATTGTCCGCCGTAGGCGAACCGTTGCAAACCGTTCGGCGCAGTTTGCAGCAGTCCGTGATCCTTCCACTCCCAGATGAACCCGCCCTGAAGATTGCGGTGGCGGTCGATGACCTCCCAGTAGTCGGCGAGCCCGCCGTTGCTGTTACCCATTGCGTGGCTGTACTCGCACAGGATCAGGGGGCGCGACCCCAACTTCTTGTCGGCGTACATCTCGATCGCCGAGGGCGGTGCGTACATCGGGCACACCACGTCGGACACGTTCGTGCCACCGTCCGTCCAACCGGCGTGGAAGACCGCACCCTCGTAGTGCAGCAGGCGCGAGGGGTCGACCCGGCGCGCCAGAGCGGCACAGGCATCGTGGTTCTCGCCGTACCCCGACTCATTGCCCAGGCTCCACATGATGATGCTCGGATGGTTGCGGTCGCGCTCGATCATCCGGGCGAACCGTTCGAGCCAGGTCGACCGGTAGCGGGCGTCGTGACACAAACTGGTGTTGAAACCGTGACTCTCGATGTTGGCTTCGTCGATCACGTACAGCCCGTACTCGTCGCAGAGATCGTAAAAGCGATGGTCGTTCGGGTAGTGCGAGGTTCGCACTGCGTTGATGTTCGCACGCTTCATCGCCACGACGTCCTCGCGCATGTCGTCCACGCTGACCGCTTTACCTTTTTCGGGGTGATGATCGTGGCGGTTGACACCCATGATCGTGATGGGTCGTCCGTTGACCGTGACCAGTCCGTCGATCACCGCCACCCGCCGGAAGCCGATCTTTTGTCGCACCGCGCCGACCACACGGTCGTCCGGGTCGATCAACTCGCACACCACTCGGTACAGGTTCGGCTGCTCGGCCGACCACGGTTGCACCCGCGGCGCGGGGAGTTCGAGGTGGGCAACGTGTCCGGTGAACGCGTATGGCTCGACGTGTCGATGGGCCACCCACGCGGTGACCGCTCGGCCGATGTGTCGATCACGGGAGTCGAGCAACGTGGCGCGCACCGACCAGCCCTTGTCGAGAGCAGAAGCAGGGTCGGCCACACCGATCGTGACGTCGAGGGTGAGCGATCCCGTGCTCGTCTCGTGGTCCCAGTCGGCTCGCGCGTGGAGCCGTTCGATGTCGACCGGACTGCGCGATTCGAGGAACACCTCGCGATGGAGACCCGCCATCCACCATTGGTCCTGATCCTCGACGTAGGACTGCGCGCTGTACCGAACCACCACCACGGCGAGGATGTTGGTGCCGGGCCGCAGGAGTTCGGTGACGTCGTACTCGCTCGGTAAGCGGCTGTCGGTCCCGTAACCAGCGAACACGCCGTTCACGAACACCGCGTGGACGCTTTCCGCACCGCCGATGTGCACGATGGTCCGCCGCTTGCGCCACTCGCGCGGAACCGAGAACGATCGGCGGTACACACCGGTGGGATTGTCCGCGGGCACCCCGGGAGGCCGCAACGGCCACGGCATCTTGACGTTGGTGTAATGCGGGAGGTCACCCACCTCCTGCATCGTCCAGTTGCCGGGCACGGCCACCGAGACGTCCTTCGTCGACGTCGTGGTCAACGACGCCGAGGTCACCGCATCGGGTGAGCCGAAGAGGCGGAACGACCACGACCCTGAGAGATCACGGAACCACGGAGACTCCGAGCGATCGCCCCGGGCCGCGACGACGTCCGGGAACGGGGTCATCATCTGACGCATGGGCAGACGGCCGATCGACACCACCGAGGGGTCGGCCCACGGGCGCGCGGCGGACAGAACCGGGATCACCCCGTCAGCGTGTCACGCCGCGGGGGTGGAGGAATGCACCCAGACCGTCATTCCGATCGGGGCGAGATCGTCACGCCAGATCATGTCCATGGCCGCGGTCGACAGACGGACGCACCCATGGGACGCCGGGTATCCGGGTACCTCGTACGAGCCGTGCAACGCGATTCCTCCGTTGAAGAACTTCGGACGGTAGATGTCGCCCAGATCGCCGCCGTGCCAACCCTTCTCGCGCTCGCGGTCGACGAGGAAGATCCCGTCGGGAGTTTGGGCATCGCCCTGGATCCACTTCCCCCACTCGGTCTTGTCGCGCTCCTTGAACGGAATGCCCGACCCGGTGGAGACGTTGATGGTCCAGACGGTGAGACCGTCGCGAATGATGAACATCAGTTGGCGATCCTTGTCGACCTCGATCAACGTGCCCCCGGTCGCCGAGCCATTGGCGCGGAAATCGGCGACGGTGAGCAACGAGGCGGTGGCCTCGTCGAGCTCGCCCGTCGGGGTCAGCCCCGCGTACTTCTGGAAGGCCATGACCGCCTGCAAGGTGGTGACCCCGTAGTCCCCGTCGACCTGCAGTACCCAGAACCCCAAGTCGATCAGCCGTTGTTGTACCCGCTTGGTCTCCTCGCCGTTGGCGGTGCCGACGGCCGCGAGAGGCACGTCGAGCGGAGTGGCGGCGAGACGCACCGGCTCGGGTGGAGGAGCGAGAGCGGCGGGGGTCGTGATCACCGGCATCGGCAAGGTGGGAGGTGGCACCGTCGGTGGGAACAGTGCGATGGTCGCGGGCACCACGGTGGCGGCCTCGGCACTCGAGCTCACGACCCCACCACAGGCCGAAGCGAACGCGGGGAGGAGAGCAGCGAGCAGGAACCTGATCAACACACGACGATCGACCGAACTCACCTTCACAGTGAGTCGAAAAATAGTTGCGCCTTTCCGGCGAAACGCGGATACCCGTCGTCAGGCGTACTGCTCGGGGATCTCGAACCAGATCGTCAACGAGTACTTCGTACCACTCGTCAACGGCAACGACTGGTGCGGATGGGTGACGAGGCTCGGCCACACGAGCAGTGATCCCACCGGCACGTCGGTGTTGCGATATCCCTGTTGCGGAAAGTCGAGTTCGGCCCCGTCGTAACCGTCGTTCAACTTCACCGAAGCCGACAACTGCGCGACGTCGTGGTGAATTCGCAACTCGCGCTGACCGTCGAGGTCGTACTTGATGACGAAGGCGTCGCGCAGTCCGCAGTAATCGATGAGGGGCCACTTCTGCTGAAGTTGGGGCCAGATGCGCACGCCCAGATCGACCATGACGTACTCGTAGAGCCGCGGGCTGATGGTGGCCAGGCTGATCTCGTGACCCGGCACGGGGTCGTCGGGGTTCGGTTCGAACCCGCCGGCGGCCTCGGCGGCGCGAATGAC
>JBJTBM010000119.1:0-3626 GCA_046091365.1 Acidimicrobiia bacterium | reverse complement strand
CCGGACGGTGTACCGGTCGTGATGGTCGAGAGTTCGCACCGCCGACCGTCGCTCCTCGACACCGAATCGCAGTGGTGCTCGGAGATCTACAGCGTGGTCTGGTGCGTGCG
This sequence comes from Acidimicrobiia bacterium, assembly GCA_046091365.1. GTDB lineage: Bacteria > Actinomycetota > Acidimicrobiia > Acidimicrobiales > Ilumatobacteraceae > Casp-actino8. The sequence continues at coordinate 3,516 of JBJTBM010000119.1, read as the reverse complement.
TGATCGCGACGTCGAGGCGTCTCTCTGGGCCGAGGCCGGCGCCACCGTCGGACCACCGCTCGAATTCGCCGATCCGTCGCTCGGCGCCTATCTCGATCTGCCGGTGGTCGATGCGCCTCTGCGCATGATCACGCTGGCGTCCGATGACGGTGCGTCGACTCGACTCGAACTGCTTTCGTTTCCGGGCCACGTCGCGTCACCGACGTCTCGTGGCGCCGGGGTGACCGGGCTGCTGTTCGGGGCAGCGGCACCCGACGGAAGCGAGATCGCGGCGTGATCGCGATCGTCTCGCACGCGTGGTTGCTCGACGACGACTCAGTGGCCCGAGCCGACGCATATGTGCGCATCACGGCTGAATTCGAGGCGGTTCACGCGACCATCGCCGGCTACCGAGGACGGCGCCTTCTGCATGGTGACGACGATCCGCGCCATGTCGTGAACATTCGCTTCTTCGATTGCGTCGATGACTACGACGACCTGGTCGCTCATCCGGATTACGCGGCGTGGATCGCGCGCCTGAGCGAACACATCGAGCCACGTGATCCCCAAAAAGAGATTCTTTCCGTGCTGCTCGCGACCGATCGATGAGCAAGTGCGTTCTGGTGCACGGCGCCTTCCGCGGTTCGTGGGCGTGGAATCGGGTGGTCCACGAACTGTCGTCGCGCGACGTGAACGCCGTGGCGATCGATTTGCGGGGTGGTCAACCATCGATGAGCGACTGGGTCGCCGACGTGATTCGTGCCGTCGAACCCGGTGACGTGGTGGTCGGTCATTCGATGGGTGGGGTGGTGGCGCGGGCCGCCGCACGCTGGCCATTGGTGTCGCGAGTGGTGCTGATCGACGCCCCGGTGATCGAGAGTGGCCAGCGGGCGGTCGACGTGTCGGGCCCGCCGCCTACGTCGTTGCCGCCACGAAGCACCGACATTCCGGCCACCCCCGTGGGTGAGACCAACGGATTTGACGCGTCACTGGCGGCATGGGTCAACGATCGGTTGTCGCCGACTCCGTTCGGTCCGAGTCTCGACGCCGTGGAGGTGGACGAACGGGTGCCCCTCTCCGTCGCGTTCTGCTCGCTGACTCCGGAGTTCTTTCCGTCAGTGGCCAGTCGCCGTCGCTTCGAAGCCGAGGGTCGTGGGTACGAAACGATCACGAGTCATCACGACGCACCGTTACTCGCACCGATTGCCGTGGCCGACTTCATCGCGCGAGCCGCGAGTCAGGACAGAACGTGACGAGCCGATCGAACGACCGCTTCGTCGATCATGCGACCGTCGTCGTCGACCGCGACGCCGCGACCCTCGGCCAGAGCGGCATCGAAGATCGCCACGATCCGTTCGGCGACCTTCACGTCGTCGGCACTGGGGCGGAACGTGTCGTTGATGGTGTCCACCTGATCGGGATGGATGGCCGAGCGGCCACCGAAACCGGCATTTCTGAGCAAGGTGCTGGTGCGGCGCAGATCGTCGAGATCGCGCCAGTCGGTGGAGACCGGACCAAGGGGAGGTTCGAGTCCGTGAGCAGCCGAGGTCACCACGACCGAGGTGCGCAACGGCCAGAGCGCATGGTCGGCGTGTGTGCCGAGTCCGAGATCGGCGCGCAGATCGGCCTCACCCACCGCGAAGCGCGACACTCGTCGGTGGCGGGCCATCGCGTCGAGGTCGAGCAGACCGCGCGCCGATTCGACGAGTGCGATCACGGGGACCGGCAGGCGATGGCGAGCGAGACTGCGCTCGGCGTCGTCGAGCGACAAAGCGGTGGCTTTCGGGAGCATGACGGCCGACGGATTGGCCAGGGCGATGGCCCCGATGTCGGAATCCAGCAAATCGCCACTGTTCACGCGCACGACCACCGGCCGATCGATCGAACGAATCACGGCGGCGACGCGCGCACGAGCCGCTGCCTTGGCCGCGGGGGCCACACCGTCCTCGAGGTCGACGATGATCGCATCCACGGCCGTCGCTTCGGCCTTGGGCACGAAGTGATCGGCCCGGTCGGCCGGTACGTACAGCAGACTTCGCCACACGGAGTCATTCTACAAGGGAGGAACTGATGAATCGGTCCGAATGGTTGTTGGTCGCGCACATCGTCGTGTTCGCGGCCTGGTTCGGTACGGATCTCGCCACCTTCACGTTGTCACGCCGTGTCGTGTCGTCGTCCGCGGCGCCGGCCACTCGAGTCGCGATCGCGGGGGCGATGATGTCGGTCGAGATCTTCGCGCGTCTTTGTCTGCCGTTGGCCTTCGGTACGGGTGTTCTCACAGCCGAAGAGCGCGGCTGGATCGACTGGGGTTGGGTGGCCGGTGCGATCGGAGTGGTCGCGCCTCTCTGGAGCATCTCGGTCTGGCTCATCCACCGTGGATCAACCGTCTTGGCTCGTGTCGATCTGTGGTGGCGTTCGGCCGTGGCCGTTGGTGTCTGGGTCGCCGCCATTGCGTCGTTGGTGAACGACGATCCGATCGGTGTGCGGTGGCTCGCGGTAAAGCTCGTGTGCTTCGCGGTCATCATCACGTCGGGCATCGTGATTCGGTTCATCCTGCGTCCGTTCTCGGTCGCGTTCGGGCAGATCCTGGCCGAGGGTTCGACTCCCGAACGCGAAGCGATCGTGGCCGGATCGATCGGGCGGGCGCAGCCCTTCGTGGTGGTTATTTGGGCATCGTTGCTTGTGGCTGCGGCCCTGGCAGTCGTCCAACCGACCCTGTAGACCTGGTCCGCGTAGATCCGCAGCGGGCCGAAGTGCTTGCGCGTGACAGTGTTTCGGATTACGCTCTTCGGAGTCGACGGTTGAGGGGCCGTTGAAAAAAGGGGGGAAACATGTTGCGAGGGACTCGTGTTGTCCTGGCGGCGGCTGTCATGGCCATCGGACTGCTGGCCGGTGCGTCCGGCGTATCGGCCGATCACGCCGGAGAGACCGCCACATCCGAGACCACCGAGGGTCTCACCGATGGCCAGACGATCACCATTTCGGTGACCAACATGAAGATGCCGGGTATGAACACGGCTCAGATCATGACGGCCAACACCTGGCCGGTCGTTGGGCCCGAAGCGTTCAACTTGGCCGAGTTTGGTGATGCGCCGACCGTCGACATCAACCCCGACGGAACCGGAACCTTCGAGTACACGGTCACGATTGATCACGGCACGTTCAATTGCCTCGAGATCCAGTGCTACGTCGTGGTCTTCCAGGGCATGGGCTTCGATTCGTACACCGCGGGTCTGCCGATCACCTTCGCCGATCCGGCCGCTGCAACGACTCCGCCCACCGAGGCGCCGGCAGCGACCGAGGCACCGGCGGCGACGGAAGCGCCCGTTGCAGTCAAAGCGACGGCTCCCGAAGAAGACGAGTCGGGTGACGACTCGGGTGGCGGGTCGGCCGGCATCATCATCGCGATCGTTGCTGCGGTCGTCGTGATCGGTGGCGGTGGAGCAGTGCTCGCCAAGCGCCGCAAGGGCTGAACGCGCTGCGTCCACGTTCGTTCGTCGTCGGACTCGTCGTCGGCACCGTTCTGGTGTCGTGCGG
>JBJTBM010000118.1:0-44927 GCA_046091365.1 Acidimicrobiia bacterium | reverse complement strand
TGAAAACCCCGGTTCTGCCGACGTTGGGTAGTTTGTGTCCGTGACCTCCTTGTTGTTGCTTCACGGGCCGAATCTCAACCTTCTGGGAACTCGTGAGCCGGACGTCTACGGATCGGCGACCCTGTCCGATTACGAGGCTGTGGTTCGGAACCGTTGTACGGAGAGCGGAGTCCTCTTCGCCTGTGCACAGTCGAACCACGAGGGGGTTCTCGTCGACGCGATCCACGCGGCGCGTGGCGTTCATGATGCGATCCTCATCAATGCCGGTGCGCTCACCCATTACTCTTGGTCGTTGCACGACGCCCTCAAGGCCTACGCCGGACCGGTCGGCGAGGTACACATCTCGAATCCTCACGCCCGTGAGTCGTTCCGTCGTACGAGCGTGATCGCACCGGTCGCAGTCGTGGCGGTCGCCGGTCTCGGTCTGACCGGGTACGAGATCGCCGCGTCGGCGTTGTTGGCCCAGGTCGTCGGCCGTCGATCATGACGGCCCGCATCCGAGGGACCCGCGCGCTCGATCTGGCCGACAATGACGCGCTGTTGGTGACCGCGCGCGAGGACGTCCGTTGGATCTCCGGTTTCACGGGTTCCCATGGTTGGTTGTTGGTCGACCGCGAGTCGATCGTACTGCTCACTGACGGTCGGTACATGGACCAGGCCCGCGCCGAGGTGGGCGGCGAGGTACGGGTTCGGATCTGTCGGACGACCGGGGAGATGGTCGGCGCGGTGCGGGACACGTTCATGAATGGTTTCGCCGCGCAGGACGAGGCACTGGACGTGGCCACGTGGAAGCGCATCACACGATCGATCGGTCGAGTGCCCGAGGCGGCCGCACCGGGTCTGACCGACCTGCGACGCACCAAGGACGAGGGGGAGGCCTCCGTCATCGCCCGGGCGGCCGACATCGCGTCGGTCGCCTTGGGCGACTGTCTCGAACTCGTCGCGCCCGGTGTCACCGAACGCCGACTACGCGACGCCTTGGAGGCCCGCATGCGCGAACTCGGCGCCGATGGTCCGTCGTACGACACGATCGTGGCGACCGGTCCGTCGAATTCCGCCCGTCCCCATCATCATCCCACCGACCGTCCGATCATCATCGGCGATTCCGTCGTGATCGACGTCGGAGCGCTCGTCGACGGTTATCACTCCGACATGACCCGGACCTTCTTCGTGGGGGATCCGGATCCGGAATTGCTCGCCTGGTACGACGCCCTCTCCGTCGCCCAACAGGCCGCGATCGACACGGTGGCGCCCGGACGTGCGGTGAGCGAGGTTGACGAAGCGGCCCGCCGGGTGCTCCGTGAGCGCGGCGTGGAGCGGTGGTTCACCCATGGACTCGGCCACGGTGTGGGCCTGTTGATCCACGAGAATCCGTTCATCCGGTCGACATCCGACGCCGTTTTGAGACCCGGAGACGTCGTGACCATCGAACCCGGGCTCTATCGTGATGGTCTCGGAGGCATCCGTATCGAGGATCTGCTTCTCGTCACCGAGACCGCCGCCGTCAACCTCACGAAAGCCCCGAAGGACCCCACATGCCCGCGATAACCACCAACGACCTCAAGAACGGCATCACGCTCGAGCTCGACAACGGACTTTTCCAGGTCGTCGAATTCCAACACGTGAAGCCCGGTAAGGGCGGTGCGTTCGTCCGAACGAAGTTGCGCAACCTTCGCACCGGCAACGTGTTCGACAAGACTTTCAACGCCGGCATCCGGGTGGAGCAGGCGATTCTCGACAAGAAGGACATGCAGTTCCTGTATCGCGACGGTGACGACTACATCTTCATGGACACCGATACGTACGACCAGATGCCGGTCAGTCCCGCCGCTCTCGGTGATGCCGCCGACTACATGATCGAGTCGATGGTCGCCATCATCGCGATCCACAACGGTGAGATCGTCTCGGTCGAGATCCCCGCGGCCGTGGAATTGACGATCGCCAACACCGAGCCCGGCATCCAGGGTGATCGTGTTTCGGGGGCGCGCAAGCCGGCCGAACTGGAGACCGGAAAGGTGATCCAGGTGCCGCTGTTCGTCAACATCGGCGACAAGGTGAAAGTCGACACCCGATCCGGCGAATACATCACCAGGGTCTGAGGTGGCCCGGCGAAACGACATCGACGACCCGCGCTCGGTGGCGCGGGAGGCCGCTTTGTCGTTGCTCTACGAAGCCGAGACCAAATCGATCCCTCCCCGCTCGGTTCTCGATGCGCAGGTGGTGGCCGTCGACGACGATGTCGCCGTTCTCGTGCGCGGAGTGGAGGAACACGCCGACCGCATCGACGCGTTGATCGACGCCCACGCCGACGGCTGGACCATCGACCGCATGGCGTCGCTCGACCGCAACGTGTTGCGCATCGCCACCTTCGAGTTGATCGGCCGGCCCGACGTTCCGACGGCGGTGATCCTCGACGAGGCCGTCGAATTGGCCAAACGATTCGGAACCGACGATTCGGGGCGTTTCGTCAACGGGGTGATGTCGGCGATCGCCCGCGCCACCCGCTGACGAATCAGTGGAGCGACTCCGGCCACGCGGAATTGCCGCGGGCCGCGTCGGCGATCGTGGCGAGCGTGAAGCTCTCGAGGTGCTGACGCATGTGGTCGCCGGTCTGCTTCCAGATGGCCAGCAGAACGCACTGTCCCTCGTGATCGCACGATCCGTCCTGGTGCGGTTCGCCGAAATCGCCGAGGGTGATGGGTCCGTCGACGGCCGAGATGATCTCGTTCAAGTGGATCTCCGCGGGCGGTCGGGCCAAGGTGTACCCGCCGCCCACACCCCGCTTGGACTTCACGAGTCCGGCACCCTTGAGGGCGAGCAGGATCTGCTCGAGGTACGGCTGGGGCAGCCCGGTCCGTTCGGCGATGTCGCGCACCGACGTCGGTCCCTGCTCGTCGGAGTGCAGGGTCAACGAGAGCAAAGCCCGGCAGGCATAGTCCCCTCTGGTCGAAACGCGCACGGGGTCATCGTAGAAGGTGACCGTGGGCGGGCGGTGTACTCACGGACCCGCTCATGGGCGATGATGTAACGGTGAACGACCCGGTGATCCCCGACTACGGTGCCGCAAACATCACCGGTTTGGTGCCCGGTTGCCTGCTGGCCTCGCCCGGTCGCCGTCCGGAGTGGTTTCCCGAGCCGGCTCAGAACGCCGAGGCGATAGTCCTCGTCCTCGTCGACGGGATGGGGTGGAACCAGGTCGAGGCACGTCGGTCGGCCTTGACGTTCATCGGTTCGATGTCCGGGCGTCCGATCACCACGGTCGCACCGTCGACCACCGCCAGTGCTCTCACGAGTCTCGCCACCGGGGCCGCCCCGATCGACCACGGCATCGTCGGCTATCGGATGGACATGGGCGACGGTGTGATGAACAGCTTGCGTTGGAGCATCGGTGATCGGGACGTCCGGCGATCCCACGGCCCCGAGTCGGTGCAGCCGATACCCCCGTTCGCCGGTTGTTCCATTCCCGTCGTCAGTCGGGCCGATTTGGAGTCGACTCCGTTCACCCACGCTCACCTGCGCGGGTCACGACCGCACGGCTGGCGCTCCGCCAGCTCGATCGTCACCCAGTGCGCGCGACTGGTTCGCGCGGGGGAACGGTTCGTGTACGCCTATTACGACGGCCTCGACAAGATCGCCCACGAATGTGGACTCGGTGAGCACTACGACTCCGAGATCGCCTTCGTCGACTGGCTCCTCGGGACGATCTTCGCGGCGTTGCCCTCCGGAACGACCTTGATGGTGACGGCCGATCACGGTCAGGTGGAGGTGGGCGACCGGATCGTCGAACTTCCGTCGGCGACCACGGCCTCGCTGTCCCGCCAGTCCGGTGAGGGCCGGTTTCGTTGGTTGCACGCCCGCACCGGTCGGACCCGCGAGTTGCACCGGATCTGTCGTGACGCGTTCGGCGAGCAGGCGTGGGTCGTGAGCAAGGAACAGGTCCTCGACGAGGGCTGGCTCGGGCGCCTTCACGGGAACCGCGACGCCGCTGTCCGCCGTCTGGGTGACGTGGCCCTCGTCCCGTTCGCCCCGATTTCGTTCCACGACCCCGACGACTCGGGTCCCTTCACCCTCATCGGACGCCACGGCTCTCTGACCGCCGACGAGATGTTGGTCCCCCTGCTCGCCCGCACCCGCGAGTAGGTGTCGACCTCATGCGCTCCTGACGTGTCGGCCATAATCGGTTCATGATCGACGAACCCGTTCCGCCCGACGAAGTCCTGACGCCGGGGGATCCGAATGCCACCGGAGCCGCCACCGAGGCCGTGACCGAACCAGGGAAGGTCATGCGCATCGGCTCGATGATCAAGAATCTTCTCGAGGAGGCCCGCTCGGCCTCCCTCGACCAATCGGGACGGGAACGTCTGGCGGAGATCTACGAACGGTCGATCGTCGAACTGGCCGAGGCCTTGTCGCCCGATCTGCAGGAGGAACTGCGCATGCTGGCACTTCCTTTCTCCGACGACGCCCCGAGCGATTCGGAATTGCGCATCGCCCATGCCCAGCTCGTCGGTTGGCTCGAGGGACTTTTCCACGGCATCCAGGCCACCTTGTTCGCCCAGCAGATGGCCGCCCGCCAGCAGTTCGACGAGATGCGTCGGATCGCCCAGCCCCCGGCCGAGGGCGACGGTGCGAGGCCGGGAACCTACCTCTAGGCGGCTGATACTGTCGTTTGGCACGAATCACACGCGTGTCATTCGATCGACGAAGGAGGTGTCGTGCCGTGAGTAGTCCGTTCGTGCACCTACATGTTCACACCGAGTTCTCGATGCTCGACGGCGCGGCCAAGCTCGACGACCTCGTGGCCAAAGCGGTCGAAGACGGTCAGCCGGCTCTCGGCATGACCGATCACGGCAACATGTACGGAGCGCTCGACTTCTACAAGGAGTGCCGCGACAAGGGGATCAAGCCGATTCTGGGCACCGAGGCCTACATGGCCTACGAGACCCGATTCGAACGACCCACCCGACGGGGCAAGCTCGACGACTCCGGTGGTGAGACCGAGAGCGGTCGCAAGCTCTACTACCACCTCACCTTGCTCGCCGAGAACAACACCGGATACAAGAACCTGATCAAACTCTCGAGCCTGGCGTTTCTCGAGGGGTACTACTACCAACCCCGCATGGACTGGGAACTGCTGGCCCGCCATCACGAGGGTCTCATCGCCACCACCGGTTGTCTCGGTGGACACGTGTTGCAGTCCTTGTTACGCAACGACTACGACGACGCCAAGGCCAAAGCCGCGCGGCTGCAGGAGATCTTCGGCCGCGACAACCTCTTCGTCGAGCTCCAGGACCACGGTCTTCCGTCCCAGACCCGAACCAACCCCCAACTCCTGCAGATCGCCAAGGAGCTCGGGGCCCCGGTGATCGCGACGAACGACTCGCACTACGTCCACCGTCATGACGCCGAGAGCCACGACGCGTTGCTCTGCGTGCAGACGAACTCGTTGAAGAACGACCCCAACCGCTTCCGTTTCGACGGCACGGAGCACTATCTGAAAACGTCCCGGGAGATGCGGCACCTCTTCTCCGAGGTGCCCGAGTCGTGTGACAACACGCTCTGGATCGCCGAACGAGCCGACGTCTCGATCGAGTTCGGCAATCCCCAGTTGCCCAACTTCCCGGTTCCCGAGGGTTTCGCGAGCGACGTCGAGTACCTGGAGCACCTCACGCGCGAGGGAGCCCGTCAGCGGTGGGGCGGCCAACTGCCACCCGCAGTGATCGAACGACTCGCGTACGAGACCAAGGTCATCGCCGACATGGGTTTCGCGTCGTACTTCCTGATCGTCTGGGACCTCATCCGGTACGCCCGTGAACGGGGCATCCGCGTCGGACCCGGAAGAGGTTCGGCCGCCGGCTGCGCCGTCGCGTACTGCTTGCGGATCACCGAGATCGATCCCATCCGTTACGACCTGCTCTTCGAGCGATTCCTCAACCCGAGCCGTATCTCGATGCCCGACATCGACATGGACTTCGACTCCCGTTACCGCGAAGAGATGATCCGCTACGCCACCGAGACCTACGGTCGCGCGTACGTGGCCCAGGTCATCACTTTCAGCACCATCAAGGCACGCAACGCCGTTCGCGACGCGGCGCGGGTTCTGGGGCATCCATACTCCGTCGGCGACCGGCTCGCCAAGGCCATGCCACCGGTCGTGATGGGCCGCGACACCCCGTTGCGCTGGTGCCTCGAGCCTCATCCCAAACACGAGGACGGCTACCGGGCCGCCCAGGAACTGCGCGACCTCTACGCATCCGAGCCCGAGCTACGCGAGGTGATCGACGTCGCCAAGGGTCTCGAGGGTCTACGGCGGTCGACGGGAGTGCATGCGGCCGCCGTCGTCATCTCCAAGGAGGAACTCACCGAGTACCTCCCGTTGCAGCGCAAGCCCGAAGCCGGCAAATCCATCGACGAGGCGGCCGTGACCACCCAGTACGAAATGCACGGCGTCGAGGATCTGGGCCTGCTCAAGATGGACTTCCTCGGTCTACGCAATCTCGACGTGATCACCGACACGATGGAGTTGGTGCGGCGTAGCGTGCCCGACTTCGACGTCGATCGCATACCACTCGACGACGCCAGGACCTACGACCTGTTGTCCCGCGGCGACACGACCGGCGTGTTCCAACTCGAGTCGCCTCCGATGCAACAACTTTTACGGGCCATGAACCCGTCGTCGTACGAGGACGTGTCGGCCGTGATCGCCCTCTACCGCCCCGGCCCGATGAGCGTTAACATGCACTACGACTTCGCCGACCGCAAGAACGGTCGAAAGCCGGTGCAGTACTTTCACCCTGATGCCCGAGAGGTGCTGGGAGACACCTTCGGACTGATGATCTATCAGGAGAGCGTCATGCGGGTCGCGCAGCGCTTCGCCGGTTACTCCCTCGCCGAAGCCGACAACCTGCGCAAGGCCTGCGGCAAGAAGGTGCGCGAACTCATGGAGAAGGAGCGCTCCAAGTTCGAGGACGGATGTGAGGCGTCGGGCTACGGACGCTCGCTCGGGGTCCAGCTCTTCGACATCATCGAGAACTTCGCCGATTACGCCTTCCCCAAGAGTCACTCGTTCGGATACGGCTACATCACGTACCAAACCGCCTATCTCAAGGCGAATCATCCGGTCGAATACTTCGCGGCACTCCTCACGAGCGTCAAGGCCAACCTCGAGAAGGCGGCCGGATATCTCGCCGACGCCCGGGCTCGGAACATCACGGTGCGTCAACCGGACATCAACCAGTCCGAAGTCGATTTCGTCTCGGACCCGAAAACCCGGGTGATCTATTTCGGTCTGAGCGCCATCAAGGGCGTCGGTTCGGCGGTGTGCGACAAGATCGTGGCGCACCGACGCGACCACGGGCCGTTCTCGTCGTTCCACGACTTCTGCATGAGCGTTCCGACGGAATGTCTCAACAAGAAGGGCATCGAGTCGTTCATCAAGGCGGGAGCCTTCGATTCACTCGGTCACGCCCGGCAAGGGCTCATGCTCGTCTTCGAACAGATCATCGACGACACCGTGTCCCGACGCGCCGAAGCCGAACAAGGCGTCATGAGCCTCTTCGACTCGCTCGAGAACACCGCGACCAACTCCGGTTTCGACATCGACATCCCGATTCCGCACACCGAGTTCGATCAATCCACGAAGTTGAAACTGGAGAAGGAACTCCTCGGTCTCTACGTGAGTGACCATCCGTTGTTCGGTCACGAGGGAACCCTCAGTCGTCATTCCGACATCACGACCGCGATGGTCGACGACGTCGCGCCGAACACCGTCACGCGCCTGGCCGGGGTGATCACCAAGGTCGAGCGCAAGGTCACCAAGAAGGGCGACCAGATGGCGGTGCTGCAACTCGAGGACCTCCATGGCGGCGTCGAGGTCACCGTGTTCAGCCGGGCGTTGCCGAAACTGGCGCACCACATCCACGACGACGCCATCGTCTCGATGAAGGTGCGGGTGAACCGTCAGTCGGGCGACGACCGCGCCACGATCTCGGTGATGGAGGTGCAGCCACTCGTCCTTCGCGACTCGGCCTCTGAACTGCGTCTCAACCTGTCCGCCGACTCCAGCATCGACCAGACGGTGTGGCGCCTCAAGGAGATCCTGATGGCCTACCCCGGTGAGGCTCAGGTGATTCTGCACATCGGCGAGTCCCGGGTGGTGAAGTTGGCGGCCGAGTTCACGGTCGATGTCGATCGGGTGATTCCGCCGTTGAGAGTCGCTTTCGGTGTCGACGTGATTCGCTGATCGGACGTTTCGCCCCGCGAGGTGGCGAGATGGCAGAATGACGGGGGTGGGGGCAGGACCCCGGGATCAGGGAGTGGCGGATCGGATGTCGGTCGTAGTCGAGACGAGGGATTGCGCGGCGTTGCTCGAGGCCGACCTCGAGGAGATGGTCGCCATGGGCGGTGCGTTCGATGCCGCCCGACTGGAAGCGGCCAAGACCGACTGGGTGCTGTGCACGACCGCCACCGAGTCGGGCAGATTGCAGGGGTTCACGTTCTCCACCCTCGAGCGCATCGGGGGCACCCCGTGCGTACTGATCGGATTGTTGTCGGTCAAGCGCACCGCAAGACGTGACGCCACGTTGAAGGGTCTCATGTCAGAGGCCTTCCATCGGGCCCTCATGGCGTTCCCCGACGAGGACGTCGTGGTGGGCAGTCGCTTCGTCGCGGCCGACGGCCTCGAAGCCTTCAAACAACTCACCGAGTTGATTCCCCGTCCGGGGCACCGTGCCGTTGGCGAAGAGCGGGCCTGGGGTCGGCGCTTGGCCCGCCGCTTCGGCGTCGACGCCCACTACGACGAGAAGACGTTCGCGGTCACCAAGAAGGGTCAGTCGGGCTTCCTCGACCACCAGTCGTCCAAGCCCGACAAGGCCGACCCGCGGGTGGTCGAATTGTTCGGCCCCGTGAAGGTCGATGCCGGGGGCTCGTTGATCGTCCACGGCTGGACCATGGCCGAGGACCTGCTCAAACTCGGGCGTCGTTGAGCGACGGTCTCGACGCCATCATTCGTCGCCGACGGATGACCCGCACCTTCTCGGGCGGCCCCACGACCGCCACGATCATCGAACTCTGCGACCTGGCTCGTCGTGCACCTTCCGCCGGGTTCTCTCAGGGTGCCCATTTTCTGGTTCTCGACGAGGTCGCAACGTTCTTCGAGGTGTCGGGAGCAGGGGAGTGGTTCGCCCGCACGTCGCCGGGGGTCCTCGACTGTTCGCACGTCGTGCTCGTTCTGGGTGATCCGTCGGCGTACACCGGTCGCTACTCCGAGCCCGACAAGTCCGAGCACGGACTGGGCCGGGCCGATGCCTGGACCACCCCGTTCTGGCTGACCGATGCCGCCATGGCCGCACAGAACCTGCTCTTGCTGGCTGAGGACCGAGGGTTGGGCGCCCTGCTGTTCGGGTTGTTCGGGGATACGCGGAGCTGTCTGGACCATTTCGGGGTTCCCGATGGCGTGGCCGCGGTCGGGGCCATCGCGCTCGGGTTCCGGTCACCGGACGACCGTCCGTCGGGTTCGCCGACCCGGCGGTCGCGTCGGCAACGCACCGACGTGGTGCATGTCGGACGCTGGGGTGGTCCGACGCAACCGTGACACGGCGCGGTTTCGCCCCGACGTTCCGACCGGTTTAGGGTGATATCACCTCGCGAACCCGGAGCCCTCATGTCCACACAGATTCCCCACGTCAACTATCTCGAACTCGGTGAACGTCCCCATCTGGTGGCCAACGAGTGCACGTCCTGCGGAGCCCGTTTCTTCGACCGCCGCAACGCCTGTGCCAAGTGCTTCGCCACCGGGTTCACCAAGGCCCCCGTGGCCACCGACGGCGTGCTGAAGGCCTTCACGATCGTGGCGTTCGCCGCCCCGGGTGTCCCCGTGCCCTTCGTGGCCGGAATCATCGACTGCGGGGGAACGAGCGTGCGCGGCAACGTGATCAACGTCGATCCGACTCCCGACAAGGTCACCTTGGGCATGAAGGTGCGCCTGGCGACCTACAGTTTGGGAACCGACGACGACGGAGTCGAGGCCATCGGCTTCGGTTTCGAGCCCGCCAACTGACCGATTCAACGAGTAAAGGACACGACCATGGCCAACGACGACATTTGGATCCTCGGCATCGCGATGACCAAGTTCGGCAAGCACACCGACAAGGACATCGTCGATCTCGGAGCGGAGGCCGTCATGGCCGCGCTGACCGACGCCGGAGTCACCATGGGGGAGATCGGCGTACTCGCGGCCGGCAACCTGATGGGCGGTGGCGGTTTCGGGCAGATGCTGCAGAAGCAGGTCGGTCAGACGGGTATCCCGGTGTACAACGTGACCAACGCCTGCGCGACCGGGGCCACCGCTCTGCGCACCGCGATCATGGCCGTGAGGGCCGGCGAGGTGAAATTCGGTCTGGCCGTCGGAGCCGAGAAGTTGGCCGGTGCCGGCTTGCTCGGTGGTGGCGGGAGCGCGAAGAAGGACGGCAACAAGTGGGAACCCAAGGGCCGTTTCGGGAGCGTGGCTCCGACCGATGGTCGCATCGGGACCGACACCATGCCGGGAACCTTCGCCCAGGTCGGTATGGAGTACGGCCACAAGTACGGCGGCGTGTCCTTCGAGTTGTTCGCCCGGATCGCCGAGAAGAACCACGCTCATTCGACCCTCAATCCCATGGCCGCCTATCAGAAGCGGTTCACGCTCGACGAGATCATGAACGACATGATGATCGCGTACCCCAACACGCGTCCGATGTGCTCGGCGAACTGTGACGGTGCGGCGGCCGCGGTGGTCTGCTCCGGCGAGACGCTCAAAACCTTGTCCTCCGAGCAGCAACGTCGGGCGATCAAGGTGTCGGCGTCCGTGCTCACGACCGACCCGTATCAAGAGTCGTGTCAGGTGTTGCCCGACGTGAACACCCTCACGCGCAATGCCGCCAAGATCGCCTACGAGCAGGCCGGGGTGTCACCGAGTGACCTCGATCTCGTCGAATTGCATGACTGCTTCGCCACCGCCGAACTGGTCCATTACGACAACCTCATGTTGTGCCCCGAGGGCGGAGCGGTCGATTTCTTCGACAGCGGTGCCACGTGGCGGACCGGCTCGATGCCCGTGAACGTGTCGGGCGGGCTGGAGTCCAAGGGACATCCCATCGCCGCCACCGGCATCGCCAACATCTGGGAGATCTGTCATCACCTGCGCGGCGAGGCCGGCGACCGTCAGATCGAGAACGCCAAGGTCGGGCTGGCCCACGTCATCGGTCTCGGATCGGCCTGCGGCATTCACATCCTCGAGCGCAGCGGACGCTGACTCACGCGCCGGTGGCGTGATAGCCACCGTCGACGTGGATCATCGAACCGGTGGTCGCGGGGAACCAGTCCGACAGCAGCGCCACGACGGCGCGGGCCACCGGCTCGGAATCCGTGACGTCCCACCCAAGTGGAGCGCGGTCATCCCACACGTCCTCGAACTTCTTGAAACCGGGTATCGACTTGGCCGCCATCGTCTTGACGGGGCCCGCCGCGACCAGGTTCGATCGGATGCCCCGCGGACCGAGTTCCTTGGCCAGGTACCGATTGATGCTCTCCAGGGCGGACTTGGCGACTCCCATCCAGTTGTAGGCGGGCCACGCCACCGTGTTGTCGAAATCGAGGCCGACGAACGACCCACCCTTCGACATCAAGGGGGCGAACACGTCGGCCAGATGTTTGTACGAGTAGGCACTGATCTGCATCGCGACGGCGACGTCGGACCAGCCGGCCGCCATGAAGTCGTCGCCGAGGCACACCTCGGGTGCGAACCCGATGGAGTGGACGACACCGTCCACCCGGCCCCACGTGGAGCGGACCGCTTCACGCACGATGTCGCCGTGCTCGGCCACCGTGACGTCGAGTTCGAGAACGTCCACCTCGCGCGACAGTTTGCGCGCCGTTCGCTGGGTGAGGCTCAGCGCCCGTCCGGCACCGGTGAGCACGATGTCGGCCCCCTCCTCGAGGGCCAGCCGCGCGACGCCGAAGGCCAACGACGCATCGGTCAACACGCCGGTCACGACGATCCTCTTGCCCTCGACGATGCCCACGACCCACCTCCGCGACCAACTTAGACCACCGACGCCAGGTGCGACCGATACGCCCGCGATGTGGCAGGCTGACGACATGCACATCGGAATCCTCGGCGGCACCGGTCCGGCTGGCTCGGCGCTCGGGGCGCGACTGGCCTCGATCGGCTACGACGTGACGATCGGGTCGCGCTCGGCCGAGCGCGCCGACGAGGTTCGCCGCGAACTGTGCGACAAGTGGCCCGACGTGGCGTCGCGACTCCACGGTGGCGACAACGCCGCCGCCGCGGCGTGCGAGGTCGTCGTGATCGCCACGCCGTGGGACTCTGCGGCAACGACCGTCCAGGAGAATTCCGAGGCGCTCGCGGGCAAGATCCTCATCAGCATGGCGAACGCCCTCGTACGAGTGGCCGGCGAGTTCCAACCCTTGCTTCCGCCACGAGGTTCGGTGGCCGCGCACATCCAGGCGGCGGCCCCGCGCAGCAAGGTCGTGGCGGCGTTCCACCATCTTCCCGCAAAGGAGCTCGGACATCTCGGTGAACCGATCGATTCCGACGTGTTGATCTGTTCCGACGATCGCTCCGCGCTCGGGGTCGTGGCCGAGATCGTCGAACGCATCCCCGGTTGTCGCCCACTCGATGCGGGCCAATTGTCGAACGCCACCGCAATCGAGGCGTTCACGGCGGTGTTGCTGCAGCTCAACGTGCGCTACAAGACCCGTGTTGCGCCGAAGCTCACCGGCATCCGCGGCTAAGGGTCAGCGATGTCGATGAGGCTCTACGACACCGCGCGGCGGGAGGTCGTCGATTTCGCCCCCGGTCCAACGGTGCTCATGTACACCTGTGGCATCACGCCGTACGATGCGACGCACATCGGTCATGCCGCAACCTTCATCACCTACGACGTTCTCCAACGTCGACTCATCGACCTCGGTCACGAGGTGCGTTGCGTGCGCAACGTCACCGACGTCGACGACCCCCTGTTCGCCAAGGCCCGAGAGCTCGGGGTGCACTATCTCGACCTCGCCGCCGGCGAGGAGGCGCGCTTCGAGGCCGACATGCAGGCCCTCGGTGCGCTTCCCGTGCACTCGACTCCGCGGGCATCATCGGCGATTCCCGACATCCGAGGGTTCATCGGAATGGTGCTGGAACGGGGATTCGCCTACGTGGCGGGCGGATCGGTGTACTTCGACGTCAGCAGGTTCCCCAGCTTCGGAGAAGTGAGCCATTACTCGCGCGAGCAGATGATCGCGTTCGCCCGCGAACGGGGAGGCGACGTCGACAACCCGAACAAACGCGATCCCCTCGATTTCGTGCTGTGGCACCCGTCGGCCGCCGACGAGCCCGCGTGGGAGGCGATGTGGGGCGCGGGTCGTCCGGGTTGGCACATCGAATGCAGCGCACTCGCTCTGCGCGAGCTCGGTGAATCGATCGACCTGCACGGGGGAGGGAGTGATCTCATCTTCCCCCACCACGAGTGCGAGCGCGCCCAGAGCGAGGCCGCCACGGGTACGCCATTCGTCCGACACTGGATGCACGTGGCCATGGTCTTCATGGACGGCCACAAAATGTCGAAGAGCCTCGGGAATCTGGTGTTCGTCGACGCCCTGCGACGGGAGTGGGACCCGCGCGCCATTCGTCTGGCCATCATCGCGAATCACTACCGCCGGGAGTGGGAGTGGACCGGGGACCTCATGCCCCGGGCCGCCGATCGTCTCGCGCTCTGGTCCCGAGTCGACGGAGCCACCGAGCACGGCCTGCTCGACGGTGTGCGGGAACGGCTCGACGACGACCTCGACACACCGGGGGCCCTCGCGCTCATCGACGACGCCGCTCGAAACGGGTTCGGTGTGACCGATGCCGCCTCGCTCCTCGGTGTGAACATCTGATCTCCGCCGAATACGCCGCATCCTGTTTGCCATATGCTCCGCCAATCGGCAGGACATAAGACGGTCACGAGGGGAGGGTGCGATGAGGGCGCAGGGTGCCGGCAAGGCTCAGGAGCGTTCTCGTCGGGTTCTTTCTCCGGTCGCGCGTCGTCTCTGGAACATCGAGGTGTCGGGCCTCGAACGGCTCCCGGAATCGGGTCCGGCGATCCTGTGTCCCAATCACATCTCCTTCCTCGACTCGGCGTTCCTGATGTTGGTCGCACCCCGCAACATCTCCTTCGTCGGCAAAGCGGAGTACATGGACTCCTGGAAGACGAAGTACCTGTTCCCGATGATGGGGATGATCCCGATCGATCGCTCCGGCGGAGAGAAGAGTCAAGGAGCGCTCGACGTCGCCATCAAGGTCCTGGACCGTGGCGAATTGTTCGGGATCTTCCCCGAGGGAACGAGGAGTCGTGAGGGGGTCCTGCACAAGGGTCGAACCGGCGCGGCTCGTCTCGCAACCACGATCGGTTGCCCGATTTTTCCGGTCGGAATCGTCGGAACCGATCTCATCCAGCCCCCCGATGCCAAGGCTCCGAAGCTGTTTCGGTCGTGTTCGATCACAATCGGCCGTCCGGTGCGTCCCGAGAGGTACGCGGGTGAGGGAGAGCCGCACCGTATGTGGCGCTCGATGACCGACGAGGTGATGTTCGAGATCCGCGAGATGACCGGACAGACGTACCGCAACGCCTACGCGGGGTCGTCCGCGGAGTCCGAGGACGTCGCCATCAGTCAGGTGGCCCACGTGCAGGATCCCTCGCATCCTCTCCCGCGGCTCGTCGGCGCCAATACGGAGGGGTCCGCAACGGCCTGACCGTAAACTCGGGTCATGCCCGAGATGCCCGCGATGACGGTGAGACTTCCCGATGGGACACGACGTCCGTTGGATGCGGGCGGTACGGCCCTCGACGTCGCGAACGCGATCAGTCGCAATCTGGCCAAGTCCGCAGTGGCCGCCGATGTCGACGGCCGGGCCTGCGATCTCGACTCCGTCCTGACCGACGGAGCGAAGGTGCGCATCGTCACCGCCGACACCGACGAGGGCCGTCACGTCCTGCGCCACTCCACGGCCCATGTGCTGGCTCAGGCCGTCACCCACCTGTACCCGGGAGCCAAGTACACCATCGGTCCCGCGATCGAGAACGGCTTCTACTACGACTTCGATCTCGGCGGTCGCACCTTCACCGAGGATGACCTGTCGCGCGTCGAGGCGGAGATGCGGGCGATCATCAAGGCCGACCAACCTTTCGTGCGTTCCGAGATGCCGATCGACGACGCGTTGGCGATGTTCGCCGAGCAGACCTACAAGTGCGAGATCATCGAGCGCGTCCGACACGGATCGGCCGACGGGGCCGACAGCGCCGAAGTGGGCGGTGGTGCCGGGATGGTCAGCGTGTACCGGAACACCCCCGAGTTCGTCGACCTGTGTCTCGGACCCCACGTTCCGTCGACCGGGCGCCTCGGACACTTCCGACTGCAGAAGGTCTCATCGGCGTACTGGAGGGGCAACGAGAAGGGCCCCGTGTTGCAGCGCATCTACGGAACCGCTTGGGAGTCCAAAGCGGCGCTCGAGGAACACCTGCACCGCCTGGAGGAGGCGGAGAAGCGGGATCACCGCAAGTTGGCCGTCGAACTCGACCTGCTGTCGTTCCCGACCGAACTCGGTGGGGGACTCGCGGTCTGGCACCCCAAGGGTGCGACCGTGCGCAAACTGATGGAGGACTACAGCCGTTCGCGCCATCTGAACGGCGGCTACCAGTTCGTGTACACCCCGCACCTGTCGAACGCCACGCTCTTCCAGACTTCGGGTCACCTCGACTTCTACGCCGACGGCATGTACCCGCCGATGGAGATGGACAACGGCACCTACTACCCCAAGCCGATGAACTGCCCGATGCACTGTCTCATCTTCCGTGGCCGTCAGCGCAGTTACCGCGAACTGCCGTTGCGCTTGTTCGAGCTCGGAACCGTGTACCGCTACGAGCGCGCCGGGACACTGCACGGTTTGATGCGCATCCGTGGTTTCACCCAGGACGACAGCCACATCTACTGCACCCGCGACCAGTTGCAGGACGAGATCATCTCCTTGCTCGATTTCGTCATGAGCGTTCTACGGTCTTTCGGATTCGACGATTTCTCCTTCCACCTCTCCACAAAGGACCCGCAGAAGTACGTCGGATCCGACGAGATCTGGACGTCGGCCACCGCGGCCCTCGAGAACGCCTTGAACGTCCATGGCGTCGGCTACACGGTCAAGGAGGGTGACGCGGCGTTCTACGGTCCCAAGATCGACATCCACGTGAAGGACGCCATCGGTCGAACCTGGCAGTTGTCGACGATCCAATGCGACTTCAATCTTCCCGAGCGCTTCGACCTCGAATACGTCGCCCGTGATGGTTCGCGTCAGCGCCCGATCATGCTCCATCGTGCGCTCTTCGGGTCGATCGAACGCTTCTTCGGCGTTCTCGTCGAGCACTATGCCGGCGCCTTCCCGACGTGGCTGGCCCCGGTGCAGGTGCGGGTGCTCCCGGTGGCCGAGGCTCACGAGGAGTACGCCGCCACGGTGGCCGCTCGGCTCGGCGCCGTGGGGGTCCGGGTCGACATCGTCGAGGCGAACGACCAACTGGGCAAACGAATCCGCACCGCCAAACTCGACAAGATTCCCTACGTTCTCGTGGTCGGTGACGACGACGTGGCCGCGACGACCGTGGGCGTCAACGCCCGAGGCGCCGAGGTCGAGCGAGGGGTCGGTCTCGACGCATTCGTGGCCCGGATCGTCGGTGAGGTGGAGGCGGCAGCCTCACGGCTCGATGGTTGAGGCCCTGTGGGCCGGTTGGCGGCGCGAGTACCTCGCCGGGGCGCGTGATCCCGGACGCACGTCGAGCGTGTTCACCGACATCCTCGCGTCGGGTCGGCCCGACCACGAAACACACATCGTCCACCGGGGCCGCCTGGTCTTCGCGATTCTCAACATCTATCCCTATTCCGCGGGTCACCTGCTCGTGCTCCCGTACCGTCAGGTCGCCGATCTCGCCGACCTGACGATCGCAGAGTCGACCGAACTCTGGGCGACCGTCACCGCGGCCTGCGTCGCGCTGCGCCATGAATACGCCCCCGACGGCCTGAACGTCGGCATCAACATGGGGGCGGCTTCGGGCGGAAGCGTTCTGGAGCACCTGCACGTGCACGTCGTACCGAGGTGGAACGGGGACGCCAATTTTCTCACGACCACCGCCAACGCCAAGGCGATACCCGAGGCCCTCGATGTGACAACCGAACGTGTCGGACGAGCCCTACACAACGTGCTCGCCCAGCACCCTGAGGCCTAACCTTCGGCCATGAACGCTTCCGACGACGACATTCGCGACCGGCTACCCGACGATCTCAACGCCGTCGACGAGCGTCCCGAATACCGATTCCCCGACAACAGCCGTCGCCGTATACCCGGAGCGCTGTACATCGTCGGCGCGGCCGGAGTTCTCGTGCCGCAGTTTCTCGCCGAGTCTCGCAACGGGGGAGTCGTCACGGGAGCAATCGTGCTCCTCGGTTGGGGCGTTTTCTCCTTGACCTCGGGCTGGAAGATGTCGGTCGACGAGCAGGGCGCGCTGGCTGCGGCGGGCTCGGCGGTCGGGTTCCCGGTCGGTCACGCCTCGGCCCAGCAGGTGTGGCGCGGCATTCGCAGTCGTCCGACGTGGCGGGTGTTGTGCTACTCGGACGAGGAGCCTCCGTTGCGACGTGGCCTCGTGCTCGTCGACGCCGTCGACGGTTCGGTCAAGGAGCACTTCGTCGAGGACAACCTGGAGACCTGGGACGCCGAGGCGTAATACCTGCTCACGAGGTGCCGCGACGATGACCCGCCGGAGGGCCGCACTCTCCATAGGATGACCGGCATGTTCGACGGCCATTTGCGCAGTTCGGTCGACAGAGCCGTCAAGCCCCTCGGTGACGGACTACGTCGCACCCGGATGACACCCGACCATCTGACCATCGCCGGGATGGTGATCGCCATCGGAGCGGCTGTGGCCATCGGAGCCGGGCTTCTTCCGCTCGGATTGTTGCTCGTGATCCTGGCCGCGCTGCCCGATCTGCTCGACGGGGCCCTCGCCAAGGCCTCCAACACCTCGAGCCAGCGGGGGGCCTTCTTCGACTCGGTCGTCGACCGGGTGACCGACGCGTTGCTCTTCGGCGGTGTGGCGTGGTATTTCACCAGCGAGCATTCGGCGCGTACCGCGTTGCTTCCGGTCGCCGTTTCGGCGGTGAGTCAGGTCATCTCCTACGAGCGCGCGAAAGCCGAATCGCTCGGTCTGTCGGCCAAGGGCGGTCTGATGGAACGTGCCGAGCGCATCATCCTGCTGTGCCTCGGCCTCCTGTTCCCAGTACTGCTGCTGCCCATCATGTGGGTGATGCTGGCCCTCACCTCGCTCACCGCCGTCCAGCGTTTCGTGAAGGTCTGGCGCCAAGCTGCGGTCGCCCCGGTGACCGCAGCGCGAATCGAACAACGTCGTAGCCGTCGTCAGAGTCGTCGTTCGGCGCGTCTCGACCGTCGCGCCCGTATCACCCGGCGCTGAACCATGTCCCGATCTCCACGGCAGGAGATCGCCGACAGCCTGACGGTCGGCGCGTACCGCGTGGGCGCGCTTCTCTCCCCCGGCGTGCCGACGGCCTTGTCGGCGACCGTCGGCACCCTGCTCGGCGGTCCGGCCTCCGTCGCCATGCGCGAACGCCGGACCATGGTGGAGCGGCACATGCGTCGGGTCGTCCCCGAGGCGAATCGCCTCGAGATCCGACGACTCACCCAACGGGTGTTCGACAGTTACGCGCGCTATTACGTCGAGAGTTTCCGGCTTCCGAGTCTCTCCGCACGGCAGGTGGCCTCTTCGTTCGAGGTGGAGGGTTACGAGGAACACCTCGTGACCGCCCTCGACCGGGGGAACGGTGCCATCCTCGCCCTGCCGCACCTCGGAGGCTGGGAGTGGGCCGGGCGCTGGGCGGCGGACCTCGGGAACAAGATGACGGTGGTCGTCGAGCCGCTCGATCCTCCGGAGCTCTTCGAATGGTTCGTGAGCCTTCGTGAAAAGTTCGGGATGCGGGTGATTCCCGTGGGACCCGATGCTGGAGCGGCCGCGCTGGCGGCATTGCGGGCGAACGAGGTTCTCTGCCTGTTGTGCGACCGCGACATCACCGGTGGAGGTGTGGCGACACGGTTCTTCGGTGAACGGACGTTGCTGCCCGCGGGGCCGGCCACCTTGGCCTTGCGCACCGGAGCGGCGTTGTTGCCCACCGCGGTGTACTTCAGCGATCGACGAGACGGACATCTCGGAGTCATCAGGCCTCCCCTCGACTGTCATCGTGAGGGTCGATTGCGGAGCGACGTCGAACGCATCACCCAGATCCTGGCCGGTGAACTCGAGGACCTGATCGAACGGGCCCCCGAACAATGGCACTTGTTGCAACCGAATTGGCCGTCCGACCCCGGATATCCCCATCGGGTTCCCGGTGACGCACCGCCGAGCAACGACCGATAGGTTAGAAAAATGCGGCGGGGACTGTTGTTGCTCCTGATCGTTTTGTCCGCCTGTGGCGGAGCGTCGAAACAGACTCTCGTGTTGCGCAACGCCGACGACGTGCAGGTGATGTCGCCCGAGGAGGTGGCGGCCATGAAAGCCACCGCCACGTCACTGGCTGCGGGCGACCCGAACACCGACCCGGTCGCGGATGACGACACCGTCGACACGATCCCGTTGAACGAGGACAACCGACCTGCCGAGCTCAAGCTCTTCGACGCCTTCGCCGAGTTCCGTGGCTGCATCGAGGATTCCGGCGAAACGATCCGCGGGAACCTCCAAGACCCGAACAATCCGGCGTACCAGGATCCCGAGTACCTGCAGTTGATCCAGAAGTGTGCGGCCCGTAGCGACATCATCAACGTTCTCAACGAGGTCCAGTCAACCCTTGAATCGCTCACCCCCGAGCAGATTCAGCAACGGAACGAGGGGTTCAAACTGCTGAGCGACTGCCTGAAGAAGCGTGGATGGAAGATCGAGACCGCTGTCGACGCCCAAGGTCTGATCAACCCCACCCGGTTCGAGTCCGGCGACGGATCATTGAACGATCGTGACATCAATCAATGTCTCTCGGAAACGGGAATCAACGAAGCGATCGAGAACGGAGCGCAATGACCACGAGGAACAAGTTCATCGCCGGGGCTCTGGTGGTCGCCGTCATCGTGATAGCGGTGGTGGTGGGTCGTTCGACGGGCGGTGACGGATCCGATTCGACATTGCTCATCACACCGCGCCTCGTCGAACGGCGCGACCTCGAGGACGTACTGACCGTCAGCGGCGAGGTACGACGTGACGAGACCCAGAAGATCAACTCCGCGGTCGACGGCAAGGTCAGTTCGATCAGTGTCGAGGACGGCGACACCATCGAAGAGGGAGACGCGATCCTGGCCCTCGACGGTCGCACCTCGGTTGCCGTCGCCGGAGATTTCTCCTTCTATCGGCGGCTCAGCGTGGGAAGCGTCGGCCCCGACGTCGAGCAACTCGAGCGGATTCTCGTGGCCGCCGGGCACGCGATCAAGAGCCCTGACGAACTCTTCACCGAAGAGACCCGTCGCGCCCTGGCCGAGTGGCAGTACGAACGGGCCTACGGTGGAGCGACACCGGAGGGCGACGAAACGCTGACAGTCAGCCTCGCGCCGAACCAGTCGGCCTACAGCGTCGGGCGGGCGAACACGGTGGCTTTCACCGTGGTTCCCGCGGTCCCGTCGACGTCCGGTACCGGTGCACGACCGTCGGTTGCGCTCCCGGTCATCGGTATCACGGTCGACAAGGCGCGGGCCGACGAGGGCGAGACTCTCACCTACACCGTCACGTCGTCGGTAGCCCCCGCTTCGAACCTCACGATCGCGATCGCCACCGGTGGCGACGCCACCGAAGGTGACGATCCGGATGATGGTGACGACTATTCCGAGGTTTTGGGCAACGTGGTCATCGCGGCCGGACAGACGTCCGTTTCGTTCACGGTCGATCTGTTCGTCGACAACGTGATCGAGGACGAAGAGGATCTGACGGTCACATTGACGGAACAGTTCGCATCCGATCCAAACTACGACGTCGGCCCGAGCAACATCGCCCGGACCGTGATCGAGGCGAACGGCTCGGACCTCGACCCGCGTCTCACCGTCACGGCGAGCAACCAGTCGGTCGACGAGGGGAACACGGTCACCTTCACGGTGCGCACCACGGTCGAGTCGAACCGGGACATCGACTTCAACGTGCGCCTCGGTGGTACGGCGACCGGTGACGCCGACTACGTACTGCCCGACGACGACTCGTACACGATCACCGCCGGAAATCGCAGCGTCCAGATCCAGATCCAGGCGCGTCGGGACGATGCGGTCGAGTCCGACGAGACGCTCACGTTCGACTTGCTCCCCGACACACCGCCCGCCGGAAGAGCGGCGTCCTATTCCCTCGGTGCCGCGAGCTCGGCCACGGTCACCATCGAGAGTGCCGACCTGCCGGAGATGACACTCGTCGGCGGGGGCACGGTGGCCGAGGGTCGTAGCGGTTCCTTCCGGATCGTGGCCGATTCCCCGGTCACCGAGGACACCTCGGTGAACTACCAGATCTCGGGCACCGCCCAGAACGGATCGGACTTCGACGTGCTCACCGGAACCGTGATCATGCGTCGCGGCGCATCGAGCGTCACCATTCCGGTCAACTTCATCAACGACGACGTGGTGTTCGAACCGTCCGACATGATCGTCGCCGACTGGCCGGCGCGGGTCGGTTCGGTGGACGTCGACGAGGGAGAGTTCGTCCTCCAGGGCGCGACGATTCTCGACCTGACCGAGCCCCAGTTCACCATCACCATGAAGGTGAGTCCGTCCGATCGAGCGGAGTTGGAGGTCGGGCAGAAGGTCACGGTCGATCTCAAGGTCGGTGGCCAGATCCTGTCGGGCGTCATCGCGAGCCTCGACGACAGTGCGACGGTGGGCGCCCAAGGCGAGGAGACGTACGAAGGGATCGTGCAAGTCGATGGCGAGTTCAGCGCCGTCGACGGCGCGACGGTGTCGATCGACGTCGTGTTGGCCGAGGTGAAGAACGCCCTCGTCGTTCCCGTGGCGGCGGTATTGCGTTCCGCCGACGGGGATCTCGTCCGGGTGGTCAACGACCAAGGAACCATCTCCCGTCTCCCGGTCGTCATCGGGTTGATCGACGGGGAGTGGGCGGAGATCACCCAGGGTCTCGCGGGCGACGAGCTCGTCGTCGTCGACATCGAGTCGGGTTCGCCGGCCGCCGACGGCGCGGGCTGACATGTCCGAGGTCCTGATGCACCTCGAGGGCGTCTCACGCTGCTACGGAAGTGGCGAGGCGACCGTTTGGGCCCTTCGGGACGTGACGTTGTCCATCAACGCGGGTGATTTCGTGTCCATCGTCGGACCGTCCGGTAGCGGAAAGTCGACCATGCTCGGTTTGCTCGGTTGCCTCGACGTTCCGACCGAGGGAACGATCACCGTCGGTGGTGTCGAAGTCACCGGTCTCCAGGATGCGGCGCGAACATTGGTACGTGGTCGAAGCATCGGTTTCGTCTTCCAGCAGTTCCATCTGATTCCCCACCTCGACGCGCTCGGAAACGTCGAGACCGCACTTCTCTATCGAGACCTGAAAACGGCCGAGCGTCGGGATCGCGCCATGGACTCCTTGGAGCGAGTGGGTCTGTCCCACCGCGCCGACCATCGGCCGGTGCAACTCTCCGGTGGCGAACAACAGCGGGTCGCGTTGGCCCGGGCGTTGGTCACCGAACCCAAGATCCTCCTCGCCGACGAGCCCACCGGAGCACTCGACACCAAGAACGCGGCCAACGTGATGGAGATCCTCGGTGGTCTGCAATCGGACGAACGAGCGGTCGTGATCGTCACCCACGACACCGGTATCGCCGATTCGGCCGCCCGGAAGGTCTCGATGCTCGACGGACGTATCGTGCACGACGAGGTGTTGCGTTGAGCGTCGGTCGAGACCTCGGGCGCGTCGCTCTCACGGGTTTGTTGGCCCGAAAGGTGCGTACCCTCTTGCTGCTGCTCGGTCCGATGATCGGCGTGGCGGCCATCATCGCCTCCGTGGGACTCACCGACTCCGCGAAAGGGGACCTCAAGGCCAAGGTGGCCGAGTTGGGCACCAATCTCATCGAGGCCTCGGCCTCGAGCTCGTTCGGGGGTCAGAATCCGACCCTTCCCGCCGACGTGGTCGACCGTGCCCTCACCGTGAGCACCGTGACGGCGGTGGCTCCGATCGTGGAACTGAGCAACATCATCGTCACCCCGTACGAGGAAGCCCGCGAGAAGTACGAGACGGTGCCGATCCCGGTTCTCGGGGTGACCGCGGACCTGCCGATCGTTCTCGAGGTCCCGCTGGTGAGTGGCCGTTGGATCAATTCGTTCGACGACTCCGCGAATGCACGGTCGGCCGTCATCGGGGTCGGATTGGCCCGTGAGTTCGGGGTTCTGCCCGACGAGTTGCGCACCATCTCCGTGGGCGGTTTCGACTACACGGTCGTCGGGATCCTCGATTCGGTCCAACTCGAACCGGGCTTCGACACCGCCGTCTTCATTCCATTCTCCCGCGCCGAGTCCGATTTCCTCGACGACGACGTGCTTCCCAACAAGATCTACGCCCGGGTGGATCCCGACCGAGTCGATGAATCCGCGGACGCATTGGTGACCGCGATCAGCCTCGGGGGCCCCGACGAGGTGAAAACCGA
Organism: Acidimicrobiia bacterium; assembly: GCA_046091365.1. Classification (GTDB taxonomy): domain Bacteria; phylum Actinomycetota; class Acidimicrobiia; order Acidimicrobiales; family Ilumatobacteraceae; genus Casp-actino8. The sequence continues at coordinate 21,191 of JBJTBM010000118.1, read as the reverse complement.
CATCAAGAGCGAGGCCCTCGAATTGGCCGCCCAGAGCGACCGGCAGTTGCAGTTGATCGTGGTGTCCATGGGACTTCTCGCCATCATCGTCGGAGGTCTCGGCATCGCCAACGTGATGTCGATCTCGGTGATACAGCGCTCGGCCGAGATCGGAATCCGCCGCGCTCTCGGTCACACGCGGCGGATCATCGCCCTGCAATTCCTCCTGGAGGCGGTCGTGGTCGGCGTCATAGGCGGGGTGTGCGGAGTGCTGTTGGGGATGCTCGCCATATTCGTCGGTGCCTCCATCGCCGGCTGGGTGTTCGTCATGGCCCCGTGGTTGGCCCCGGCGGGGGTCCTGCTGGCGATCACCATCTCGGTGATGGCCGGCCTCTACCCGGCCCGTCGAGCGGCTCGGCTCGAACCGCTCGAGACCCTGCGTCTCGGGTGAGGCCCGTGCGGGTCTCGTCGGAAACTCAGCGGTAGAGGTCGAAGAGTTCGCCGATGGCCTTCACCTGACCGCCACTCGTGCTGGACATGACGGCGATCGGCTCGACACCGATTGAGCGCCATGATTCGAAGCCCGCCAAAACGGTCTCGGCGTCTCCGTAGAGCGTGCAATCCGAGAGCCAAACATCACTCATCGTCGCTTCCAGATCGTCGAACCGCTTCTCGTCGAGCACGCGCTCGATCGCCGACATCTCCTCGACGTAGCCCGCGGCCTTCCAATAGTTGCGGTAGTTCGGCAGGCGCACGTAGGTCGTCATGGTCCGACGATTGATCGCAGCCGCCGCGGCCCGGTCGTCGTCGATGACGGTCGGGATCATGTTCGCGAGATGGAAGCCGTTTGCCCGCTGTTCCTTCGACACGTTGTCGATTTGACGACCGGTATGTCGACGACTCGCGTTCGCCCACAGCGCGCCCTCGGCAATCTCTCCGGCCAGGGCCAGCATGCGGTCCCGTAGCGCGGCGACGTAGATCGGGGGTAGTTCGCCTCCGTAACGGGCGTTGGTGCGCAGCGCCTCGACGAAGGCACGCATGTCGGACAGTGGGGGCCCCATGGTCGCCCCGGTTCGGCGGACCATCGGTTCGTGGCTCACACCGAGTCCGAGGGCGAACCGGTGTCCGGAAACCTCGTGGATGTGGCTCGCCAGCGCACCGATCTCGCCGACCGAAGTGCCGTAGATGCCCTGAATCGCGGTGTAGAAGCGCAGGTTCGCGGTCTCGTGCGCCAGGCTGACGCACAACCCGAGCGCGCCACCGAGACTCGGACAGGCGATGGCCGGGAACCCTCGTTCCTCCGCCTGCCGGGCCAAGTCGAGTATCGCCCGACGTTTGCCGGGAGAGGCGACCATCGAGAGTGCCGGGGGAGAGAGGGCCACAACGCGACGGTAGCCGACTCGGTAACTTGAGTCGCTATGTCGGACACCTCGCCGCGCCGTCTGCGCGTCGGCATGTTGTGTCCCTACAGCCTCACCGTTCCCGGCGGGGTACAGGGTCAGGTGATGGGGCTGGCCCGCGAGTTGCGCCGAATGGGGCACGAGGTGCGGGTACTCGGACCGTGTGACGGTGCGCCTCCCGACACCTTCGTCACCCCTCTCGGCGATTCTCTGCCCACCGCCGCCAACGGTTCCGTTGCGCCGCTGGCCCCGGACCCCTCGGCGGCACTGCGCACCATCCGGGTGTTGAAGGACGAGGAGTTCGACATCCTGCACCTTCACGAGCCGCTCTCGCCCGGTCCGACCTTCACGTCCCTCGTGATGCAGATGGCCCCGATCGTGGCCACCTTCCACGCGGCCGGCGAGAGTGCGAGTTACCGATACCTCAACGGGCCACTCAAGGCCTTCGCCTCGGCCATCGATCACCGGGTGGCCGTGTCGAAGGACGCGGTACTTCTCGCCGAGCGCTACCTCGGAGGCGAATACGAGATCCTTCCCAACGGAGTCGAGATCGAGCGATTCGCTCCGAAAGTGACGGGCGATCGTCACGCCGAAACAGGCACCCAGGCGGTGTTCTTCTGCGGACGCCACGAACCACGCAAGGGTCTCGAGGTTCTCCTGCGCGCGCACGCGACGCTTCCGGACGACGTCGAACTGTGGATCGCCTCCGACGGTCCCGAGACCGAACGACTGCAACGCGAGTGGGCCGGAGACGCCCGCATCCAGTGGCTCGGTCGCATCACCGATGCCGAGAAGGCTGCCCGACTTCGTGCCGCCGACGTGTTCTGTGCACCGTCACTCGGCGGCGAGAGTTTCGGGGTGGTGTTGATCGAGGCGATGGCCGCCCGTACCCCCATCGTCGCCAGCGCGCTCGACGGCTACATGAACGTCGCCACCAACATGAACAATGCGATTCTCGTCGAGCCGGACGACCCCGATGCGCTCGAGGTGGCACTACGAACGGTTCTCGACGATCCGGTTCTGGCCGGACGGTTGGTCGATGCTGGATCGCGTCGAGCCGACGAGTTTTCGATGCGGAGCCTCGCCGAACGGTACGAGAGCATCTACATCTCGGTGCTCGCATCGCACGCCGCCGACGTTCCTTCGCCTGCGGGGGGCCGTTGGCGCCGTTGGTGGCGCACCATCGTTCGTCTTCGTGCCCTCGCGAGCAACACGGTGCGCCGTATGCTGGTCGGATGATCATCCTCCTCGTCGTCGTCGTGGTCGTGGCTGTTCTGGTCGCGATCCTCTACAACGGACTCGTGCGCAGTCGCAATCAGGTCGACAACGCCTGGTCCCAGGTCGACGTTCAGTTGAAGCGTCGTCTCGATCTCGTGCCCAATCTCGTCGAGACGGTCAAGGGGTACGCCGTACACGAACAAAAGACGCTCGATGCGGTCATCACCGCACGGAACGCTGCGGTGTCTGCGCCGTCGAACCCGGCCGCCCAATCCGGAGCGGACAGCGCTCTCTCCGGAGCCTTGCGGCAACTGTTCGCCCTTTCCGAGGCGTATCCCGACCTGAAGGCGAACCAGAGTTTCCTCTCCCTTCAAGAGGAACTCAGTGCCACCGAGGGTCGGGTCGCCTACGCGCGGCAGTTCTACAACGACAGCGTGCTCGGATACCACAACAAACTCGACACCTTCCCGACGTTGTTCGTGGCGAAACTCGGGTCGTTCCCGCGCCGTGAGTTCTTCGAAGCCGAGCCCGGCGCGCAGAATCCGCCCCAGGTCAAGTTCTGACCGTGTTCGACGAGATCCGGTCCAACAAACGACGCAGTGTCGCGCTGATCGCGACGTTCGTCGTGATCACTCTGGCCATCGGAGTCGTCGTCGGCGCGCTGATCGGTGGGGGCCTGGTGCCCAGCACGATCGCCCTCGTCGTCGCGTCGGTCATGGCGATCACCTCGTATTGGAAATCGGACCAGATCGCGCTACGGGTCAGCCGTGCGGTCCCGGCCGACCCGGTGTCGTACCAGCGTCTCCACAACCTCGTCGAGGGTTTGTGCATCGCCAGCGGTTTGCCGAAGCCGCGAGTGTACGTCATCGACGACCCGGCCCCGAACGCCTTCGCCACTGGTCGTAACCCGCAACATGCGGCCATCGCGGTGACCACCGGGCTCCTCGAGAAGATGAACCGGGTCGAACTCGAGGGAGTTGTGGCCCACGAACTCTCGCACATCCGCAACTACGACATTCTGGTTTCGACCATCGCGGTCGTGCTGGTGGGCACGATCGCCATCATCACCGATGTCACGATCCGGATGATGTGGTGGAACGGTGGCCGGGTTCGTCGCGACGGTGACCGCAACGACGGAGCGAATCCCCTGGCCCTGGTTGGAATCGTGCTGTTGATCGTCGCTCCGATCGTGGCCAAGGCGATGCAGGCCGCCGTGAGCCGACGTCGCGAAACCCTGGCCGATGTGTCAGCGTGCCAGATGACGCGGTATCCGCCGGGTTTGATCTCCGCACTCGAGAAGCTCAAGGCCGACACCACGACCACGCATGCGGCGAGCATGGCGACGGCGCACATGTGGATCGAGCAACCGCTGTCCGGAGTCCGTGACGAGGGTCGATTGGGCTGGTTCCATAGGATGTTCGACACGCATCCACCCCTCGATGCGCGTATTGCGTTGTTGAAGGAGTTGTGATGAGGAAGTTCTTCCTGTTGGCCCCGCTCGTTCTGTTGACCGCGTGCGGAGGCGGCGGCTCGGCCGATCCGACCACGACCGTGGCGACCACGACCGTCGCTCCGACCACCTTGGCTCCGACCACGACCACCGAAGCGACCACGACGACGACGACCATCCCGGTCCCGACGATGCCCCTCACCGGTCTCCCGGTGGTGGACGCGGCTGCCGCCGCGCGCCCCGCGATCGTGGCCAAGATCGACAACCACCCGGGGGCCCGCCCCCAATCGGGGCTCAACAGCGCCGACATGGTGTACGAGGAGAACGTCGAGAAGTGGACCCGCTTCGCCGTCGTGTTCCACACGAACGGCTCCGATCCGGTCGGACCCTTGCGCTCCGGGCGCACCCAGGACATCGATCTGCTCATGTCACTCAACAAGCCGCTCCTCCTCTGGAGCGGCGGCAACGCCTCGGTCACCACTGCGATCAACAAGTCCGAACTGGTGAACATGAGTGCGTCGGCGGCCAGTAACGGCGGTGGTTTCTTTCGATCGACCGACAAGAAGGCCCCGCACAACCTCTACAGCAAGACCACCAACATCTGGGCCCTCGATGCCGGTCGCGGCGGAACGCCGCCGGCACAGTTCGAGTTCCGGGCGACCGACGAGGTCTTCGCGGGCGTCGACGTGACCGGCCTCAAGTTGACCATGGACGGCTCGATGCGCGCCTCGTGGCTCTGGGATGCCACATCGGCCATGTTTCTGCGCTTCCACGAGTCGAAAACCCACGAAGACGCCGATGGCTCTCAGGTGGCCTTCGAAAACGTGGTGGTCATCGTGTGCGAGTACAAGGTCAGCGCCGCGGACCCGCGCAGCCCCGAGGCCCAGACCGTCGGAGGTGGAGCCGCATGGGTGTTCAGCCAGGGTCGCATGGTCGAAGGCACGTGGTCGCGAGCCGACAACCATGCACCGTGGACCCTCGTGGACGCGGCCGGATCGCCCATCGGACTGACGCCCGGTCGCACGTGGGTGGAACTGATTCGTGAGGGTCAGGCCGTTTCGGTGCCGGCCGGAACCGCACTCGACGACGTCGAGTGGCCCTGATCACAGAATTCGGCCTCTGCCGATCTCGAGTCCGAGCGTTAGCCTGAGGCCATGTCTGCGAACTCCACCGGTTCATTCCCCGTCAAGCGCGGCCTCGCCGAGATGCTCAAGGGTGGCGTCATCATGGACGTCGTCACACCGGAACAGGCCCGCATCGCCGAAGACGCCGGGGCGTGTGCGGTCATGGCTCTCGAGCGCGTGCCGGCCGACATTCGCCGCGACGGTGGAGTGGCGCGGATGAGCGATCCCGAGATGATCGAAGGCATCAAGGCGGCGGTGTCCATTCCGGTGATGGCCAAGGCCCGGATCGGCCATTTCGTCGAGGCCCAGATCCTCCAGAGCCTCGGCGTCGACTTCGTCGACGAGAGCGAGGTTCTCACTCCCGCCGACGAGGCGCACCACATCGACAAGTACAAATTCGTCGTTCCGTTCGTCTGTGGTGCGACCACCCTCGGCGAGGCGTTGCGTCGCATCAGCGAAGGTGCCGCCATGATCCGGTCCAAGGGCGAGGCCGGAACCGGCAACGTCGTGGAGGCCGTGCGTCACCTGCGCTCGATCCTCGGTGACATCAAACGCATCGGCACGGCCGATTCGGCCGAATTGTTCGACTGGGCCAAGAAGCTCCAGGCACCGCTTCCGCTCGTGCAGGAGATCGCCGAGACCGGCACATTGCCCGTTCCGTTGTTCTGTGCCGGTGGTCTGGCCACTCCGGCCGACGCCGCACTGGCCATGCAACTCGGGGCCGAAGCGGTCTTCGTGGGTTCGGGAATCTTCAAGAGTGATCATCCGGCCCCGCGGGCCAAGGCGATCGTCGAGGCGACGACTCACTTCGACAACCCCGACATCCTGGCCAAGGTCTCGCGGGGTCTCGGCGCGCCGATGACCGGCATCGGCATGGACGAAATCAACCAGCGGTACGCCGAACGCGGTTGGTGACACCGATGTTTGCAGCGAGGCCCCCAGGTGTACCCGACGATCGGCGTTCTGGCTTTGCAAGGGGCTTTTGCGGCCCACGTCGGGGCCCTTGGCGACCTGGGCTGTGACGCTCGCGAGGTCCGTTTGCCCGACGATCTGGTCGGTCTCGACGGGTTGATCCTGCCCGGGGGCGAGAGCACGACGATGTCCAACCTCTTGCGTTCCTCCGGTCTCCACGAGCCGATCGTCGAATTCGTACGTCACGGGCGGGCGGTATTCGGAACGTGCGCGGGAATGATCCTGCTGGCCGACGAGATCCTCGACGGTCGCGCCGACCAGATCGCACTGGGCGGACTCGACATCACGGTTCGTCGCAATGGCTACGGTCGTCAGGTCGACTCCTTCGAGACCGATCTGGACGTCACTTCGTTCGACCACCCGTTCCACGCGGTTTTCATCCGGGCGCCCCTCATCGAGCGACGTGGTGCGACAGTCGAGGTGCTGGCGGAACATGACGGACGCGCGGTGCTCGTGCGCGAATCGAACGTGCTGGCGTCGTCGTTCCACCCCGAACTGACTCGAGACGGTCGGGTGCACGCCATTTTCGTCAACATGGTGGAGGAGTGCGCCTCTTCCGCGAGAACACAGTGAGGTAGTCATGTCCGGACATTCCAAATGGGCGACCATCAAGCACAAGAAGGGGGCGGCCGACAAGGCTCGCGGGAAGCTGTTCGCCAAGATCGCGCGCCAACTCGAGGTGGCCGCCCGCGAAGGCGGCGGCGACATGAACTCGAACGCCTCGTTGCGCACGATCGTGGCCAAGGCCAAGGCCGCCCAGATGACGAACGACGCCATCGACCGCGCGGTCAAGCGCGGCAGTGGCGAAGCCCAAGGCGACAGTTACGAGTCCATCACCTACGAGGGCTACGCACCCGGGGGCGTCGCCATGATGGTCGACACCCTCACCGACAACCGCAACCGCACCGGCGCCGACATCCGCAACATCTTCAGCAAGCTGGGGGGTGCCATGGCCGAACCCGGGGCGGTGGGCTGGCAATTCAGTCGCCGCGGCGTCATCTTCGTGGAGGGTTCGGTCAGCGAGGACGACGTGATGATGGCCGCATTGGAGGCCGGCGCTGACGACATCAGTCGCGACGGTTCATCGTGGAGGGTGCTCACGGAACCGTCGGCCGTCTACGACGTCAAGGCCGCCCTCGAGAGTGCGGGTGTCGCCGTGACCTCGGCCGAGTCGACCATGGTCTCGTCCACGACCATCGAGGTGTCCGACCCTGAAACCGCGCGCAAGATACTGCGGGTGATGGAGGCCCTCGAGGACAACGACGACGTTCAGGATGTCTACGCGAATTTCGACATCAGCGACGAGATCCTCGAAGAAGTCGGGTGACGACCCGCGCGCGCGAATGCGTTAGGGTCGGAACATGAGCATCAAGGTCGGAGACCGAGCACCGAGTTTCACCCTCCCCGGGACGGGCGGTCGCTCGTACTCGCTGTCGGATTTCGGTGGCAAGCCGTTGGTCATCGCGTTCTACCCGGGTGACGACACACCGGTGTGCACCAAACAGCTGAATTCCTACAACGACGAGTTCGCCGAGTTCGAGACACTCGACGCCAACGTGATCGGCATCTCCGCCCAGGACGTCGCGAGCCACGAGGCCTTCGCCGCCAAGCACGGATTCAAGTTTCCCCTCTTGGCCGACGTCGACAAGGAGGTGGCGGCGGCGTACGGCACCCTCGGACCCCTCGGATTCCCCCGACGCAGCGTCTTCGTGGTGGCGAGTGACGGACGGATCGTGTACGCCCATCGCGCCCTGGCCGGCGTGACCTATCGCTCGGTCCAGGAGATCACCAAAGCGATCGCCTCGGCCTGAACCCTTCAGGTCACTGGGAGTCGATTTGTGTCCCGACGCAGGGCCCACCGCACACGTCGAGTAGCTCGCCGCCGAGCAGGAACGTGAGGGCTTGGACGAGAACCCGCGGCTCGTCGCTTCCGGCTCCGTGCGGGTCGCGCCCGTACCGATCCCCGAGGGGCGGGTACGGTCCCACCGGCGGCGCCGGTGTTCCGTAGTCCCAGACGACGAGTTTCGACGTCTCGTCCGCTCGATCCTCGATGGGGTCGATGCCCCACATCGGAGTCGAACTCGTGCTGCGACCCTCGCGTAGAGCCGGTGTGTGGACCTGCGCCCCGATGGTGCGGGCCAGGATCTCCGTCGAGAGGTTGGCCACCTGATGATCGCCGAAGGCCTCGACCAGCAGAACGGTCTTGGGTTCCACACCCGGATACGTGTCCCGTGTGAGGTGCTGGGCGTATCCGCCGTTCTCGCCGCGGTCCCAGAGCAACTGCACCAACATGAGGGCCATAAGTCGATCATCGACGTCGGTGTAGGCCGTCTCGAAGACCGACTGGAACTCGGGCCAATCGGTCGAACGGGGGAGGAGCAACGAATAGTTGATTCCGGGGACTCCGAGGACCGCCCGCTTCCACTCGCTGGACACGGCCGATGCCGCACCACCGAGGATGCCCCCCTGGCTGTTGCCGACGAACACGGTACTGTCTGCGGCCACCACCGGTGAGCCGTCGGGATTCTGGAATGCGGCGTTCGACGCGAAGCCACGGGGATCGTTCGTGAGTCGTCCGAGCATGGAGAAGGCGATGTGCCCCATCAGCATCCGGTCCGCCTGCTCGTCGAACCGTCCCATGTCGGCGAGGATTCCGGCGAGATTGCCGAGGTCCTCCGATGCCATCCCCAGCCAGTCGACCGCGCAACCGACGATCTGCCCTTGCGCGGCGAAGGTCGCGAAGAAGTCGACCTGACCACGGTTTCCGAGCAATCCGTGCCCGTACAACAGCGCCGGTGCCGGAGTCGCGACAGTGTTGGGGACCACGCATCGGTACGCGGCGGCGTACGTCGGATGTTCGGGGTTGACGCGCGGCAGACCGGCATCGTCGAGGAGCAATGTGCCCCCGGGAGAGCCGTCGTTGTCGAGGACGTTCGGGATGTCGATGGTCCCTTCGACCGTGCGCACGTCCCCCGGGGTCACCGAGTCGACGGTGAAGGTCGGGACGCCGTCACCGATCGACTCGTACGCGATGTCCCGCATGGCCAACAGTCGACCGGCGAGAGATCGGGCACTCGCGACGGTGAAGCTCCATGACGTGCGCTCGAGCGTGATCGGAGCACCGTCGCCGCCGATGAGGCCGTCGATGGTGACGGTGAAGGTGTGCCCTTCGGTCAACGAGCGGGCAGGGCGCAAGGTGACGAGTCCGGATTGACCGTCGAGTTCGCCCCAGAAAGGGACGCGCTCTCCGGTCGCGTCGTCGATGATTGAAGTGGTCATCGACGCATCGACGGATGTCTCGATGGCGGTCGAGTCCGGGATTCCACTGGCAACGAGATCGACGCCGTCGGCGGCGAACACAATGGCCGAGTTCGGCGAGAAACCGTCGGCGCGGTTCTGGTCGCTCAGGTCCATCACGACCCCGTCGACATTGACCGGGGCTCCGGCGTCCGGTAGCGCCAGACGGCGTCCGGTGTCGGTGGACGGATCGGGAACCGTGAGCCGGTCGTCGGGCCACGGCAGCAGACATTCACGGACGCCCGTACACGGTGGGGCTTCCGGCGAGGTCGCCGTGGATGTCGGGGTGTTGGTCGGGTTGGTGATCTGGTCGCCGACGTCATCTTGCGATCCGGAACAGGCGACCAGGATCGCCCCCGCGATCAGAGTCGACGCGATCAGGGACGGGTGAGATCTCGACATGTCCGAAGACTGCCACACCGGTCCCCGCGCGTCGCCGAACCCCGACGAAACTTCGGTATGATCGTACGCATGTTCGTAGACGGGTCCCGGCGCGAGGGCGGTCCTCATCGAGTCCTCGGCATCGACCCGGGCCTCACTCGCTGCGGATACGCGGTGATCGACGCCCAGGGAGCCGAGACCCGGGCGGTCTCACTCGGGGTGTTGCGTACTCCCGTCGACGAGCCCGTGGCCGCTCGCTTGGCGCGACTGCAGACCGACTTCGAGGATCTTCTCTCCGAGTTCGCGCCTCAGAGCGTGGCGGTCGAGCAGGTTTTCTTCCAGGTCAACGTGCGGACTGCCATGAGCGTGGGGCAGGCCAGCGGACTGATGTTGGCCCTGGCGCACCGAGCCGGATGCGCGGTCGTCCAATACACGCCGAATCAGGTGAAGGAGTCGGTCACCGGCTGGGGCGGAGCGGGCAAGGAACAGGTCCAACGCATGGTGCAGGTTCGCCTCGGACTCGGCGCCCCGCCCCGCCCCGCCGACGCGGCCGACGCGGCAGCGTTGGCCCTGTGTCACCTCTCCATGGCCCCCATGCACCAGCGCTTGATCTCCGCCGGTGCCCCGGCGGTGGCGGGTCGGGCGCGTAGTCGGCGACGGGCCGGATGATGATCGGCTCGCTGCGGGGAACGGTGCTGGAGCGGACCGCGGACGGCACGGTGATCGTGGAGGTTGCCGGCATCGGCTACTGCGTCCACGTGTCGCCACGCACGTTGGCCGAACTCGAGCCCACCTCGCCCGCGTTCCTGTACGTCCACCACCACATACGCGAGGACGCCCAGACGCTGTACGGATTCCTGCATCGCGACGAGAAGTCGACGTTCTCCCTCTTGATCGCCACGCACGGCGTCGGCCCGACGTTGGCCATGGGCATCCTGTCGACGCACTCGCCGTCCGCGCTCGTCGACATCGTCGCCTCAGCCGACGTCGCCGCGCTCACCCTCGTTCCCGGCGTCGGCAAGAAGACCGCCGAACGACTGCTCGTCGAACTCAAGAGCCGACTCCACGTACCGGTGCTCGCCACCGAATCGACTGCCGGCGATCACGCCACGGTCTCCGACGTGCGCGAGGCCCTGATCGGCCTCGGGTACACCGAAGGCGAGATACGCGAGGCGCTGCGGACCGCGGACGCCCGGTCCGACAGCGCCACGATGTTGCGCGAGGCGCTGCGGGTACTGGGGGTGCGCCGTGCGTGAGGAGTTTCTCGACCCGGGTCTGAACGACGGGGGAGAGGCGTCCGACGAAGTCGGGTTGCGTCCGCGTCACCTTCAGGATTTCGTCGGCCAGCGCGAACTGAAGGAGAAATTGTCGATCGTTCTGGAAGCGGCGCGCCAGCGCGGAGAAGCCGTCGATCATCTCCTCTTCGCCGGCCCACCGGGGCTCGGTAAGACCACATTGTCGGGCATCATCGCGGCCGAGATGGGCGTTCGTCTGCACGTCACATCGGGGCCGGCCCTGGAACGAGCCGGCGACCTCGCCGCGATCCTGACCAAACTCGAACCATCCGACGTGCTCTTCATCGACGAGATCCATCGCCTCGGTCGGGCGGTCGAGGAGATCCTGTATCCCGCGATGGAGGACTTCCAACTCGACATCGTCGTGGGCAAAGGCCCCGCGGCGTCGAGCATCAGGCTCACGTTGCCCCGTTTCACATTGGTCGGCGCGACCACGCGCACGGGCATGATCACCGGACCGCTCCGCGATCGGTTCGGTTTGGTCGCACGACTCGATTACTACGACGACGACGAATTGCTCCTCATCGTTCGTCGCGCGGCCGACATCCTGGGGGTCACGATCGACGTCGACGGTTGTCACGAGATCGCCCGCCGGAGCCGCGGAACGCCCCGTATCGCCAATCGACTGTTGCGTCGTGTTCGCGACTTCGCCGAGGTTCGGGGCACGGGGACCATCACGGGTCCGATCGCCGACGAGGGCTTGGCGGTGTTCGGTGTCGACGGACGCGGCCTCGACAAGGTCGACCGCGCCTTGCTGACGACGTTGTGTCAGCAATTCAACGGCGGTCCGGTCGGATTGTCGACTTTGGCCATCGGCGTCGGTGAACAACCCGAGACGGTCGAGGATGTCTACGAACCCTTCCTGATCCAACAGGGCCTGATCGCACGCACTCCACGAGGTCGGGTGGCCATGTCCGCCGCGTGGACCCACATCGGTCTCGAGGCACCGCACGATCACGGTTCGCGACCCGATCTGTTCTCCTGACCCCGCCGAGCCGACGTGCACGTCTCCGACTTCGACTACGACCTCCCGGTCGATCGCATCGCCCAGATTCCGATCGAGCCCCGTGATGCGGCCCGTCTCCTCGTCGATGCCGGTGACCACCTGTTGCACCGTCGGGTGCACGACCTCCCCGATCTCCTGCGCCCGGGCGATCTCCTCGTCGTGAACGACACTCGGGTCATTCCCGCCCGCCTGCGCTTGCGTCGTGTCAGCGGGGGAGTCGCCGAGGTTCTCCTCCTCGAAGCCGGTGACGAGAGCCGCTGGAGTGCCCTCGTGCGCCCGGCCGCCAAACTTCGTGTGGATGAGCCCCTCCTCGACGTCGACGGACGCACGGTCGTCACGTTCCTCGGGCGTCGTGCCGACGGCGACACCTTCGACGTCCGGCTGCACGACGACGGACGCCCCATGGAACTGCTCGATCGCATCGGCGAGATGCCGTTGCCGCCGTACATCACGAACGGTGCCGGAGCGAATGAGCGATATCAGACCGTCTACTCGCGCCGTCCGGCGTCGGCGGCCGCCCCGACCGCGGGTTTGCATTTCACTCCCGAGTTGCTGCAGCGACTCGAGGGCCGGGGCGTACGGGTGGCGCGGGTCGAATTGGTGGTCGGGCTCGACACCTTCAGACCGATCAGCACCGACGATCCGCTGCTCCATCCGATGCACACCGAGCTCTACTCGGTTCCCGACGCCACCCTCACCGCGGTGGAGACGGCCGAGCGGGTGGTGGCCGTCGGGACGACTGCGGTCCGTGCCCTCGAGAGCGCGCTGACATCTGGGCGTTCTAGTGGTCGTACCAACTTGTTCATCCACCGGGGCTACGAGTGGAAGGCGGTCGACGTGCTCATGACCAACTTCCACATGCCGCGCACGACTTTGCTGATGATGATCGACGCGTTCGTCGGCCCGGCGTGGCGAACCATGTACCGCGAGGCACTCGAGCGGGGCTACCGTTTCTTGTCGTTCGGCGACGCGATGCTCCTCGATCGCCACGCTCACGACCACTGAACATGCACCCCGTCGAACTCTCGATCACCGCCACCGATGGTCTGGCGCGCACCGGCACCGCGTCCACCGCTCGGGGCGACTACGAGTTCCCCCTCTTCATGCCGGTGGGGACCCGTGGCGCTATCAAGTACCTGAGTGCCGCGGATTACGAACGTCTCGGGGCCCGTATCGTGCTCGGCAACACCTATCACCTCATGTTGCGACCCGGTGCCGAGACCGTCGCCCGCTTCGGCGGGCTCGGTCGTTTCGCCGGCTGGAACGGACTGACGCTCACCGACTCGGGAGGCTTTCAGGTGTTTTCGCTCGAGCCCAAGGTCGACGACGACGGCGTCACGTTCGCTTCGACCTACGACGGGAGCAAACATCGATTCACTCCCGAGTCGGCGGTGCGCACCCAGGAACTCCTCGGTGCCGACATCCAGATGGTTCTCGACGTCTGTCCACCCCTGCCCTCACCCGAACCGGTGATCCGACTCGCCCTCGAACGCACCTCGGCCTGGGCTGCCCGCGCTCGTGCGACACATCGGCGCTCCGATCAGTCGTTGTTCGGGATCGTCCAGGGTGGAATCTCTCCGACCATGCGCGCCGAAAGCGCTCGTCGCACCGCCGATCTCGATTTCGACGGATACGGAATCGGTGGCCTCTCGGTCGGCGAGACGCGGGCCGAGATGCTCCCGGCCTTGGCGGCGGCCCTCGAGCACCTGCCCACCGACCGCCCGCGATACCTGATGGGTGTCGGTGATCCGGCGTCCCTCGTCGAGGCCGTCGCGTTGGGAGTCGACCAGTTCGACTGCGTGATGCAGACGCGACTCGGCCGACACGGCACCGCCCTCACCAGCGAGGGCAAGTTGCATCTCAAGAACGCCCGTCACGCCGACTCCGACGCACCGATCGACGATCGTTGCCCCTGCGAGGTGTGTTCCCGCCACACCCGCGGTTACCTGCGTCACCTGTTACAGGTCAACGAACCGAGTGCCGCCCGCCTCATGAGCCTGCACAACGTGGCGTGGACTCTCGATCTCATGGCCCGGATGAGAGCCGCCATCGCCTCGGGCACCCTCGACGGTCTCCGCCGCGCGGTGCTCGACGTCTGGGAGGAATGACGGCGACCAGCCCCGATCGGGTCCCGCCCCACTAGGATCGGCGGGCATGTCGAACATCGCCTCTCTCTTGGCCAGCAACGATCAGAACAGCGGTGGGAGCCCTCTTTTCACCTTCGGGTTCATGGGCCTCATCGGTCTGGCGATGTACTTCTTGATGATCCGTCCGCAACGCAAGCGGATGCGGGCCCAGCAGGAGATGCAATCGGCCATCGGCATCGACGACGAGGTCATCACGAACTCGGGCATCTACGGCTTCGTCACTGCGATGGACGGCGACGTGGTGTGGCTCGACGTGGCCGACAACGTCGAAATCCGCGTGGCCCGCAGCGCCCTCGTGCGTCGCATCGACCCATCCAGCGAGCCCGCCGGCGGTGAACCGGGGGAGACCTCCTCCCCGGAGTGACGTCGCACCAATGTCTCGTCGTCGTCTCGCTCTCACCCTCGTCGGCCTCGCCGTCGTCGTCTTCGGCTCGTTGGTCGGCAACCTCGTCGCCGGCAACGAACCATCCCTCGGACTCGATCTGCAAGGTGGGGTGTCGGTCACCCAGGAGCCGGTCGGAGATTTCAACTCCGAGAGCCTCGACCTCGCAGTCGAACGCATTCGTGAGCGCGTCGACTCGCTCGGCGTCGCCGAACCCGAGATCATCCGCCAGGGCGACGCCATCGTCGTCAATCTGCCCGGCGTCGACAATCAGGATGAGGCCATCCGGTTGGTGCAGGTGACGGGAGCGGTCCTGTTGAGACCGGTTCTGCTCGCCCAGACCATCACGTCTCCCGACGCCACCACGGATTCGTCACCGGGGTCGGGTGACGACGCCGGCACCACCACTCTTCCGGCCGGCCCCAGTCGTCCCCTGACGGTCACGACGATTCCCACCTCGGAAACCACCACGGTTCCGGCAAGCACGACGTCCATCGCGGCGCCGACCGAATCCACCGCCGTTCCGGCGGGCACCGATGCACCGGGAGGGTCGACCACCGTGCCGGCGACCACCGACACGACAGTCCCGATCGACGCCGGTGATCCCACCGATCCGAACGCCACCGTTTTCGTGCAGAACGCCGACGGCTCCGAGTTCTTCCAACTCGGACCGGCGTTCGCCACTGGAGAGGTGTTCAACAGCGACGCCACCGCCGACATCATCCAGGGCGGTTGGGGCGTGCGGGTGACGCTCAAGAGCGGGGCGACGGGGGCCGACCTCTGGAACGTCGGAGCGGCCAAGTGTTTCGCCCGCGACTCGGCCTGTCCGTCCGGTCGGATGGCCATCGTCCTCGACGGTGTCGTGCAGTCGGCGCCGAGCGTCAATCAGCCGTCGTTCACCGGTGGCGTCGACATCACGGGCAGCTTCAGCGAATCCGAGGCCAAGGATCTGGCTCGGGTCCTCAAGAGCGGTGCTCTGCCGGTACGACTCGAGGTGCAGGCCGTTCAGACCGTTTCGCCGACGCTCGGCAAGGATTCTTTGCGGGCGGCCATCGTGTCGGGCCTGATCGGAGTGGGGCTCGTGTTGCTCTTCATGCTCTTCTACTACCGGAGCCTGGCCGCCGTCGTGGTCGTCGGTCTCGTGTTCTCGGGTTCCATCCAGTGGAACGTGATCTCGTTGTTGTCGCGGACCAATGGCCTCGCACTGAGCCTGGCGGGAATCGCCGGAGTCATCGTTTCCATCGGTGTCACCGTCGACTCGTACGTCGTGTTCTTCGAGAAGCTCAAGGACGAGGTGAAGTCCGGTCGCACCCTGCGAAACTCGGCCGAGCGGGGCTTCAAGTCGGCGTGGCGGACGATTGTGGCCGCCGACATCGTCTCGCTTCTCGGAGCCTTCACACTGTGGTACCTCACAGTGGGCTCGGTCCGGGGCTTCGCCTTCTTCCTCGGCCTGTCGACTTTGTGCGACATCGTCGTCGCCTGGTTCTTCACACGTCCGGCCATGATGTTGCTGGCCCGCTCCGACTTCATGTCCAGTCGTCGGGTCTTCGGGATCGACCCTCGCCTCGGCGAGTCGGGAGGTGCGGCATGAACGAGCGACGCGGCCCCCTCGGTCGGCTCTACCACGGTGAGACCGCGATCGACTTCTACGGACGTCGTCTCCTGGGCTTCGCCTTTTCCGGACTTCTGGTCGTGGTGACGATCGCCTCGCTCGGTCTGTCGGGTCTCAACCTCGGAATCGACTTCGAGGGCGGGGTCGCCTGGCAGGTACCGGCGACGGCGGACTTCGGCGTCGATCAGGCCCGCAGCGTGGTGTCGGGCGCCGGCGTCGACGTGGCCAACGCCAAGATCCAGACCCTGCAGAGCGGTGCGGATGAATCCGTGCGCATCCAGGTCGGGGATCAACCCACCGAGGTTCGTTCGGCCGTCCAGGCTTCGCTCGCCGAAGCCGCCGGGGTCGACGTCAACGAGGTGTCGGTGAATTCGGTCAGTTCGTCGTGGGGACGGTCGATCACCGAAAAGGCCGTGCGGGCCCTGGTGGTGTTCCTCGTTCTGGTCTCGCTCTACATCGCATGGCGTTTCGAGTGGCGCATGGCGCTGGCCGCCATCGTGGCGATGCTCCACGACGTACTGATCAGCGTCGGGATCTACTCGGTGTTCAGGTTCGAGTTGACGCCGGCCACCGTCGTGGCGTTCCTCACCATTCTCGGGTTCTCCCTCTACGACACCATCGTCGTCTTCGACAAGGTCCAGGACAACATCGAACGTTTCGCCGCGACCCGAACCGGTATGGCCGACATCACCAATGTCTCGATGAACCAGGTCCTCATGCGATCCCTCAACACGAGCCTGGCCGCCGTCCTCCCCGTGCTGTCACTCCTCGTGCTCGGTTCGTGGGCGTTCGGGGCGGTCGCGCTCCGCGAGTTCGCCATCGCCTTGCTGGTCGGCCTGCTCATCGGCAGTTACTCGTCGATCTTCATCGCGTCACCGTTGCTGGCCCTCTTCAAGGAACGCGAGAACCGATTCGAGAACCTGCGCGGGACACATGCGACGGGAGCCGAACTGGAGCACATGGTCGTCACCGGGTCGTCAGCCGGACTCAAGAGCGTTCGTCGTTCCACGGCGACCGAAGCACCGACGGCACACGTCGATCCGTCGGCCCTGCTCACGCATCCTCCCCGACCCCGCAAGAAGCGCCGACGCTGAGGAGTCGCGATGGAGAATCTGATCCGAGCGATCGTGGACTACCCGACCCCGGGGGTCACCTTCCGGGACATCACACCTTTGCTCGGCAACGGTCCCGCCTTCGGTGAGGCGATCGCGTCCTTGGCGGCTCGTTTCCGGGAAACCGGCGTCGACCGCGTGGTCGGGGTCGAGGCCCGAGGTTTCATCCTCGGTGCCCCCGTTGCCGTCGCGCTCGGCGCCGGTTTCGTCCCGGTGCGCAAGGCCGGCAAGCTTCCCTGGGCGGTGGCCCGGGAGGAGTACGAACTCGAGTACGGAACCGACAAGCTGGAGATCCACCGCGACGCGGTACACCCGGGCGAACGGATCCTCGTCATCGACGATGTACTCGCCACCGGCGGAACCGCGGCGGCGACCTGCCGACTCGTGACCGGACTCGGTGGCGTGGTCGTCGGCCTCGGCGTCCTTCTCGAGTTGACATTCCTGTCGGGCCGAGATCGCCTCGGTGGCGTGGTCGTCGAGTCACTCATCACCTACTGACACCGGGCACCGGTCGTGCCCCGTCCGCTTGCGGAATGGGATAATGGGAGGGTGGCAACCGTGACCCGACTCCTCCCGTGGCGTCGCCAATCCGGTTCGCCGAGCGATGAACTGTCGCCCGTGATCGCCTCGTTCCGCCGTCGGCACCCCAAGTCGAGCGTGGCCGCCATGACCAAGGCGTTCGAGGTCGCCCGTCTGGCCCACTCCCTACAGACCCGCAAGAGCGGCGAGGGATACATCAATCACCCGATCGCCGTGGCCAAGATCGTCGCAGACATCGGACTCGACGAGACGACGGTGGCGGCGGCCCTGCTGCACGACGCGGTCGAGGACACCGAGATCACGGTTGCCGACGTGGAACGCGAGTTCGGCGCGGAGGTGGCCGCGATCGTCGACGGTGTCACCAAACTCGAACGGATTCAATTCGACTCCAAGGAGGCCCAGCAGGCCGCGACGATGCGCAAGATGCTGGTGGCCATGGCCAAGGATCTGAGGGTCCTGATCATTAAGCTGGCCGATCGACTGCACAACATGCGCACCATCGCGGCGATGCCGCTCGACAAGCAGCAGCGCATCGCGTCCGAAACCCTCGACATCTACGCACCGCTCGCGCACCGCCTGGGTATGCAGGGACTCAAGCAACAATTGGAGGATC
Source organism: Acidimicrobiia bacterium (assembly GCA_046091365.1). Taxonomy (GTDB): domain Bacteria; phylum Actinomycetota; class Acidimicrobiia; order Acidimicrobiales; family Ilumatobacteraceae; genus Casp-actino8. The sequence continues at coordinate 2,663 of JBJTBM010000118.1, read as the reverse complement.
TGGCTTTCGCCTCGATGTATCCGAAGCGCTACAGCGAGCTCGACCACCTCGTCAGCACCCGCAGTCCCGAACGCGACGTCTACCTCGCCAAGGCGATGGCCGACATTCGTGACCGGCTGCAGGAGCTGAACATCGACGCCGACGTGACCGGGCGCGGAAAGCACCTCTGGAGCATCTACGAGAAGATGATCCAGAAGGGCAAGGAGTTCGACGAGATCTTCGACATCGTGGCCGTTCGGGTGGTGGTCGACTCGGTCAAAGATTGTTACGCGGCCCTCGGGTGCATCCACGGAAGATGGAAGCCGATCGTCGGGCGCTTCAAGGACTACGTGGCTATGCCCAAGTTCAACTTGTACCAGAGCCTCCACACCACGGTGATCGGTCCCGGTGGCAAGCCTCTCGAGATCCAAATTCGAACGCGCGAGATGCACCAGCGGGCGGAGTGGGGAGTGGCGGCACACTGGGCGTACAAGGACGGTAACGAGACCCCTGACATCGACTGGCTGAACCGGATCATCGACTGGCAGAGCGACGTCGTGGATCCGGCCCAATTCATGGAGAACCTGAAGACCGACCTCGAGCAGGACGAGATCTTCGTGTTCACACCCAAAGGACGCGTCGTCGCCCTTCCCCTCGGATCCTGCCCCGTCGATTTCGCGTATTCGGTGCACACGGAGATCGGTAACGCCTGCATCGGAGCGCGTGTGAACGGCCGGCTCGTACCACTCACGCACCAACTCAAGAGCGGTGACACCTGTGAGATATTCACGTCCAAGGTCGACACCGCGAGTCCGTCGATGGAGTGGTTGGACTTCGTGGCCTCACCCAAGGCGCGCAACAAGATCAAGCAGTGGTTCTCGAGGGAGCGCCGCGAGGATTCGATCGAAGCGGGTCGCGAGGTTCTGAGTCGCGAGTTGCGACGCGAGCGTCTCCCCGTGAATCGCGTCTTCGAGGGACCACAAATCGAGGCCGAGATGGCGGCGCTCAACTATTCGGATCTCGACACACTGTTGGCGGCGATCGGCGAGGGACACGTCGGAGCCCAGGCCATCGCCCAACGATTGGCCCAACGTTTCCAATCGGGCGACTCCGAGGAACGCCTGCCGGCATCGGTTCGCCGACCCACCGAATTGCGGCGAAAGGGCAGCAACGTCGGAGTACACGTGGAAGGGTTCGACGACGTCATGGTTCGCCTGTCGAAGTGTTGCACACCGGTACCCGGGGACGAGATCATGGGTTTCATCACGCGCGGTAGAGGGGTCAGTGTGCACCGGTCGGATTGCGCGAACGCCGGGTCGTTCGCGGACGACCAGTCGTCGCGACTCGTCGACGTGGAGTGGGACGGTTCGTCCGTCGGAACCGTGTTCCGGGCCGGTGTTGAGGTCGTGGCCCTCGACCGATCACGTTTGTTGCGTGACGTTGCCGACGCCCTTTCGGAGCAACACGTCAACATCGTGGCGTGCAGCACGCACACCGGCGGCGACCGCGTCGCCAAGATGCACTTCGAGTTCGAATTGGCCGATCCCGGTCACCTGGACTCGGTCCTGCGAACCATCAAGCGGATTGATGGTGTGTACGACGCCTTTCGATCGGTGCCCGGTCGCAACGACACCGACGCCTGAGCGCTCTCCCGTCCGGCCCCCGCCTGCCGATAACCTTGCCGCGTGCCCGAATTCCAGACCAGCCCCGGGATGCGCGACATCCTGCCGCCGGAGTCCGATCGCTGGCGACGATTCGTCGACACCTTCGCCGCGACCGTCGGTTCGGCCGGATACGGGCAGGTCATACCGCCTTTGCTCGAGGACATCGGGGTGTTCCATCGCGTGGGCGAGGCCACCGACGTGGTCACCAAGGAGATGTACGACTTCGTCGACAAAGGCGATCGTCACATCGCGTTGCGACCGGAACAGACCGCCAGTGTGTGTCGGGCCTTCGTGCAACACCGGCCGCCGACCCCGTGGAAGGTGTGGTACTCCGGCCCGAATTTCCGATACGAGAAACCCCAACGCGGACGTTTCCGGCAGTTCGACCAGGTCGGGATCGAAGTTTTGGGCCCCGACGATCCCATGGTTGATGTCGAGGTGATCGCCCTCGGATGGCGGTTCCTGCGTCGTCTCGGGCTCGACGCGGTGACGTTGAAGATCAACAGCCTCGGAGAACCAGCCGATCGGGCCGCGTACATCGCCGCGTTGCGCGCGCACTTCGAGGCTCATCTCGAGCAACTCACGCCCGAGAGTCGTTCGACGTTGTCCAAGAACCCTTTGCGGGTACTCGATTCCAAACGACCCGAGGATGGTTCGTCCGTCGCCACCGCACCGCGCATCGGCGATTTTTTGGGCGAGACCGCCCGCGTGTCGTTCGCCGCGGTCCGTTCGGGCTTGGAGGCCCTCGACATCCCGTACGTGGTCGACGACCGGTTGGTTCGGGGCCTCGACTACTACCGGCTCACGACTTTCGAGTACGTCGGGGGCACCCTCGACTCGGCTCAGAACGCCCTCGGTGGTGGCGGACGCTACGACGGTCTGGTGGAGGATCTCGGAGGACCGGCCACACCCGGGGTGGGCTTGGCGATCGGTCTCGACCGCACCCTGCTCGCCTGCGACGACGAGGGCGTCTTCCCGTCAGAGGCCGGGAGCGTCGAGGTCTTCGTCGTGGACACGACC
>JBJTBM010000117.1:0-77319 GCA_046091365.1 Acidimicrobiia bacterium | reverse complement strand
GTCGGACGGTCCGCCTCGCCGAGGGTGCCTCGGCCACGATTCGCGCCGTCGATTCCGCCACCTTCACGACCCGCGCCGGAGCCGAGTTGCTGGTTGTGACGGTCGACTGTTCGCGGGACCCCGCCTACTGGCGACCCATCGCCTGACGCCGTTCCGCCTCGGCCACGTCGTCGGGTTTGCGGGGTGAGATCAACCGGATCTCGACGCGGTCGATGTCGCCTTCGAAGGGATAGCCGTCGCGGCGGTGGGCGTAGCCCGCAGCGACCGGGGACCCGTGGTCGTACGCCACGCTCGGTCCCACGCTCGACATCGTGCGCATCACGAACGGGATGGGAAGCGAACCAACCTCGGATCCGTCGATCAGCAGTGTCGCGACCGCCTCCTTCCCGGTGCGTCTGAAGCGAACGGACAGCACCGACCGACCCGGTGGAACTGGCCGGTCGGACGTCACGACGTGATGTTCACCGAAGATGTTGTAATCGAACACCACGCGTCCTCCGTCGACGTAGAAGCTGAAACCCGAGTTCTCCGTGCCCGACGCGTAGATCACCCCGCCTCGACCAGCTTCGAGCAGAACGTGCGCGTCCATGTCCCAACTGCGTCCGCCCAGTGATGCCGCGGCCTGGGCCGGCAAGGGGGCCATTGGTGGGCGGTACACGTAGGTCCGGGACGTCGGGTGAATCGACCGCTCGGCGAAGTTGACACCGAACAGTTCGAGACCCCGGTCGTCGAGTGGCAACACCCCCTCGCGTTCGGCTTCCTCCCACCACAACGCGACCAGTTCGGCGAGCCGCTCGGGTTCGGTCGCGGCCAAATTGTTGGTTTCGGACCGGTCGATCGCCACGTGGTACAACTCCCACACGTCGTCGTCGAACGAACGTCCCATTTCGTGACGGGTCACCGCCTTCCAGCCGTCGCAGTGGATCCCCCGGTGCCCGCCCATCTCGTAGTACTGGACCTTCTTGCGCGTCGGCGCCGCGGGGTCGTCGATCGCGTACCGCATCGAGACACCGCTGATGGGCATCACCTCCAGGCCCCGGAAGGTCGGTCCCGGCTGCACCCCCGTGATCTCGAGGATCGTCGGGACGATGTCGTTCACATGGTGGAATTGGTCGCGCAAGCCGCCACGATCCGCGATCACCGACGGCCACCGCATGATGCACGGAACGTGAATCCCACCTTCGTGCGTGTTCTGCTTGTACCACTTGAACGGAGTGTTGCCCGCCTGCGACCATCCCCACGGGTAGTTACTGTGCGAATGCGGGCCTCCGATCTCGTCGATTCGGGCGATCGCCTCATCGGGCGTCTCGAGGATCATGTTGAAGAACTTCATCTCGTGGAGGACGCCGAAGGGTCCACCCTCCTGTGACGCACCGTTGTCGGCCATCAGCATGATGACGGTGTTGTCGTCGACACCCAGACGTTTCAGCGACGCGAGCAGTCGTCCGATCTGGTCGTCGGTGTGATCGAGGAAAGCCGCATACGCCTCCTGCAATCGACACGCGAGCCGCTGCTGGTTGTCGGACAGGTCGCCCCACGCCTCCACCCCGGGATTCCGCGGCGCGAGTTCGGTGTCCACGGGGACGACCCCGAGTTCCTTCTGCCGGGCGAACCACCGGTCACGGAAAACGTCCCAGCCCTCGTCGAACGCTCCCCGGTACTTCTGCAGGTACGCCTCGGGAGCCTGGTGGGGCGCGTGCGTGGCTCCGAATGCGAGGTACATGAAGAACGGTCGGTCGGGACGCAGACTCACCGAGTCGTGCATGAACTCGATGCTCTTGTCGACGAGATCCTCGGTGAGGTGATAGCCGTCCTCGGGACGTCCGGGGGGTTCGATCCAATGGTTGTCGTACACGAGCTCGGGGTGGAACTGGTCGGTCTCACCGTCCATGAACCCGTAAAACCGGTCGAAGCCTCGTTGCAACGGCCATTGGTCGAAGGGGCCGGCCGCCGATGCGTCGGCCATCGGGCACAAATGCCACTTGCCGAGGGCGAACGTCGCATAGCCCGCTTCGCGCAACATCTCGGCGATGGTGGTGGCGTCGTTGGCGATGTGGCCGCGCATGTGCGGGAACCCGCTGTTGAAGTTCGACACGCTCCGCATCCCGACGGCGTGGTGATTGCGCCCCGTCAGTAACGCCGCCCGGGTCGGCGAACACAAGGGTGTCACGTGGAAGTTGGTGAAGCGCAGACCCTCCGCCGCGAGCCGGTCGATGTTCGGGGTGTCGATGGTCGATCCGAAACATCCGAGGTGCGAGAAGCCCATGTCGTCGAAGAGGATCACGATCACATTCGGTGCCTCGTCACCGGGATGCGGCCGTGTCGGCCACCACGGCTCGGACTCCGCGACGGTACGACCGATGCGCCCTTCGAACTTCTCCATGATCCCTCCCGCTTCGTTGTATTGACATTAGTGCTGTCTCTACCTACTGTCGCCCTCATGACCGAACGCCCCGTTGCCATCGTCTCCGACACCCGCTACTACGTCGGCCCCGACCTGGCCCGACGATTCGCCGAACGCGGATTCGACCTCGTGCTCGGTGACGCCTCGAGCGATCTGGTCGACGAAATGGAACGACTCGGCGCCCGAGCCGTGAGTGTCCCGGCGTGCGGTGACCTGGCCACGACCGAACAAGCGAACCGACTCGTGAACGCGGCCCTCGACGACTTCGGTCGACTCGACTCGGCCGTCATGTTCTCGGGCCAGATCGTCACCGGCCGATTCGTCAACAGCACGGTGGATGATCTGCGCCAGGTGCTCACGGGCTGCGTCGAGGCCCCGTACAACTTCCTCCGCTCCGTCGTACCACCCATGGTGGAGAGGGAAAGCGGACAGGTTCTGGTGATCACCAGCGCCTCGGCGGCGCGGCCGACACCCGGGGCACCGTTGTATTCCTCCGCGCGAGCGGCCGCCACGATGCTCGTCAGGAACGTCGCCAACGAGGTCGCCCGCACCGGGGTCCAGGTGAACGCGGTGGGCACGAATTTCATGGACTTCCCCGCTTTCCTGAAGGCCAGCGGCGCCACAGACCCCGCCGTGCGGGCGAAGATCGAGGCCCAGGTGCCCATGCGTCGCCTCGGCACCATGGAGGAGTTCTCCTCGTTCTGCATGGTCTTCCTCGACGGCACGAGTCGTTTCACCACCGGTCAGTTCGTCGCATATGCCGGAGGCTGGGCGTAACGGGCAGAATGGGAGCCATGGAACGCTCCCTGTACGACGACGAACATCTCGCGTTCGCCGACAGCTTCCGGGCCTTCATCGCCAAGGAAATCCTCCCCGATTACCCGCGCTGGGAGGAGGACGGCATCGCCCCACGCGACCTGTACACCCGGGCCGGGGCGAACGGTTTCCTCGGCATGGCGATACCCGAGCCGTACGGCGGTGGAGGAAGCACCGACTTCAGATTCAACGCGGTGATCGGCGAGGAGTTGGCTCTCGCGGGCATCGGTGGCGCCGGCAACGGCATCACCCTGCACAACGACATCACGACCCCGTACTTCACCGACATCTGCAGCGAAGAGCAGAAAGCCCGTTGGCTCCCCGGCATCGCTTCGGGCGAATTGATCACGGCCATCGCGATGACCGAACCCGGAACGGGCAGCGACCTCGCCGGCATAGCCACGACCGCACGTCGAGACGGTGACCGCTACATCCTGAACGGATCCAAGACCTTCATCACCAACGGAATCAACAGCGACCTCGTGATCGTCGCGGCCAAGACCGACCCGAGCCAACGACACACCGGCATGTCGTTGCTCGTCGTCGAACGGGGCATGCCCGGCTTCGAGCGCGGACGAAACCTCGACAAGATCGGTCAGACCAGCGCCGACACCGCCGAGTTGTTCTTCACCGACGTCGAAGTTCCGGTCGAGAACCGTCTCGGCGACGAGGGACGGGCCTTCCACTACCTGACGGGGAACCTGGCCCAGGAGCGTCTATCCATCGCGTTGGCGAGCCTGGCCTCCGCCCGGGCATGCGTCGGCTGGACCCTCGACTACGTCAAGGATCGCCGAGCCTTCGGAACCACCATCGGATCATTTCAGAACACCAAGTTCGTGCTGGCCGAACAGCGAACCGAGGTCGACGTGGCTCAGGCATACGTCGACGCTGGAATACTGGCCCTCAACGCGGGGACGCTCTCGGCGGCCGAGGCTGCCGCGGCGAAGTACTGGTGCACCGAGTTGTTGAAGCGCGTGGCCGACAAGTGCCTGCAGTTGTTCGGTGGATACGGATACATGCGCGAGTACCCCATCGCTCGCGCCTACGCCGACGCGCGCATCACGACCATTTACGGGGGCACCACCGAAGTGATGAAGAGCATCATCGCCAAGGACATGGGACTCTGAGGTGACACTCGCCCTCGATCCCGAGTACTACCGCGACCGACATTGGTACGAACGCGAACGCGCCACGGTCTGGTCGAACGAGTGGTTGATGTTCTGCTCCGAATCCGAGGTGGCGACGAATGGGGCCTACGTCTCGGCCGACGTCGCCGGCTTCCCCCTGGTCGTGGTCCGACGCCCCGACGGCGATCTCGTGGGATTCGTCAACGTGTGCCCCCACCGGGCCGGACCGATCGTGTGGCCGGGACACGGGATCACCGGCAATCTGGTGTGTCGGTACCACGGCTGGGCGTTCAACTGGCGCGGAGAGCTGGTCGCGGCCCGCGATTTCGGGGACTCCGACGATCTCTGTCCCAAGGACCGGTCTCTCACCCGGGTTGCGGTCGAGACCTGGAGCGGGATGGTGTTCGTACGGGTCGCACCCCACGGACCCGGTCTTCATGAGTCGCTCGGAGGCCTTCCCGACGTCGTCGCCGGACACCACGTCGATCGCTTCCGTTTCGTGCGCCGGATGACGCGACGCCTGGCTTGCAATTGGAAAACCTATGTCGACAACTACCTCGAGGGCTATCACGTTCAGCTCATCCACCCGTCGCTCGCGCGTGCCCTCGACATGCGCACATATCGGGTGACGGTCCCCGAGGAGGGCTACTGCCACCACTCGTGTGACACCACCGAGGGCTCACCGTCCGGTGGCGCATGGTTGTTCCGCTACCCGAATCTTGCGCTCAACATCTACGCCGACGGCATGAACGTCGAACGCATCATCCCGGTCGATGTCGACACCACCGAGGTTGTCTACGACTATTACTCCACGTCCCCGGATCCGAACGCCATCGAACGCATGTTGGACATGTCCAATGTCGTACTCGACGAGGATCAGGCGATGTGCGAGCAGGTACAGAGGTCGATCGACTCCGGACTCTACGCAGCCGGCCCGTTGAGCACCAAGCACGAGGTCGCAGTCGAGTGGTTCCAACGGCGCGTCCGTGCCGAGACGTCATTGGTTTGACGTTGCCTCGATGACGTCGCTCGACGACCAGGCGATCGACGAACCGTTCCTTTTCACGTCAGCGCGACATTCGAAACGGGCGTCGGGTGTCGCACGGTGACAGAATGAGGGGGTGAGCCACGACGTCGCGTCCTCTCAGGGTCTGGTCTGCCTGGACCTCGAGGGCGTCCTGGTGCCTGAAATCTGGATCGCCGTCGCCGAACGCACCGGGATCCCCGAGTTGCGCCGCACAACCCGCGACGAACCCGACTACAACGCGTTGATGCACTACCGCATCGACATCATGGAGCGCGAAGGTCTGCGGATGTCGCTGATCGAGGACGTCATCTCCGGCCTCGATCCCCTACCCGGCGCGCGCGACTTTCTCGATCGGGTTCGTCGCCGCACCCAACTCGTCATCCTGTCCGACACCTTCGAACAGTTCGCCAGACCCTTGATGGAGCATCTCGGCCGACCGACGATCATGTGTCACCGACTGGTGGTCGACAAGGATTGCATCGTGGGCTACCGCTTGCGTCAGGCCAACCAGAAGCAACGCGCCGTCGAAGCGTTCAAGTCGCTCAATTACCGGGTGGTCGCAGCTGGCGATTCGTACAACGACACGACGATGTTGGGGGCCGCGGATGCGGGTTTCCTGTTTCACGCACCACCGAAGGTGATCGCCGAGTTCCCGCAATTTCCGGCGTTGAACACGTACGACGAGCTCTTCGAGTCGCTGATGAAGGCGTTGGATTCTGACTAGAGCAGGGTCGGTCGCCGACGACTGCCCCACCCCCGAAAAACACCAAAATGCGACAAATTGTCGCATTGTGTACACCCCGCATATACACAAAGCGACAATCTGTCACAAAGTGGGTGTGGTGTCGAAGGGGGGACTTGAACCCCCACGATCTTACGATCACTAGCCCCTCAAGCTAGCGCGTCTGCCTATTCCGCCACTTCGACGTGGAACTCTGACAATACCGGTGACCCGAGGCTCAACGAACCAGCAGGAAACCGAGGCTCAGAATCGACACCACCCAGACGAGCGCGATGACGAAGGTGATGCGGTTAAGGTTGCGTTCGGCGGCCGCCGAACCGATTCCCGCACCGCTTCCGCCACCGAACATGTCGGAGAGTCCGCCGCCCTTGCCGCTGTGCATGAGGATGCCGGCCACCATGCCGATCGTCGACACGATGTTGACGACCACCATGAAGTACATCACCACGTCACGCACGGTCGGAAAGCCTAACGGCGTCAACCGGGAAAATGGCAGGCCACCGGGTGACCGAACCCTCGGTCGACCAGAGCCGGCTCTTCGACGGCGCATTGGTCCTGCGCCTTGGGACAACGGGTGCGGAAACGACACCCGGAGGGCGGGTTCACCGGACTCGGTACGTCTCCGGTGAGCACGATTCGACGCCGACCCGCGGCCGCGGCGGGGTCGGCCACCGGAACCGCCGACAACAAGGCACGAGTGTAGGGATGCGCGGTGTTCTCGTACACGGCGCTTGGCGAACCGATCTCGACGATTTTGCCGAGGTACATCACCGCCACCTGGTCGGCGATCTGGCGTACCACCGACAGATCGTGGGCGATGAACACGTACGACAAACCCATCCGTCCCTGCAGATCCTCCAACAGGTTCAGGATCTGCGCTTGAATGGAGACGTCGAGTGCCGACACGGGCTCGTCGGCGACGATCACCTTGGGATCCAGGGCCAAGGCCCGTGCGATGCCGGCTCTCTGACGCTGGCCACCGGAGAATTCGTGCGGGAAACGGTTGTAGTGCTCGGGATTCAGACCCACCAGCTCCATCAACTCGCGCACTCGTGCCTTTTCGGCCGCGCGACCCAATGTCTTCTGGATACGAATGGGAGTCCCGATGCTCTGTCCGATGCTGTGCCTCGGGTTCAAACACGCATAGGGATCCTGAAACACCACCTGAATGTCGCGTCGCATCGCCAACAATTGCTTGGCGGACGCCAACGTGATGTCGACACCATCGAGTAGCACCGAGCCCGAGGTCGGCTCGATCAGCCGCGCCAACAAGCGCCCGAGCGTCGACTTGCCGCAGCCGGACTCGCCAACGATCGCGAGCGTGCTACCCCTCTGCAGATCGAACGACACGCCGTCGACGGCCTGCACCAGATCCGTGGCTCGCTGCAGGAGCTTCGAAGTGCCCGTCGGGAAGTACTTGCGGAGGTCTCGGGCCTCGAGAACGACGTCACTCATGCCTCCTCCCCCAGCAGATCGGCCAGTCGCTCGTCGGACAAATGGCACGCCGAATGGCCCGCGCCCACCGACTTCAACACCGGGACCTCGACCGAGCATCGACCGTTGAGAGAGGCGGCGAAGGTGCAACGCGGGTGGAACGGACAACCCGATGGAAGATTGATCAGCGACGGTGGAATACCCGGGATGGGCTCGAGCCGACTGTGCCGTTGCGAATCGAGACTCTTCACCGACTTCAGGAGTCCTCGTGTGTACGGGTGCGTCGGCCGCGCGAACGCATCACCGACCGACGCGGACTCGACGACCCGACCGGCGTACATCACCATCACACGTTCAGTGATCTCGGCGACCACCCCCAGGTCGTGGGTGATGAGAATCACCGCCGAGCCGTGCTCGGCCTGCATCGCCGCGATCAACTCCAGGATCTGGGCCTGAACCGTCACGTCGAGAGCCGTCGTCGGTTCGTCGGCGATGAGCAGCTTCGGGCTGTTCACGAGCGCGATCGCGATGACGATGCGCTGGCGCATACCACCCGAGAATTCGTGCGGATACTGATCGACGCGCTTTCCGGGCTCGGGAATTCCCACCTTGTTCAGCGACTCGAGGGCGATCTCGCGGAGTTCCTTCTTGGTGGTGCCGGGATGGTGGATTTCGTAGGCCTCAGCAATCTGGCGACCCACCGTGTAGAAGGGATTGAGGGCCGTGAGCGGGTCTTGGAAGATCATCGCCACGTCCCGACCCCGAACTCCGCGCGCTTCTTCCTCCGTCATGGCCAGAACATCACGGCCCTGGAGCAGGACCTGGCCGCTCACCCGCACGTCGACTCCGAAGTTGAGCCGCATCAGCGAGTTCGCGGTCACCGACTTCCCCGAGCCACTCTCACCCACGATGGCGATCGTCTCGCCGGCACGGACGTCGAATGAGACGCCCTGCACCGCCCGCACATCGCCCTCACCGGTACCGAAGGTCACGTGAAGGTCGCGCACCGACAGAAGGACGTCGTTCACTTCACCCTCACTCGCGGATCGAGATAGCCGTACAAGATGTCGACGACGGCATTGGCGACGACGATGAACACGGCCGCCACCAAAGTCGTCGCCACCAGGATCGGAAGGTCGGAGTTGATCACCGCGGCCAACGTCAGTTTGCCGAGACCGGGCAGATTGAAGATGCTCTCGGTCACCAGTGCGCCACCGAGGAGAACGGCGAAATCGAGACCGGCGATGGTCACGATCGGGACCAAGGCGGCCCGCAACACGTATCGCACGATCAACCGGCGTCGGGGAAGACCCTTGGCGATACCCAGCCGCACGAACTCCTCGTTCATGACCTCGAGTACCCCGTTGCGAGTCATGCGCACGTAGGTGGCGGCGGAGATGAGAGCCAGGACGAACCACGGAAGGATCAATGCGGTGGCCCACTCGACCGGATTCTCGGTGATGCCCACATAACGCGGGAACGGGAGCAAGCCCGTCCAGATCACGAAGAAGAGAATCGACAGGAGCCCGAGGAAGAAGGTGGGGAAACTCACCCCGATCACGCTGAAAATCGTGGCGACGCGGTCCTGCCACTTCCCGCGTTTGAGCGCGGCAATGGTGCCCATTCCGATGCCGATGAACATCCACAAGACGAAGGCTCCCGCCGCGACCGAGGCCGTGACGGGCAAGGTGGACGAGACCAGACTCGTCACGCACTCGTGTCGGTCGTAGGAATATCCGAGCGAGGGGGCCGGACAATGGATGGCGGCGGCATCCTCGCCGTAGTCGCGGCCCACGAAGATCCCCTTCATGTAGCTGCCGTACTGCTCGATGATCGGCTTGTCGTAGCCGAGACGCTCACGGTTGGCTTCGATCACCTCGGGGCGACAGTTCTTGCCGCAGGTGAGAGCCGCCGGGTCGGCCGGAAGGGCCGAGAAGATCCAAAAGGTGAAGGCACTGATGACGAACAACAAGAAGACGGCGAAGGCCGTACGACGGATGACGAAATAGAACATCGGTGCCGGACCGAACTGAGGGTGGGTGGTCGCTCCGGGCGACCACCCACCACGTCAGTCGTTGTGGGGAATCAGCCGGCGAGGCCGATTCCGCCGAGGTTGTACCAGCCGAACGGCAGCCACTGGAAGGCACCGCGAACGTTCGAACCAACGAGGTTCTGGCTCTTGCTGGCCGAACCGGGGATCGACCACACCTGGTCGATCACGTACTGGTTCAGTTCCTTCCACATCTTCGACTGCTTGGCACGGTCGGTCTCGGCCTTGGCCTCGTCGACCTTGGCCTGGAACTCGGCGAACGCTGGGTCGTTCTCGTTGCTGTGATAGTTGAAACCACCACCGTCACTGAAGAGTTCCGGGATCACCGTCGAGGCATTCGCCCAGTCGGCGGCCCAACCAGCGCGCATCATGTCGCCCCGGTCACCGTTGATGGTCGCGTAGTACTTCGACGGCTCGATCGGGTTGTCGATGATGTTCACACCGATGGCCTTCAGCGAGTCGATCCAGATGGCGATATTCTTCTGCCAGGTGGCCGAGTCGGGATGGTCGAAGCGCAAGCCCTCGCCGGTCGCGCGCTCGTAGACGTCGGGGCAGGCCTCCTTGGCCTTGTCCAACATCGCCGTGGCCGCTTCCACATTCGGGATGCCGTCTTCATTCAGGCCGTCGACCAGCTTGGCGGGCTCGTAGTCAGCCGCCAACAGCGGGGCCACGAAACTCTTTGCAAACTCGCCGGTGAACGGTCCGCCCGCCGCGGTGCGCAGCGCCTCGCGATTGAGGGCGAGCCAGATCGCCTTGCGCATTTCGACGCAATTGACCTTCTCGACGTTGAACATGGTGTACGTCACGAAGCCGTCGAAACCGTCGGTACGGCGATCCTTGAACTGATCGTCGCCGAACACGGTCTGCAGGTTCTCCGGGAGAATTCCGCCGTAGACAATGGTGTTCTGGTCGTCACCGGCATCGGCGATCATGCGCTCGTCGATCACGGCCTCTTCGACACCGAACTGCCACACGATCTTGTCGACGTGGGGCTCGCGAACGGGATCGGAGTCCTTGTTCCAATTCTCGTTACGAACGAGCACCATCTCCTTGCCCTCTTCGTAGCTCTCCACCTTGAAAGGTCCGTTCGACACGGGTCCGAGAGTGTACTGATCCGCGGTGTCCTTGTCCTTGGGGACCGGGGCGAAGGCCAATAGGCCGACGGTGTAGTTGAAGTCGGCGACCGGGACCTTCAGTTTGAAGGTGATGGTCTTGCCGTCGCAGCTGACTGCCTCGTCGAACAGGGCCTGCTGGTCGGCATCGGCCAACCACGGTCCGGGGTAGGCGCTACCGAAGTCGGAGTCGCCGTCGGGAATGTCGAGGTAGCTCAAGGCGTACATCGGTCCCTCACCGGCGGTCACCTCAGCGGCGAACGTACGCGACACGCCATAGGCGATGTCGGCGCAGGTCACGTCCGAGCCGTCCTCCCACGTGACTCCGTCGCGCATGGTGAACGACCAGGTCTTGAGGTCGTCCGACGCGGTGCCGAGGTCGGTGGCCATGTCGGGCACCAAGCTCGTGCCGTCCTTGCCCTCGACCGGCTTGTAGGTCGTGAGCGTACGGGTGAACGTGGAACCCCACGCGCCGAGTTCGGCGCCCGTGTAGACGCGCTGCGGGTCGAGGTGGGAAGCCCCTTCCTGCAACGTCAGGACGTACAGAGTGCCGCCGTCCTTGACACCATCCATGGTCGCCGAGCGACCGCCCGACTCCTCACCACTCTTTGCTCCACCGCCGCCACCACCACAGGCCGACAGAAGCGCGGCCACGGCGATGAGCCCGACGGAGATCCGTCTGATTCTCATTGCTACCTCCCCTTCGTGCGGCCCGGGGCCGCGAGATGCCCCGACCCTACCACTGGCGCGATGGTGCCCGTCCCGTACCGACCTCAGAGTTGTTGGCGGTCGCTACGGGGGTCGAAGGCGTCTCGGAGGCCGTCTCCAAGCAGGTTGAAGGCCAGAACCAGCACCATCAGGATGAAACCGGGGATGAAGAGGTACGTCGGATCGGCGCGGTAGTACCGCACCGAATCGCCCAGCATGATGCCCCACGACGCGGCCGGGGCCAACAAACCGACTCCCAGGAAGGACAACGTTGCCTCCAGAGCCACGTATCCCGGGAGGCTCAAGGAGACGAACACGATGATCTGGGGCCACAGGTTCGGAAGCAGCTGTCGGAACACCAAATGGCCGGTGCCGGCACCGAACGAACGCGCCGCCTCGACGAACTCGCGTTCACGAAGTGACAGCACCTGTCCGCGTACCAGCCGGGCCATGTACACCCAGCCGAACACGGTGAGGACCGACAAGATGTAGGTCAGCCGCGCCGTGTTGCCCGCCGGGATTCCCCAGGATTCGAGGCGCTGCGTCATCGGATTCGCCAACGCGATGATCAGCAACAACGAGGGGAAGGCCAAGGTGACATCGCCGACGCGACTGATCAGGGCGTCCACGAAACCTTTGCGCAATCCGGCCACGATCCCCAAAGTGACGCCCACTGCCGTGGTCAAAAAGGTTCCGATGGTGCCGATCATGAGTGAGATTCGCGCCCCGTACATCAATCGTCCGAGGATGTCCCGACCGGTACCCGGTTCGACCCCGAAGGGATGGTCCCACGACACGCCGCCCAAGGGTCCGGCAGGAAGTCCGAGGTCGTTGATCGCTTGACGGTCGAGGGCGTACGGGTCGATGTTGAGGATCTTCACCAGCATCGGAGCGAAGATCGCCACGAACACGTAGAAGGACACGACCCAGAAAGCGATGGTCGCCCATCGATTAAGGCGAAAACGCCGCAACCCGAGTTGCAACGGTGACAGGCCCGATGGCGTCGCCACCGACTCGGTGTTGGGCTCCTGATCGACCGACATCACCTCGATCATACGCCGTGTCGAACGGGCATCGGACCTAGGAGGTCGGATACTGGACGATGCGCGCGAACTCGTCCGCGTCGAGGCTCGCGCCGCCCACGAGGGCGCCATCGATGTCAGGCTGGGCCATCAGTTCACCGATGTTGCCGGCTTTGACCGATCCGCCGTACTGGATACGTAGGGCGTTGGCGGCATCCGTCCCCCAGGAGGTCGCCACTGTGGAGCGGATGTGCCGACACACCTCCTGCGCGTCGGCGGCCGTTGCGGTGAGGCCGGTGCCGATGGCCCAGATCGGTTCGTAGGCCACGACGAGATCCATGAACTGGGTCGCCTCCCGCCCGGCGAGCGACGCCACCACCTGGGCTCCGACCACCGCCAAGGCCTCGCCGGCCTCACGTTGTTCACGGGTCTCGCCGACGCAGACGATGGGGTGCATCTTGTGCCGGATGATGGCGGCGACTTTGGCGGCCACGAACTGGTCGGTCTCTCCGAACGACTGACGGCGCTCACTGTGCCCACAAATGACGTATCGGACGTTCAACTTGGCGAGGAAAGCCGGTGAAACCTCGCCGGTGAACGCACCGGAATCCTCCGAGTGGCAGTTCTGTGCGCCGAGGAAGAACGGGATCCGATCGCTCTCGAGCGTCGTCTGCACCGTGCGGATGTCGGTGAACGGCGGGTGGACCGAGACATCGACTCGTTCGACGTCGTCCTTGGTGACGAGATAACTCAACTTCTGCACGACCTGCATGGCGTCGTAATGGTTGAGATTCATCTTCCAGTTGCCACTGATCAGTGGTCGACGGCTAGACGCGGGCATTGGGGGCCTCTCTCAGAGCCTTCAGGCCCGGCAGGTCGCCGAGCTCCAACAATTCGAGCGACGCTCCGCCACCCGTCGACACATGATCGACCTCGTCGTCGAGACCGAACTGTGCCACGGCGGCGGCGGAGTCTCCCCCGCCGACCACGGTGAATGCCTTGGTGTCGGCCATCGCTTGAGCAACAGTCCGGGTTCCCTTGGCGAAACGCTCGTCCTCGAACATACCCATCGGTCCGTTCCAAAAAACCATGCGGGCGTCCATGATGATGTCGCTGAATGCCGCCGCCGAGCCCGGTCCGATGTCGAAACCCTTGGCGCCTTCGGGCAGACGGCGTCCGTATGTGGCGTAGTTGCCGTCGACGTCGAGTCCGACGATGTCTTCGGGAAGATGGATGGACTTGCCGGTGGCGAGCAGCCGCCGGCAGGTCTCGACCTGGTCCGGCTCGAACAGTGACGCCCCGACCGGGAAGCCCTGCGCCGCAAGGAAGGTGAAACACATCGCCCCACCGATGACGAGCGCGTCGACGATGTCGAGCAGCGACTCGACGACACCGAGCTTGTCGGAGATCTTCGACCCTCCGAGAACCGCCACGAAGGGATGCTTGGGGTGTCGACGCAGTCCGAGCAACACCTCGACCTCGCGCTCGAGCAGACGACCCATCGCCGAAGGAAGTGTGCGGGGCGGTCCCACGATCGACCCGTGGGCTCGGTGCGCGGCACCGAAGGCGTCGTCGACGTAGGCATCGATACCCGACACCAGACGGGTGACGAAGAGCGGATCGTCGGCTTCTTCGCCGGCGTCGAAGCGCAGGTTTTCTAGCAACTCGACCCCCGGTGCCAACGTCGCGAGGAGTTCCCGGACCGGTGCCATGGAGTACTTGTCTTCGGGAGCACCCTTGGGACGTCCCAGATGGCTGGCGCAGACGACCGACGCACCGCGTTCGCGCAACCACTCGATGGTGGGAAGGGCGGCCCGCACGCGGAAGTCATCGGTGACGCGCCGTGAGCCGTCAGCAGAAGTCTCCATCGGGACGTTGAAGTCGGTGCGCACCAGGACGCGCCGACCCGCGACGTCGCCCAGATCGTCGAGCGTTGGTATTCCGTCGATCATGTCGTCAACGACGCTTCGCCGGCACCTTCGAACCCGCGTACAAAGTCGTGTCGACCAAGCGGTTGCTGTACCCCCACTCGTTGTCGTACCACGCCAGCACCTTCACCATCTTGCCCATGCTGGCGGTGAGACCGGCATCGAAGATGCTGCTGTGCGGGTCACCCACAATGTCGCTCGACACGATCGGGTCCTCGGTGTACGCGAGGATGCCCTTCAACGAGCCCGCAGCTGCTTTCTTGAAAGCCGCGTTGATCTGTTCGACGGTGGCGGACCTCTTCAGGTTCGCGGTGAAATCGACGATCGACCCGGTGGGGATGGGTACCCGCAACGACGTACCGTCGAGCTTGCCCTTCATGCTCGACAGAACGAGGCTCGTGGCCCGGGCAGCACCGGTGCTGGTAGGGACGATGTTGATGGCGGCCCCGCGGGCGCGCCGCAGGTCCTTGTGCGGTCCGTCGACCAGCATCTGGTCACCGGTGTATGCATGGACGGTCTGCATGAGACCTTGCTCGACGCCGAACGCGTCGTCGAGCACCTTGACGAGAGGCACGAAACAGTTGGTCGTGCAACTGGCGTTCGAGACCACCTTGTGCTTCTTGAGGTCGAAATCCTTGTGATTCACGCCGTATACGAAGGTCGCATCGGCGTTGTCGCATGGTGCCGACACGATCACGAGCGGCGCCCCACCTTCGAGGTGGTAGGCGGCGGTGTCGCGTTTGGTGAAGATGCCGGTGCTCTCGATGACGACGTCGACCCCGAGATCACCCCACGGGAGGGACTTGGGATCGCGCTCGCTGAGCACCTTCAGCACCTGACCGTCAACGCTGATGCCGTTCTTCACCGCTTTCACGGTGCTGGACAACTTGCCCATGACCGAGTCGTACTTGAGGAGGTGCGCCATGGTGTCGAGCGAGCCGAGGTCGTTGACCGCCACGATCTCGATGGCTGCGCCGCGTTCGCGAACCGCTCGGAAGAAGTTCCGTCCGATCCGTCCGAAGCCGTTGATGCCGACACGGACGATGCGGGCGTTCTTGGCAGGGCTCATGGTCATCCTTTCGACGGTCGCCTCTCGGGGCGAGCACCGTCCAAAACTAGTCGGACGAGCCGGCTGGGTGCGGTTTCGCCCGCGGCACCCTCAGCGATCGATGTCGCGGTGATTGACGCGCACCGGATTCCCCGACGCCTGCAAGCGCGTCGCGACCTCGGCCGCCACGGCGACCGATCGGTGGCGGCCGCCGGTGCACCCGACGGCGATGGTCAGGTAGCTCTTGCCCTCCGCCGCGTACTGCGGAACGATCCCGGCCAGCAGACCCACGAGGTGGTCGACGAACGTCCCCGCCTCGGGGCGACCGAGCACATACTCGCGGACCGCGGCGTCGAGTCCCGTGAGCGGCCGCAGCGCCTCGTCCCAATGTGGGTTCGGGAGGAAACGGACATCCATCACGATGTCGGCGTCCAATGGGAGACCGTGTTTGAACCCGAATGACTCCACGGCGATGCGCAGAGTCTCCCGTTCGGCGCTCTCGAATAGCCCGAGCAGTTTCGCCTTCAATTGATTCGTGTTGAGTTCGGTCGTGTCGATGACCAGGTCGCAATCGCCTTTCATGGGCTCGAGCAACGATCGCTCGAGTTCGATGGACTCCACCAGCCCGTCCGCTTCGGCCGCCAGAGGATGTCGGCGGCGACTCGCCTCGTAGCGCTTCACCAACTCACGGGTCGACGCATCGAGGTACACCACGCGCACCCGATGACCTTCGCCGCGCATCCGCGCCACCTTCGGCATCAACTCCAGGTGTTGGCGACCGGCGACCAGCGCGAGCCGCTCGATCCCGGATCCCGGCACGCTCGCCAGTTCGACGATCGTGTCGACGAGTGAAGTCGGCAGGTTGTCGACCACGTACCAGTCGAGATCCTCGAGCACTCCGGCCGTCGATGACCTCCCCGCTCCCGACAAACCGGTGATGACGAGGACGTCGGCCATGTCCGAAAAACTAGCGAGCGTCCAACACGAGCCGACGAATGGGCTCGAAATCGTTGGCGTCGCGAGTCGACGACGCGAATGGATCGGAAGGATTTTCGGGGGTCCAGAACCGAGTTTCGATGAGCACGATCACGCCCTCCGGCTCAGGACTTCGCCGTGCGTAGGTACAACAGGCGCGGGATGGTCGCCGCCTCCTGGTACTCGGTGGCGCGGGCGAGGAATCCCGGTGGTGGCGCCGGCTCGACCATGCGCTCGAGCAGGAGACCGTGAGCGATGAGAGCGTTCAGGTAACGGCTCAAGGGCCGGTGCACGAAGGGTATGAAGACGTCCTTCTCCACTTCTTCGACAGTCTGCTGTTCGACGAGGTACGGCCCGATGCGCCAATACTGTTCGGGCGGGTCGAGGATCTGATCGTCGATCCAGCCACTTCCGGGCGTCTGCAACAACGGGTGATTGAGGAAGAAACAGAATCGTCCGCCCGGTCGCAGCACCCGGGCCACCTCGGAGATCGCCGTGTCGACGGCGACGATGTGTTCGAAAACGAGACAAGCGACGACCGCGTCGAAGGTGCCGTCGGCGAACGGAAGGTGGTCGGCCCCGGCCCGCGCGAAGTGGGCACCCCCGGCCCGTCCGGCCGCGACGTCGATCTGATTGCGGGTGGGGTCGATGCCGACCACGAGCGAGGCTCCTATGCGTCTCGCCAGGCGCGACACCTGTCCGTCACCGCACCCCACGTCGAGCACGTGCGGGAAGCCCGCCAGTTCCTCAGCCGCCAGCGGAAGGATCTGCTCCTCGTACTCCGGATCGGCACCATCGGTGAAACCGTCGATCCACCACGACGCGTGGGTCTCCCAGAGGTCGTCATCGGACATCGCCGGAGCCTACGACCACCCGCCCCTGAGTGGGGTCACCGGTCTACCCTTGGCCCGTGTCCGCGATCGACTTCTCCGTCTGGCCCACCCCCCAACGCGATTGGGACGAGATTCTTTCCCTGGCCCGCTGGGCCGAGAACGGCCCGTGGACGGGAATCTGGTTCGCCGACCACTTCATGCCCAACACGGATGACGGCGCGACAAAGGACGGTCCGGTCGAAGAGTGTTGGTCGGTGATCGCCGCCCTCGCCGCGGTGACGTCGCGCTTGCGCATCGGGTCACTGGTGTCGCCCACCACCTTTCGTCATCCGGCGGTGCTGGCGAACACCGCCACCACCATCGACCGCATCTCCAACGGGAGGCTCGTGCTCGGAATCGGCGCCGGTTGGCAAGTCAACGAGCATCGCGCGTACGGAGTCGACATGTTCGAACCGGCCGCTCGGGTGAAGCGCTTCGAAGAGGCACTCACCGTGATCCGATCGCTGCTCGTCGATCGCCGAACGAACTTCGTCGGCGAACACTTCACGATCACCGATGCGCCGTGCGACCCCAAACCCGTCGCCCGTCCACTGCCGATCCTCGTGGGCACCGGCGGCCCCCGCATGACGGCCATCACCGCGCGACACGCCGACGAATGGAACACGTGGGGCACCGCCGAAACGGCCGCCGAGCGCATCGCGGTTCTGCGGGCCGCTTGCGAGCGGGTCGGACGTGATCCGGCGGACATTCGCTGCTCCGTGCAGGGGATGTTCTTCGTCGCCGAGGACGAGCCAAAGGCCGAACGTATCCGGACCGCGGCTCCGGCCGATCGGGCCGTCATCGGCACCATCGAGCGATTCGTGGACGAGGTCGGTCGGTACGCCGAACTCGGTTTCGACGAGGTGATCTTTCCGGACTTCACCCTCGGGACGTCGCCCACGGCGCGCCTCGAGACGTACGGCCGCATCGCCGAAGCGATGTCGTCGGCTTTCGGCTGAGTTCCGTCAACCTTCGGGATGGAATCGCGCGTGCACAGCGCGGGCCACCGACTCGGGCAGCCACGAGAGCGCTATGAGCTCTTCCAAGGTGGCCCGCTTCACGGCCGTCACTCCCCCGAGCGTTCGCAACAACTTCTTGCGACGTGCGTCGCCGAGTCCCTCGATGCCGTCGAGGGCACTTCCGACCATGCGTTTGGCCCGCACTTCGCGGTGGAAGGTGTTGGCGAAACGGTGGGCCTCGTCGCGGATCCGTTGCAACATGAAGAGTGCTTCGCTGCCACGGGGCACATCGACGGGTTCCGACCGACCGGGCACGTACACCTCTTCGAAACGCTTGGCCAACGAGGCCACGGGAATCTCGCTCTCCAGGCCCAGTTCCCGGACCACCCGCTCGGCCACCGCCAACTGGCCCTTCCCCCCGTCGACGAGCAACAACTGCGGCGGGTAGGCGAACTTGCGGGCCTTGCTCGGCAGGTCCTCACCCTCGAGCGTTCGGTCGCGCTCGTCGACGTAGGCAGTGAGACGACGACGCAAGACCTCCTCCATCGCCGCGAAGTCGTCGTTGCCGGGTACCTCCTTGATACGGAATCGGCGGTACTCGCGTTTGGCCGGCAAGCCGTCCTCGAGCACGACCATCGACCCGACGTAGTCGGTTCCTTGGAGGTGGGCCATGTCGTAGCACTCGATACGTAACGGCGCCTCGGGAAGACCCAGGAGATCCTGCAGTTCACTCAAAGCGCGACTGCGACTGTTGTGGTCACTCGATCGCCGCAACCGGTGACGGTGGAAGTCCTCCTTGGCGTTGCGGGCGACCATTTCGAGCAACTCCCGCTTGTCGCCCCGCGCCGGGACGCGAACCTCGACCCGCGTGCCGCGCTGACCGCCGAGCCACTCCTCGAGCACGGCAGCGGCTACTGGCTCGTGGGGCACCACCACCATCTTCGGGATGCCGAGCGGAGGCTCGTCGCCGTACAGACTCTCGACGACCCGGGTGACGAGTTCGGCATCGGAAAGATTCTCCACCTTGTCGAGGATGAATCCCTTACGACCGACGATGCGTCCCTTGCGGACGAAGAAGACCTGCACCGCAGCCTCCAGTTCGTCGTCGGCGATCCCGACGACGTCCATGTCCTCGGAGCGCTCGCCCACGATCTGTTGGCGCTCGACGGCCTTGGCCACCGCCGCGAGGCGGTCGCGCAACCGTGCCGCCTTTTCGTACTCGAGTGCACCGGCCGCGTCGGCCATCTCCTTCTCCATGCGCGACACCACTTCGTCGGTCTCGCCGTCGAGGAACGCGCACAACTCGTCGACCATCGAGCGGTATCGGGCACCGTCGACCTCGCCGACGCACGGACCACTGCACTTCTCGATGTGGAAGAGCAGGCACGGTCGACCGAGGCGCTGATGCTGGTTGAACTTTCCCGCACTGCAGGTACGCACAGGAAACGTGCGCAACAAGAGGTCGAGCGTCTCTCGAATCGCGTAGGCGTGGGGATAGGGCCCGAAGTAGCGCACACCCCTCTTCTTGGAACCCCGCACCACCACCGCCCTCGGCCATACCTCGTCGAGCGTGAGAGCGAGGAACGGATAGCTCTTGTCGTCGCGAAGTCGAACGTTGAATCGCGGATGATGTGCCTTGATCAGCGAGTACTCCAGGATCAACGCCTCCACCTCGTTGCGCACCGTCACCCACTCCACACTGGTGGCCGTCTGGACCATCTGCGCCGTGCGCGGATGCAGGTGCACCGGATCCTGGAAATAGCTCGACACCCGTGAACGAAGATTGGTGGCTTTGCCGACGTAGATCACCCGACCGAGATCGTCCTTGAACTGGTAGGAGCCCGGGCTTTCGGGGATGGATCCGGGCTCGGGCCGCGACACCATGTCAGTCCCCGGTCAGCAGCGGTGCGAGGAATCGTCCGGTGTGGCTCTGCGCGCACGTGGCGACCACCTCGGGTGCGCCCTCGGCGATCACGAGACCACCCCCGCTGCCGCCCTCGGGTCCGAGGTCGATCAACCAGTCGGCCGTCTTGATCACGTCGAGATTGTGCTCGATCACCAGAACCGTGTTCCCCTGATCGACGAGTCGCGACAGCACGGTCAGCAGGCGCCGCACGTCCTCGAAGTGCAAACCGGTGGTCGGCTCGTCGAGCAGGTAGATCGTGTGACCGGTGCTGCGCTTGGCCAGTTCCGAGGCCAGCTTCACCCGTTGGGCCTCGCCACCCGACAGCGTCGGAGCCGGCTGTCCGAGTCGGACGTATCCGAGTCCGACGTCGACCAACGTCTGCATGTGACGGGCGATGGCCGGTTGGTTCGCAAAGAAGTCGACCGCCTCGGAGATCGACATGTCGAGGACCTCGGAGATGTTCTTCCCCTTGAACTGGATCTCGAGGGTGTCACGGTTGTAACGGGCCCCCTTGCACACCTCGCAGGGAACGTAGACGTCGGGAAGGAAGTGCATCTCGATCTTGATCGTGCCATCACCCGAACAGGCCTCGCAGCGACCCCCTTGAACATTGAAAGAAAATCGACCCGGCATGTACCCACGAACCTTGGCCTCGGCGGTCGTCGCGAACAACTTACGAATACCGTCGAAAACCCCGGTGTAGGTGGCCGGATTCGAACGAGGCGTGCGACCGATCGGAGACTGGTCCATGTCGATCACCTTGTCGAGGAGTCCCACGCCGTTGATGCGCTTGTGCCGACCGGCCGGATCTTTCGACTTGTAGATCTGTTGCATGAGCACCGGCAGGAGGATGTCCCTCACGAGAGTGCTCTTTCCGCTGCCCGACACCCCGGTCACGGCCACGAAACAACCGAGGGGGACCTTCACGTCGATGTCGCGCAGATTGTGCTCGCGCGCACCGACGATTTCGAGCCACTCCTTGCCCGGTGCCCGACGCTTGCTCGGGACGGGAATCGACTTCTTTCCCGAGAGGTACTGACCGGTGACTGAGTCCTTCACCTTGGCGATGCCCTTCACCGGGCCGCTGTAGACGACCTGTCCGCCGTGCTCGCCCGCCCCCGGCCCGATGTCGACGATCCAGTCGCTCTCCTTGATCGTCTCTTCGTCGTGTTCGACGACCAACACCGTGTTGCCCAGGTCGCGCAACCGCAAAAGGGTGTCGATCAGCCGACGGTTGTCGCGCTGGTGCAAACCGATCGACGGCTCGTCGAGCACGTACAACGTGCCCACGAGACCCGAACCGATCTGACTCGCCAATCGTATGCGCTGGGCCTCTCCCCCGGCGAGCGTGCCCGCCGAGCGGGCCAGGGTCAGATAGTCGAGTCCGACGTCGAGGAGGAATCCGAGCCGGGCGTTGATCTCCTTGACCACCCGTTCGGCGATGATGCGGTCACGATCCGACAACGTCAGCCCGGCCAGGAAACGGGCCGAGTCGGCGATCGACATCTCACAGACCTCCGAGATGTTTCGATCGTTCACCGTCACCGCCAACGTGCTCGGCTTCAGGCGCATACCATTGCACACGCCACACGGCACGAGTCGCATGTACCCCTCGTACTGCTCCCGACTCCAGTCGCTCTCGGCCGATTCGTGACGACGTTTGATCCAGGGGATGACCCCTTCGAACGTGGTGTTGAACTGACGGGCCCGCCCGTAGCGATTCTTGAATTTGACGGTGATGTTGCCGGGCAAGCCGTTCAACACGAGCTTTTGGGCCTTGGCCGGGAGCTTGCCCCACGGCTTGTTCATGTCGATCCCGTGATCGTTCGCCACGGACTCGAGAATCCGCTGAAAGAACCCGGTCGTGGCACTGCGCCATGGAGCGATCGCCCCTTGACTGAGGGCCAGGTCGGGATCGGGGATCACCAACTCCGGGTCGACCTCGAACGTCGTTCCGAGACCGTCGCAGGTCTCGCACGCACCGAACGGCGAGTTGAAGGAGAAGTTTCGCGGTGCGGGTTCGTCGAAGGACAACCCGCACGACGGGCAGGCCAGATGCTGACTGAAGGTCAGCGCCTCGTCGTCACCCTTGTCGGCGACGATCTCGACGGTCGCCACCCCGTCGGCCAGACGCAGGGCGGTCTCGAGGCTGTCGGTGAGACGTCGCTCGATGCCGTCCTTTCGCACCAGACGGTCGACGACCACGTCGATCGTGTGCTGTTCGTAGCGGGCCAACTTGGCGTCGCGCTTCAGGAACTCCACGATGTCGACCACCTCGCCGTCGACGCGGGCGCGCACGAACCCCTGTCCGGCCAGGTCGTTCAGAAGGGTCTCGTACTCGCCTTTGCGCGACCGGACCACCGGGGCCAAGACCTGGAACCGCGTACCGTCGGGAAGGGTCAGCACGCGGTCGACGATCTGCTGCGGCGTCTGACGAGCCAGACGGGTGCCGTCGTTCGGACAGTGCTGAACCCCGATGCGGGCGTAGAGCAGACGCAGGTAGTCGTACACCTCGGTGATCGTTCCGACCGTGGAGCGCGGGTTTCGGCTCCCCGACTTCTGGTCGATGGAGATGGCCGGCGAGAGTCCCTCGATGACGTCGACGTCGGGCTTGTCCATCTGACCCAGGAACTGCCGCGCGTAGGCGCTCAGGGACTCGACATATCGCCGTTGACCCTCGGCGTAGATCGTGTCGAATGCGAGCGAGGACTTCCCGCTGCCCGACAGTCCGGTGAAGACGATCATCTTGTCACGCGGTAGATCGACGCTGATGTTCTTGAGGTTGTGCTCGCGGGCACCTCGGATGATCAGGCGGTCGGACATGTTCGGAGACTAGTGAGATTCGCCTCGGCCGTCCTCAACCGGCATCGCGCATTTCGCGTCGCAACTCGTTGATTTCGTCACGCAGACGCGCGGCGTACTCGAACTTCAACTCGGCCGCAGCTTCGTGCATCTCCTCCTCGAGAGTTTGAACGAGTCGGGCCAGTTCCTGCTGCGGGAGCGTGCGCAATTCGCGCTGCACCTTGTCGCGCTCTTTTTGCCGACGGCGGTCTTTGCCGGGAACGGGCGCCGACTGATCGCCGTCCGGTCGCAACATCGACAGGATGTCACCGACCGCCTTCCGGATTGTCTGCGGATTGATTCCGTGCTCCTTGTTGTACGCCAGTTGCAACCCGCGACGTCGGTTCGTCTCGCTGATCGCCCGTTGCATCGAAGGTGTCACCTGGTCTGCGTACATCACAACCTGCCCGTCGACGTTGCGCGCCGCACGACCGATCATCTGGATCAACGAGGTCTCGCTACGTAGGAAGCCCTCCTTGTCGGCATCGAGGATCGCCACCAAGCTGACCTCGGGCAGGTCCAGACCTTCGCGCAGGAGGTTGATGCCCACCAGGACGTCGAACTCGCCCAGACGCAGCGAGCGGATGATCTCGATGCGCTGGATGGTGTCGATGTTGCTGTGCAGGTAGCGCACGCGCATCCCCTGTTCCAGCAGATACTCGGTCAGGTCCTCGGCCATCTTCTTGGTCAAGGTGGTCACCAGCACCCGGTCACCCATCGTGACGCGTGTCGTGACCTGTTCCATGAGATCGTCGATCTGACCCTTGGTCGGTCGGATGATCACCTCGGGATCGACGAGTCCCGTGGGACGCACGATCTGTTCGACGACCCGCTCGGACTGCGAAAGTTCGTAGGGACTGGGGGTGGCCGAGAGGAACACGCACTGGTTGACACGCTCGATCACCTCCTCGAATCGCAAGGGGCGGTTGTCGCGCGCACTCGGGAGACGGAAACCATGTTCGACGAGAATGTCCTTTCGACTGCGGTCCCCGGCGAACTGCCCGTGCAGTTGCGGTACCGCGACGTGACTCTCGTCGATCACGAGGAGGTAGTCCTTCGGGAAGTAGTCAAGCAACGTGAACGGCGGCTCGCCGGACGAACGTCCGTCTATGTGCATCGAGTAGTTCTCGATGCCGTTGCAATATCCGACTTCCTGCATCATCTCGAGGTCGTGTTGCGTACGCATCTGCAGGCGTTGCGCCTCGAGGAGCTTGCCCTCCTGTTTGAACAAGGCGAGCCGCTCCTGCAGCTCGGCCTCGATGCCGACCATCGCGCGTCGCATACGCTCCTCGCCGGTGACGTAGTGGGTGGCCGGGAAGACCACGGTGGTGGAGAGCTCACGCAGGGTCTCGCCGGTGAGAGGGTCGATCATCGTGAGCCGGTCGACGGTGTCACCGAACATCTCGACGCGTAACACGGTCTCCTCGTACGCGGGGTGGATCTCGATGGTGTCACCACGCACCCGGAAGTTGCCCCGTCCGAGACTCATGTCGTTGCGGTCGTACTGGAGGTCGACCAATCGACGCAACACGCTGCGCATGTCGTAGTCGACTCCGACGTGGAGTTCGAGCAGTTGTCCGCGGTATTCGTCGGGATCGCCCATTCCGTAGATGCACGACACCGAAGCGACCACGATCGTGTCGCGGCGGGTCAACAGCGCCGCGGTGGCCGAATGCCGCAACCGGTCGATGTCGTCGTTGATCGACGAGTCCTTATCGATGTTGGTGTCGCTCGACGCGATGTTGGCCTCGGGCTGGTAGTAGTCGTAGTAACTGACGAAGTATTCGACCCGATTGTCGGGGAAGAACTCCTTCATCTCCTGGGCGAGTTGCGCCGCCAGGCTCTTGTTCGGCGCAAGGATCAACGTCGGGCGCTGCGTGCGTTCGATCGTCCAGGCGATGGTCGCGCTCTTGCCCGAACCGGTGATTCCGAGCAGGGTCTGGAAGCGCAAGCCACCCTCCACGCCCTCGGAGAGTTCGGCGATCGCTTTCGGTTGGTCGCCCGCGGGCCGGTAATCGGCCACCACGCGGAACGGAATGTCACCCCGAGTTCCGACATCGATGGTCACCCCGTCATCCTAGTTCGAAACGGTGAGTCGGGCGAACACCTGTTCTCGAATCAGGTCTTGGGTGTCGGCGCCACAGGCTCGTAGTCGACGGGAAGTTGGGGTAGCGAACACAACCACGACCAGAGACGGTCGATCTGAGGTGCCAGGTCGGTCGGCGTTCCGCTGTTGTCGACGACGAAGTCGGCGTGTTCCAGCCGCGCCTCACGCGTCGCCTGACGGGAGATACGAGCACGGGCATCGGCTTCGTCGAACCCGCGGTGCGCCACCAGTCGGGCCACCTGGGTCTCGACCGGCACGTCGACCACGATGCGACCTTGGAGGCCTTCGCGCGGATTCTCGGTCAGCAACGGGATGTCGAGCACCACCACGTTGGATGTCGCACGTTGTTCGAGCATCCGACGATTCATCTCGCGACCCACCGCCGGATGGACGATGGAGTTCAGGGCCTTCAACGCCTCGGGATCGGCGAAGACGACGTTCGCCAGCGCCTGACGCAGGAGCGAGCCGTCGGGGGCCAACACCTCGGGGCCGAATCGTTCCGCCAACTCGGCCACCACCGGTGAACCCGGTAGTTGCACCTCGCGGGTGATCGCGTCGGCATCGATGATCACCGCGCCCCTCTCCGCGAGCAACTCCGACACGGTCGACTTCCCCGAACCGATGCCGCCGGTGAGACCCACGAGAATCATGCCGACACGCTAGGCGAGGGATCGTTGGGTACCCTGCCCCCGTGACCGAGCGTCGCCGTCGCCGATCCCCAAATCACCCGTCGTTGCGTCCAATTCCGAGCCAGGACGAGACCGGGGAGATGTCGTGGCCCCTCGTCGAGCGCCGTCGCGGACCGCGCGACTCCGATGGTCCTGATCGGCGCGACCCCGTGTCACCGGTCCCGGATCGACGACTCGACGACCTCGCTCGAGCCAACGATCTCCTGCTGTCCCTGCAACGACTCGCCGTCACCATCTCGTCGAGCCTCGACGAGGAGGAGGTGATACGGCGCGGAGTCGACCGGGCTCGCCAGTTGGTGACCGCCGATGCCGTGATGGTTCTCCTGGTCGACGAGTCCGGCGGGTGGCGAACCGCGAGCGGTCCGAACGACCGGGTCGCCCCGGCCATCGACACCCGGGTGCTCGCCTGCCTGGAATCCAAGCGGGCGATCGCGATCGACGGAGGCCAGATATGGGAGGCCGCCGACCACGGCGTCTACCGCGCCCTCACATCGCGCGGAGACACCGTAGGCATCCTGGCCGCCGAGTGGTTACCCGGGAATCGGCCGGACGCGGCCCAGACCGAGGCCCTCGTCGGTATCGCCGACGCTCTGGCGATCGCCCTCGACAACGCACGCATCTTCGCGCGACTCGCCGACCGCGCCGCCGACGACGAGCGGGCCCGCATGGCGCGCGAACTCCACGATCGCGTGGCGGGTTCC
The DNA here is from genome assembly GCA_046091365.1 of Acidimicrobiia bacterium. Taxonomy (GTDB): domain Bacteria; phylum Actinomycetota; class Acidimicrobiia; order Acidimicrobiales; family Ilumatobacteraceae; genus Casp-actino8. Next base: position 50,851 of record JBJTBM010000117.1, on the reverse strand, counting down.
CTCGCGGCGTTGGGCTACGAGGTCGACGGCCTCGCTCGTGCGCTCGACGGTGATGCGGCCGACCGGGCGAGCCGTTTGCGCGAGAGCCTGAATATGACGATCGGCGAACTGCGCGGCATTTTGGACGACCTGCGAACCGGACACGACGGGTCGGGACTGTCCCGCGCGGCGCTCGACGATCTCGCGGCCCGGGTCCGTACACGTTCGAACATCGCGATCGACGTCGACGGACGGTTCGAGCCGTTGGTTGATGCCGTCGGATCGGAGTTGTTGCTGATTCTCGGCGAGGCGATGTTCAACGCCGAGCGTCACTCGGGCGCCCGACACCTGACGGTACGGGTCTCGCGATCCGGTGATCTTCTCGTGGCCAGTGTGTCCGACGACGGATGCGGTCTCGGAGGTGCGGTCGAAGGTCACGGACTACGAGGCATGCGCGAACGCGCCGAGTGGATCGGGGCGGACCTGCGCATCGACTCATCCAGCGCGGGCACGACGGTGACCGTATCGGTCGACACGAGCGTGGCCTGATGCGAGTCGTGTTGGCCGACGACCATCGCGTTCTCCGCGAGGCGTTGCGACGAAACCTCGAAGATCACGGAGTCGAGGTGGTCGGTGAGGCGAGTGACGGTCCGTCGGCGGTCGCCATGGCCCTCGAACTGCGACCCGATGTCGTGCTGATGGACGTGTCGATGCCGGGCGGCGACGGGGTGTCGGCCACCCGATCGATCATGCGCGCCGACGGGCGTCAGCAGGTGATCATCCTGTCGATGCACTCCGACCACGCGACCATCCGCGAGGCGATCAACGCCGGCGCGGTGGGATACGTCGACAAGTCGTGTTCGATCGACGAGGTCGTCGACACGGTGCGTCGGGTCGTCGGCGGTGATGTGACCCTGTCGCCGGCGGTGGCCGCGGCGATGCGGGCGACCGTCGAGAGAGCCCCCGATCACGACTTGTCCGAGCGCGAGATCGAGGTGCTCGACGCCGTGGCCGCAGGCTGCTCGACGCCGGAAGTGGCGGCGAAACTTTTCATCAGCCACAAGACGGTCAAGAACCATCTGGCGTCGATCTACGCCAAACTCGACGCCCGTGACCGCACGGAAGCGGTCATCCGCGCCGTGCGACTCGGGATCGTGCGCCTCGAGCCGTGACCGGCTCGAACGATCAGGACTCGGCTGGGGCCTGCTCGTGGGGAGCTCCCGACTCGCCGTAGTACTCGGCCCAGGTCGCTTCGCGCGAGGCGTCGTCGGCTCCGGCGGTCCAGTTGCCGTGTTCGTCGACCTCGAAGTGCTTGCGGTACTCCTCGGCCAGTTCTCCACCCTCGGCGGCCTGCTTGATCGACAGGCTGATGCGGCGGCGAGCCAGATCGAGGTCGATGATTTTGACCCACAATTCCTCACCGGGCGCCACGACCTGCTCGGGCGACTCGACGTGCTGCGTGCTCATCTCGCTGATGTGCACGAGACCTTCGATGCCCTCGCCGACCTGCACGAAGCCACCGAACGGCACCAACTTGGTGACCCGACCGTAAACCAACTGTCCGACCTCGTGCCCCGAGGCGAAGACCTCCCAGGGGTCCTTCTGCGTCTGCTTGCGCGAGAGGCTGATGCGCTCACGATCGAAGTCGATGTCGAGAACCTTCACGGTGACCTTGTCGCCGATCTTCACCTCGGTGCCCGGGTGGTCGACGTGATTCCACGAGAGCTCGCTCACGTGTATGAGACCGTCCATGCCACCGAGATCGACGAACGCCCCGAATGCGACCACGCTCGACACCACGCCGTCGCGGACATCGCCCACCTTCAGGTTGGTGAGGAAACCGTCGCGCACTTCCTTCTGGGTCTCGTCGAGGTACGCCCGACGCGAGAGCACCACGTTGTTGCGGTTCTTGTCGAGTTCGATGATCTTGGCCTGCAGGACTTTTCCGACGTAGGGCTGCAGGTCGCGGACGCGACGCTGTTCGACGAGGGACGCGGGAAGGAATCCACGCAGACCGATGTCGACGATGAGGCCGCCCTTGACGACCTCGATCACCAGACCCTCGACCATCTCGTCGGCTTCCTTCTTCTTCTCGATGTTGCCCCAGGCGCGCTCGTACTGGGCGCGCTTCTTCGACAGGATGAGACGGCCCTCCTTGTCCTCCATGGTCAGCACCAGGGCCTCGACTTCTTCGCCGAGCTTGACGATCTCACCCGGGTCGACGTCGTTGCGAATGCTCAACTCGCGGCCGGGGATCACACCCTCGCTCTTGTATCCGATGTCGACGAGAACCTCGTCCTTGTCGATCTTCACGACAGTTCCGCGCACGACTTCGCCGTCGGCGAGCTTGGTCATGGTGCCTTCGATGGCGTCGGCGAACGTCCCGGACAGGTCGTTCTCGGTGATCTTGCGGGGGGTGTAATTGCCGTCTGCGTCGACCGTTCCCATGGGAGCGAATTCGGACGAGGCGGGGGTCAAGGTGTCGGACAAGGGACTGATCGCTTTCGGAAATGTGTTGAAGGGACGGGGACGAGCCGGGCGCACCGCGCTGGGCTGGGCAAAGTTACCAGCGCACGGATCGTTTACCGCCCGGCGACGACACGGACCCGTCGGGCCATTCGACCGTTCACCGGCGGGTCGCGAGCACCAGGAACTCGGGCCGGTCGACCTCGGGTGTTCGTACCGCGTAATCGCCGGGCTCGACCGAGTTCACCTGTTCGACCGCGAAACCGTGCAATTCCAGCAAAAGACGCAGTTCACGAGGGGTGTAGCAGCCGGTCCACAGCTGGACCGAGCGAGTCTGACCGGCGGCATCGTGCACGTCGGTCGTTTCGACCGACACCCCCGTGGCGGGATCGAACGACGCCGATGTGTGGTGTTTGACCACGAAATACGCGTTGAAGGCGGTCAGCGCCAACCCGCCGCCCGGACGGACGGCACGGGCGATGCCGGCGAGGACCAGGCGGTCGTCCCGGTCGTCGAGGTTCAGACCGAAGGCTCCCTGACACAGACAGATCGCCGCATCGAACCGACCGGCCAAATCGTCGCGCTCCACCAGACGACGGGCGTCGAAGCGTTCGAAGGTCGCCCCAGCGGGCGCTTCGGTAGCCGCGATACGCACGAACTCGTCGCTGATGTCGACCCCGTGCACCTCCATCCCGCGCCGGGCCAACTCGCGGGCGTGTCGGCCCGGACCGCACCCGACATCGAGCACCCGGGCACCAGTGGTCAACCCGAGTGACCCCACGAGGTGGTCGCATTCCTGACGGGTGCCCTTGGTGAACGAGTAGCGGAGGTAGGTCTCCCCCATGTGCCGAGCCAGTTCCTCGAACCAGTGCGCGTCGTCGACGCTCACCCCTTGGCCGCTGCCCACGATTCGCCCCAGGCCGAATTGACGGCCAGCGGCACCTTCAACTGCACGCAGGACTCCATGAGGCCGAGTACCAACGGACCCACCTCGTCCATCTCCTCGAGTGGGGCCTCGACGATCACCTCGTCGTGGACCTGCAACACCAGACGCGACCCGAAGCCGCGCTCTTCGAGCGCTCCGTCGACGGCGATCAAGGCCTTCTTGAAGATGTCGGCGGCCAAACCCTGGATGCCCGCGTTCATCGCTTGGCGTTCGCCCATCTGTCGTACCCGGAAGTTGTCGCTCTCGAGTTCGGGAATGCGCCGTCGGCGCCCGAACAGCGTGAGGGTGTAACCGCGGGTCTTGGCTTCGGCCACGGTGCGATCCATGTAGTCGCGCACGTTCGGGAAGGCCACGAAGTACGCATCGAGGATTCCGGCCGCCTCACCAGTGGGGATACCCAACCGCTGACCCAGTCCGTACGCCTCCATACCGTAGGCCAGACCGTACGAGACCATCTTGGCCCGCGAACGCTGCTCGTGGGTCACCGAGTCGGCCTCGACTCCGAACACCCGCGACGCGGTGGCGTTGTGCACGTCGCGTCCCTCGCGAAACGCAGCAATCAGACCGGGGTCGTCGGCCAGGTGGGCGATGCAGCGCAACTCGATCTGGTTGTAGTCGGCCACCAGGAGTCGGCAACCACCCGCCGGAACGAACGCCGTCCGGAAGATCCGCCCTTCGTCGGTGCGCACCGGAATGTTGTGCAGATTGGGCTGGTCGGACGACAGTCGCCCCGTCCGCGCGACGGTCTGATTGAAACTGGCGTGAATACGCCCGTCGGCGGCCACTTCGGCGAGGAGACCGTCTCCGTAGGTACCGCGCAACTTGTCGACCTCGCGATACCGCAGGAGTGGATCGATGAACTCGGGCCACTCGTCACGGATCTTCTCGAGCGTGGCGGCGTCGGTCGAATACCCGGTCTTGGTCTTCTTGGGCGGCGTCAGGCCCTTTTCGTCGAAGAGGATTCGCCCCAATTGGGACGGCGAGTTCGGATTGAAGGTCGTACCGGCGACGACCTGCAACGAGTCGGCGAGTTCGCGGGTCTCCTTCGTGAGACGCTCGGCGATGGCGCCCAGGATGTCGCGATCGACGGCGACACCGGCGTGCTCCATGCGCGCCAGAATGCGCACCAGCGGATTCTCGACCTCGTCGTAGAGATCGGACATCGACTGGAACTCGAGTGTCGCCCGTAACGGACCCACTACCTTGCTCACCGCGATCGCGGCCCGTCCGGCCTCCTCGGCCACGCTGATCGCCGTCCCGTCGAGATCGAGCTCGCCTTGGGCACCCGCCGCGTCGGCGAAGCGATGGTCGGTGTACTTCGACAGGATGTCGACGACGCCGTACGCCGACTGTGCCGGATCGATGAGGTACGCGGCGATCGCCGTGTCCGTGCGCAATCCTCGAAGATCGATGCCCAGAGCGAGCAGAGACCGCATCAGGGCCTTGGTGTCGTGCCCGTCGAAGACGACGCCCGACAACCATTCCCCGACGTCGGCCCGGTTTAACGCCTCCCGATCGAACCACACCACGTCGGAACCGTCGACCACCGCGGCGACACCGAGCAATTCCGACCGCCCCGTTTGCCCCGACCACCAACCGTGCAGTTGGGTGGACGTCGTCTCTCGCAATCGCACCAGCGACTCGTCGACCGACTCGCGGGCCACCTAGGCCACCAACACCTCGCCGACCGATGACCTAGCAGTCGTCGCGGCCACCGGCGTGGACACGCCGAGATTCCCGAGAACGTCGCGCAATCTCTGACCCATGGTGCGAAATTCGAGCGCGCGGAACAATTCGTCGACCCGTTCCAGGTCCGGAGTCACCGACACCGAGTCGAGGTCGACGATGATCGGCGCGTCGTGACGTAGCCGCATCAGTTCGAGGTTGCGTCGAGCCACTGATTCGTTCTCAGTGAGCGAAGCGCGCAACTTGGGTGTCTGCTCTGACGCGTGGGCGAAGATTCCGTCGAGGTCGCCATAGGTGTTGATCAACTTCGCCGCGGTCTTCTCGCCGACGCCGGGAACTCCGGGGAGATTGTCGCTTGGGTCGCCGCGCAACGCCGCGTACTCGACGTACCGCGTGGGGTGCACCCCGGTCTTCTCCATGATGCCAGCCTCGTCGTACAGCGCGTAGTCGGTGACGCCACGCTTGTTGTAGAGCACCTGCACATCGGGATCCTTGACCAACTGATAACTGTCGCGGTCGCCGGTGACGACGATCACCGCGAACCCGGCGGCGACCGCCCGGGCGGCGACCGTGGCGATGATGTCGTCGGCCTCGAAGCCGACGCACTCGATCGTCGTCACTCCCAAAGCCGAGAGCACCTCTTTCACGATGCCCATCTGCTGGCGAAGAATCTCCGGTGTTTCCTCGCGTTGGGCCTTGTACGTCGGCTCGGCCACGTGCCGGAACGTCGGCTCGGGACGGTCGAAGGCCACCACGACACCGTCGGGACGACGATCCTTCAACACGGTCAGGAGCATCGAGGTGAATCCGAATACGGCGTTGGTGACCTGTCCGGAAGCCGTCACCATGTCGGCCGGGATACCGAAGAACGCCCGGTAAGTCAACGAGTTTCCGTCGAGGATCAGCAGGCTGCGATCGGCCACGATCCCATCCTCCCACGGAGCCGATCGAACATGCGCGACGGCACGTCGCTCAGCCGGGACGCAGATCGCCCGACAGGATTCGGTCGGCGACCTCGCGCATCTTCGAACGTTCCTTCATCGCGGTGCGCTGGATGAACGCGAAAGCGTCCTTCTCTTTCATTCCGAAGTCATCGATCAGAACTCCCTTGGCGCGGTCGATCACCTTGCGGGCCTCGAGCTGCTCGCCCAGAGCGTCGACGTGACCAGAGAGCGCCTGCATCTCCCGGAACCTCCCGATCGCCACCTCGATCGCCGGGATCAGGTCGCTTTTCTGGTACGGCTTGACCAGGTAGGCCAAGGCGCCGGCGTCGCGCGCCTGCTCGATGATCTCGCGTTGACTGAACGCGGTGAGAACCAGAACCCCGCAGATGCGTTCCTCGCCGATCACCTTGGCGACCTCGAGACCGTCCATGCCGGGCATCTTGACGTCGAGGATCGCCAAGTCGGGACGCAGTTCGCGCACGAGGCCGAGAGCGTCGTCGCCGCGACCGGTCTCGCCCACCACGTCGTAGCCCTCTTCTCTCAATGTCTCCAACAGGTCGAGACGGATGATCGCCTCGTCCTCGGCGATGACGACTCGGACGCTCACGGTGTCAGTCAACCATCTCCGTGCCGACCATCACGACTCGAATACCGAGACCGGCACCGAGGAAGGTGGCCGGGCGCCGGACCCCGTCGGCGTGATCACGGACGCATTTGCTCGAGGAGTTGGTCCTGCTTCGACTCGAGTTCGGCGATGGCCGCGAGTACGGAGTCGCGGTGACGGATCATGGCGTCGGCGTGCCGTCGGGCTTCCCGGTAGTCGAGGTCGGCCCCGGGGGTCTCGGACACCAGGGCCCGCAACCCCATGTCCTCGGCCTCGTCGACGAGGTGTGCGAGTTGCTCCTCGGCCACGGCGAGCGAGGCGCGCAATGTGCGCAGTCGACCACCGACGTCGCGCAATCGCTTCTCCACCAATCGCCGGCCCACGCCGAAAGTCTACGAAGTCGGGGGATTCACGGAGGTGGTGCGTGCCCCGGGTGGGATTCGAACCCACACCGTACGGAGTTTGAAGCCGCTGCCTCTGCCGTTGGGCTACCGGGGCGCGAGCGACACGCTACCCGCCGGGGCTCCCGACCCCTCGCGACGGAGAACAACCGTGGCTCCTCCGAGGGTCTAAGTTCGCATCGTGCTCGCATTCACCTTTCCCGGCCAGGGGTCCCAGCGCCCCGGTATGGGCCGACCCTGGGTCGACCACGAATCGTGGGAACTCGTCACTGAGGCGAGCGATGTCGCCGGTCGCGACGTCGCGCGCCTGCTGCTCGACGCCGACGCCGAGGAGTTGAAGGACACGCGCAACGCTCAACTGACCACCTTCGTCTCCAGCCTCATGGTCCTCGATGCGGTCGAGCGTCTCGGCGTCGAGCCGAGCTTCTGCGCGGGGCACAGCCTCGGTGAGTACACGGCGCTCACCGCCACCGGCGCCCTCGGATTCGACGACGGTGTGCGACTGGTGAGCGAACGCGCCGACGCCATGCACGAGGCGGGTACGTCGAATCCCGGAACGATGAGCGCCATCCTCGGGCTCGACGACGAACTCGTCGAGGTCGCCTGTCGACGCGCCGACGCCGACGTCTGGGTCGCCAACTTCAATGCACCCGGACAGATCGTCCTCGCCGGATCACCCGAGGGCGTGGCCCGCGCCGTCGAGATCGCCAAGGAACTCGGAGCCAAGAAAGCGATGCCTCTTCCGGTCTCGGGCGCCTTCCACACGCCGTACATGACCCCCGCGCGCGACCGGCTGCGCCAAGCGATCGCGGCGGCCTCCCCGCGTGACACCGAGGTTCCGGTCATCTCCAACGTGGACGCCGCCGCGCACGATCACGGCGACGAGTGGGCGAGTCTGCTGTCGGCCCAATTGTCGAGTCCGGTGCGTTGGAAGCAATGCCTCGTCACGTTGTCCGAACTCGGGGTGACGAGCCTGGCCGAACTCGGCCCCGGTGGCGTCCTCACCGGCATGGCCAAGCGCACGCTCGAGGGTGCTCGCACGATCTCGGTCGCCACTCCCGACGACCTCGACAAGTTCATCGAGTGGGTGAACGTGTCCAGTCCGACCGGCGCCGCACAACTCGAAGGCGAGCACCTCTTCGCGGTCGAACGTCTCGTCGTGAGCCCGGCCGCCGGCGTTTTTTCGCCCCGCACCGACCTGTCCCCCGGGTCGCGTATCGAGATCGGCACCGTGATCGGACGCGTCGGCGAGGCCGATGTCCGTTCGGCCTTCGACGGCATCCTGCAGGCCTTCATCGCCGTCGATGGTGAGCGCATCACGCCCCGCCAGCCCATCGCCTGGTTGAGGACCGCCTGAATGCCTGCGACCCTTCCCGGAGCTCGTGGGGCCCGTATCACCGGCTGGGGACGCGCCTTACCCGACCGAGTCGTGACCAACGCCGACCTCATGCGCACGCTCGACACCTCCGACGAGTGGATCAAGGAGCGCAGTGGTATCGCTGAACGTCGTATCGGGGGCACCACCGCCGAACTGAGCGTGGCGTCGGGACGCATCGCGCTCGAGCGCGCCGGTGTCGACCCCGGTCAGATCGACGCACTCGTGTTGTCCACCACCACACCCGACCGCACGGTCCCGGCCACCTCGGCCTCCGTACAGAACGCCCTCGGTCTGTCGTGCGGGGCCTTCGACGTCAACGCGGCCTGTAGTGGTTTCGTCTACGCCCTCACCGTGGCCCATGGTCTCATCGCCATCGGCGCCCGCAACGTGCTCGTGATCGGCACCGACACGTTGTCACGCATCACCGACTGGAACGATCGGAACACCGCGGTGCTCTTCGCCGACGGTTCGGGCGCGGTCGTCCTCGAGGCCACCGACGGCCCGGGTCAGTTGATCGCCTGGGACATCGATGCCGACGGTTCGGCCGAGGAACTGCTGTATTGCGACCTCGGCGGCCACATCCAGATGGAGGGCAAGGAGGTGTTCCGTCGCGCCGTGCGCATCATGGTCGACTCCGGACGCAAGTCGCTCGACGCGGCGGGCATCGATCCCTCCGACATCGCCCTCGTCGTGCCCCATCAAGCGAACATCCGGATCATCCAAGCGGCGTGCGAGCGACTCGGGGTCCCGATCGAACGGGCGGCGACGGTGTTGCACTACACGGGTAACACCTCGTCGGCCAGTATCCCGCTGGCCCTGGTCGACGCCATCGAGGCGAACCGTCTGCGCGACGGTGACCACGTACTACTCGTCGGGTTCGGTGCCGGTATGACCGCGGCCAGTGCCGTGCTGCGTTGGGGACCGAACCCGTGAGTCGCGTCGTGCTCGTCACCGGTGGTTCGCGCGGAATCGGTTTGGCCACCGCGCGACGTTTCGCGGCCTTGGGCGACAAGGTCGCAGTCACGTACAACTCGTCCCCGCCACCCGACGGATTCTTGGCGCTCAAGTGCGACGTTCGGTCTGGCGACGAGGTTGACGCCGCATTCGAACGCGTGGAGGCCGAACTCGGGCCGGTCGAGGTGGTGGTCTCGAACGCCGGTATCACCCGCGACGGACTGGTGCTCAAGATGACCGAGGAGTCTTTCGGCGAGGTGCTCGACGCCAACCTCACTGCGGCCTTCCGCGTCGCCAAACGGGCCTCACGCACGATGATCCGGGCCCGCCGTGGTCGCATCATCCTGGTCGGATCGGTGGTCGGACTCCTGGGCTCGGCCGGGCAGGCCAACTACGCGGCGTCCAAGGCCGGGTTGGTGGGATTGGCCCGTTCGCTGGCCCGCGAATTCGCCAGTCGTTCCATCACGGTGAACGTGGTGGCGCCGGGTCCGGTGGAGACCGAGATGACCGCGGCCCTCGGACCCGAGCGGCTGAACGATTTGTCCGCCGCGGTACCCCTGGCCCGTATCGCCACGGTCGACGAGATCGCCGGCGTGATCGCGTTCCTCGCCTCCGAGGACGCGGCGTACATCACCGGAGCGGTCATACCTGTCGACGGCGGCCTCGGCATGGGTCACTGAGACAAGACCCGCTCCCGACCCCGCCAGCGTTTACAGTTGGGTCACACCCCGCAGTCAGGAGAACTCTCATGAATCAGGAACTTTTCGCCCGCTTCGTCAAGTGTGCCGTCGACGTCCTGAGCGTCGACGCCGACATGGTCGTCCCCGCGGCGTCGTTCGGTGACGACCTCGAGGCCGACAGTCTCGATCTCGTCGAGTTGGTGATGGCCCTCGAGGAGGAATTCGGCGTCGAAGTTCCCGAGGAGGAGGTCAACGACATCAAGACCGTCGGACAGGCCTTCGACCTCATCACCGGAAAGCTGGGCTGATGCTCGGACGCCGTGTCGCCGTCACCGGTCTCGGCGTCGTCTCCACCTGCGGCCTCGGCAAGGACGCCTTCTGGACCGGGTTGCACGGACCGGGCATCGACGGCCCGCAGTGGATCACCATCGAGAACTGGGACCCGCTGCCCTATTTCTCCAACCCCAAGGAAGCCCGACGGGCCGATCGCGTGGAACAGTTCGCTCTCGCCGCGGCCCGGGAGGCGCTCGAGCAAGCCGGAGTCGTCGCCGAGGACGCCGCGACCTTGGGCATCGACCCCCGGCGTTTCGGGGTGATCCTGGGCACCGGCATCGGCGGTTTGGGCACCCTCGAGGAACAGGTCCAGATTCGCCTCGAAAAAGGTGAGCGGCGCGTCTCGCCGTTCCTCGTGCCGATGATGATGGCCAACGCGTCCGGAGCCGCCATATCCATGCGTTACGGCTTGCGCGGACCGAACGAGACGATCTGCACGGCCTGCGCCGCGGGGACCCACGCACTCGGGTACGCCGCACGCCTCATCGCCATGGGCCGGTGCGACGCCATCGTGAGCGGCGGCAGCGAAGCGGCCGCCACGCCGTCGTCACTCGCCGGCTTCAGCAACATGACCGCGCTGTCCACCGTCGGGATGAGTCGGCCCTTCGACCGCGAACGCGACGGCTTCGTGATGGGCGAGGGTGCCGCGATTTTCGTGCTCGAGGAATGGGAGCACGCGGTCGCCCGCGGTGCCGAGATCCTCGGCGAGATTCTCGGGGCGGCCAGCAACGCCGACGCGCATCACATCACCGCGCCCGCCCCGGGCGGCGTGGGCGCCATCGACTGCATGCACATGGCCCTCGACGATGCTGGCCTGCGCCCCGATCAGATCACCTACGTCAACGCTCACGGCACCTCCACTCCGCGCAACGACGAGGCCGAGGCCGCGGCGATTCGCGCGGTGTTCGGTGCGCACCAGCCGGCGGTGACCAGTATCAAGGGCGTCACCGGACACGCTCTCGGAGCGGCGGGCGCCCTCGAGGCGGCGTCGGTCTTGTTGTCGATGCGCCACGGATCGATTCCCCCGACCGCGGGCACTACGTCCCTCGATGACGATGTCGACATCGACGTCGTCATCGGTGCGGCACGTCCGTGGGTCCCGGCTCCGGCCATGTCGAACAACTTCGGGTTCGGCGGCCACAACGGCAGCATCATCCTCGGCCCGGCCTGAGCGACTCGACGACGTCAGGCGTCGACGAACACGAACATCAGGTCGCACTCGCACGCGACGTCATCGCCGAGCAGTGCGCGCCCGCTTCCCTTGCCGGCCCGCGACGACATGCGCCCGAGTTCCACTTCGAGGGTGAGAACGTCGCCGGGGCCGACCTGTCGGCGGAAACGCGCGCCGTCGAGTCCTCCGAAGAGCGGAAGACGACCGTTGCCGACTCCCGAGGCCAGGACCGCGATGGCACCCATTTGGGCGATCGACTCGCACATCAGCACGCCGGGCAGGGTCGCCCGACCCGGGAAGTGTCCCGCGAAGAACCACTCGTCCCCCGTGAGACGCCACAGCCCACGGGCCGACTGGCCGGGTACGAGATCGACGACCTCGTCGACGAACAAGAAGGGAGGCCGATGCGGCAACAGATCCGCGGGGGCGGGGAATGTCATCGCCGGATCGCCTCGACGAGTTTGCCGGGTGTGTCCTTCGGGCTGATCTTGTACCACGCCTCTTCGATGCGTCCGGTGGGACCGACGAGGAAGGCCGACCGCACCACGCCCATGTACTTCTTTCCGTAGAGATTCTTCTCCTGCCACACGCCGTAGCGCTCGCACACGACGTGCTCGGTGTCGCACAAAAGGGGGAACGTGATCGTGTATTTGTCGGCGAACTTCTTCTGCCGTGGCTCGGGATCGGGGCTGACGCCGACGATGGCGGTGTCACCGATCGTGGGTGCGATGTCCCGCAATGCGCACGTCTGCTGGGTGCATCCGGGTGTGTCGGCCTTTGGGTAGAAGTACACGAGAACGCGGCGACCGGCGAACGACGAGAGGGACACCTTCGAACCGGTCTGATCGCGAATCCCGAGCGCGGGTGCCCGATCACCGATCTTCAACATGGGTCCACCTTAGAACCGCCCGACCGCCGCAGAGTCGACCCGATGTGGGGATGTGACCACTCTGTGTGGCAAAAGGATGCGAATGGGCCGAATGACCCAGAGAAGGTCGACACGCTGAGTGGTTTCATCGAGTTATCGCCCAACGAGGAGTCATGATGAGCGGTCGTCCGATCAAGCGCCCCTGCTGAACCCGATTCTCACCGCCGAGTGATCGGCTGTCCCCACCGGCGCGGTCGCGCGTGTGCGTGGTAATGGTCCGGGATCTGTCGCATGTTGTCGTCCACGTAGTGTTCGTAGTCGAAGTGTCGAGCCACCACGTCGGCCAATCGCGCGTGCAGATATTCCTTCGTCGTCGCGTCGGGGTCGGCGCGGTGTTCGCGCCACACCACCATCGGCACCGAACACACTTCGCATTCGGCCACCCAACAGACATCGTCCTCGTGGAACCACTCGGTCAATCGGGCCGCCTCGCACAAATCGCAAGCCATGGTGCATTGTGCCCCACGACCGGAGAATGCGAAAGGGCGGGCCCGAAGGCCCGCCCCGTCGTCGATTCGTCGGACTCAGAGAGCCGCGGGGTCCACGTCCGGCGGCAGGATCACCGCGTCGATCACGTGGATCACGCCGTTGCTCGCCACGATGTCGGGGGTCACGACGTTGGCTCCGTTCACCTGGACACCTCCGTCGTTCGTCGTGACGGCGATGTTGCCCCCCTCGACCGACGGCACGTCTCCGGCCATCACGTCGGAGGACATGACGGCACCGGCGACCACGTGATAGGTGAGGATCTTGACCAGAACGTCCTTGTTCTCGGGGAGCAGGAGCTTGTCGACGAGGCCGGCGGGCAACGCGGCGAAGGCCTCGTTGGTGGGCGCGAACACCGTGAACGGACCCTCGCCCTGCAGGGTCTCCACCAAGCCGGCGGCCGACACCGCGGCAACCAGAGTCGAGAAGTCCTCGTTTCCTGACGCGATGGTCACGATGTCTTCGGCCGCGGGGGCCTCAGTCGTCATGGGGCCCTCGCTGGTCATCGGGGCCTCAGTGGTGACGGCGTCGTTGTCGTCGCTGCCACAGGCCACGAGCAGAGCGGTGGCCGCCAGGGCCAATCCAAGGGTCTTGCGCATGTTGTACTCCAGTGTCTAGGGGGTAGGTGCCCGATCGGGCTTCTTCAGTCTGACCCGACAAGTGGGGGTCATGTCGTATTTAGCACTAAAGATTCGGTCAACCGGACCGAAGTCACACCGGACGGAACGCGCCGTCGAGGGCGCGCCGTACCTCGGCGACGTAGTCACCGACCCCGTCGGCACCGTCGATCATGAATCGGCGCACAACGGAGGCTCCCTGCACGACGCCGTCGGCCACCCGACAGGCCTCGACGGCCTGTTCGGCGTTGGAAACCCCGACGCCGACCACCACCGGCACGTCGGTCACGGCCTTCAAACGGGCCGCCAGCGTCGTGGCGGTGGCCGCCAACGCCGTGCGCTCCCCCGTCACCCCGAGCAACCCGACCGAGTAGACGAAGCCCCGCGCGCGGGCGCACACCCGCGTCAGCCGCTCGTCGGGAGCAGTGGGGGCGGCCAACATGATGGTGGCCAGGTCGCGGGCATCGGCGGCGGCGCACCACGAATCCGATTCCTCGAGTGGCAGATCGGGAACGATCGCGCCCCACATGCCCGCCGAGGCCAGCATCGCCGCGAAACGTTCCGCACCGGGGTGGTGGACGGTGTTGTAGTAGCACATCACGACCAACGGCACCTCGACATCGAGGGCCCGGGCCTCGTCGAGAATCGACACCGGGTTCGCCCCGGCGTCCAATGCCCGTTGCGACGCCTCCTGGATGACGGGGCCATCCATCACCGGGTCGCTGAAGGGCAGACCGATCTCGATCACGTCGGCTCCGTTGGCCGCCGCGGCACGCACACCATCGGTCCAGCCCGGTATGCCTCCGGTGAGGTACGGAACCAGTATCTTGCGACCAGCCGCGCGCGTGTCGCGCAACTTCGCCTCGAGACGATTCATCGACCGAGGATCTCCATCATCTGTCCGACGTCCTTGTCGCCGCGACCCGACAGGTTCATGAGCACGGTCTGTCCCTGAATCGCGGGAGCCTCGCGCACGATCCAGGCCACGGCGTGGGCACACTCGAGGGCCGGGATGATGCCTTCGGTGCGGGCCATCAACTGGAACGCCGCGATCACCTCGTCATCGGTCACGCTCGGGTACTCGGCGCGACCGATGGAGGCGAGGTACGAGTGCTCGGGTCCGACCCCGGGATAGTCGAGACCCGCCGAGACCGAATGCGCCTCTTGAACCTGTCCGTACTCGTCCTGCATGAGAAAGCTCCGCATGCCGTGCACCACGCCGGGCTGACCACGACCGACCGCCGCACCACCGGCCGGTTCGACACCCACGAGACGGGCCCGCGTGTCGACGAACCCCGAGAATATGCCGATGGCGTTCGATCCGCCACCCACGCAGGCCACCACCACGTCGGGCACGTCGCCCAACCGGTCGAGACATTGGGCATGTGCCTCGTCGCCGATCACGCGGTGGAACTCGCGCACCATCCACGGGTACGGATGGGGGCCCATCACGGAGCCGAGGCAATAGTGCGTCGACTCGACACTGGCCACCCAGTCGCGCATCGCTTCGTTCACCGCGTCCTTGAGCGTGCGACTGCCCGATTCGACCGCCTCGACCTCGGCGCCGAGCAACTTCATGCGAAAGACGTTCAATGCCTGGCGCTCGACGTCGACGGCACCCATGTACACCTTGCACTCGAGCCCCATCAACGCCGCGGCGGTGGCTGAAGCGACTCCGTGCTGACCGGCCCCGGTCTCGGCGACGATCCGCTTCTTGCCCATACGCTTGGCCAGCAACGTCTGACCGAGCACGTTGTTGATCTTGTGCGAACCGGTGTGATTCAAGTCCTCGCGCTTCAACAGCAACCGGATGCCGAGCCGAACCCCGAGTTGATGGCACTCGGTGAGGATCGACGGACGTCCCGCGTACTCCTTGGCGATCGCGTCGAGATCGGCGCGGAAGATCGGGTCGGCCCACGCCTCGACGAACGCGCGCTCGAGTTCCTGACACGCCGGAACGAGGGTCTCGGGCACGAATCGACCCCCGAATTCACCGAAGCGACCGCTCTCGGACGGCGCGGACATGATCGATGGCTGTGAACTCATGGAACTCCCCGAGTTGGCGACTGGACGACCATGTTCGCACCGTTCGACGCGAACGGCACAGTCGATTGCCGGTCGCGGGTGTGAACTAGTGAACTATTCGTCAGCCCAGTCGTACGGGAAGTCGGCACCCTCGTCGAAGGGGGCCGGGGCCGCGGCCCGCGCGTTGGCGATGAATCGCTTCACCTTCAACGGGTCCTTGCGACCCGGAGCGGCCTCGACTCCCGACGACACGTCGACTCCCCAGGGGTTCACGTACTCGACCGCCGGGGCCACGTTCTCCGGAGTCAACCCGCCGGCGAGGATCAGACGGATTCCCGACGGGATCTGATCGACCAGGGACCAATCGAACACCTTGCCCGAACCCGGTTCGGGGGCGTCGACGAGGATGAGATCGGTGCCCATCTGGTTGGCGATCCGCGCCTCGCGCGATCCGGCCACCACCGACTTGATCACCCATCGCACGTGTTCGGACACCGCGGCCACCGTCGTGATCGGCTCCTGACCGTGCAGCTGCACCGCCTTGACACCAGCGCGGGTCACGATGTCGAAGATTCGATCGGGTAATTCGTCCTTGAACACCCCGACCGTCAGGATCTCGGGAGGCAGACGACGGGTGATGTCGTACACCACCTGTGGAGCGACCTGCCGTGGGGACGGGGCGAACACGAACCCGACCGCGTCGGCCCCCATGGCAACGGCGAGCAAGGCATCGTCCTCCGACGTGATGCCGCACACCTTGACGAACATGAACCGAGGGTAACCCGACGCGCGACCCGCGGTGCGGATCAATTCAGGCGCGACGCAGCGCGGACACGGCGCCCCGGGGGTCGTCGGCCGTGACGATGCTCTCCCCCACCAACACCCCGTGGAATCCCGCGGCCCGCAACGCTGCGGCATCGACCGGACCGCGCACCCCGCTCTCGGCGACCCTCACCACGCCGTCAGGCATGGCCGCGGCGACGCGGACGGCCCGCTCGTGATCGACCTCAAACGTGACGAGGTCACGCTGGTTCACCCCGACGAGATCGGCGCCGACCGCGACCGCCCGCGACAACTCCTCCTCGTCGTGGATCTCGACCAACACGTCGAGACCCACCGACATCGCCAGTCCGTGAAAGTCGACCAGTTCGGCGTCGGAGAGCGCCGCGACGATCAACAGGACACAATCGGCGCCCATCAAGCGCGTGTCGAGGACGTCGAAGGCGCTGACCGTGAAGTCCTTGCGCAACACCGGCAGCCCACTGGCCGCCGAGGCCAACTGCAAATCGTTGATCGAACCCCCGAAGAAGTTCTCGTCGGTCAGCACCGACAAGCACGAGGCACCACCGTCGCGGTATGCGAGGGCCAACTCGGTCGGATCGAGATCGACGTTCAGGTCGCCCTTCGACGGCGACCGTCGCTTCACCTCGGTGATGACGGCGAGGCCGGTGACGGCATCGGTGCGTAGTCGATCACGGAATCCCCGTGTCGGTGCCATCTCCCGGCACCGACCTTCGAGGGCGACCGGGTCACGCGCGTCCGCGGCGGCGCGGTCGCGGTGCCAGGCGACGATCCGGTCGAGATAGGTCGCGAGCGGGCTCACTATGGGCTCAGGCGCCCTTGCCACCGATGGGCGTCACGAAGATCAACTCCGGGCGACCGGCCAAGAACGGCATGATCGCCGGGCCGAGGGCCTTGAACGCGTCCGAACCCATGTGGACCGTCAGGGCATCCTGATCGGTGTACATCTCGTACATCCACAACAGGTTCGCGTCCGAGGCGTCCTCGTGCAGGATGTAGGCCTCCGTACCGGCCTCTCCCTGAGCGGTGTCGAGCGCGGCCTGCAGGGCCTTGGCGAGGTCGGACCGCTTGCCCTCTTGAGCGGCGATCTTGGCGATAACGGCGACTTTGGCCATGTGGACGATTCCTCCGTGGTTCGTGGGCCCAAGGCCCGGTTCAAGAGTAGACGCTCGGAACGGAGCGCTCAGAAGCCGAGACGCACCCGAACCTCGGTCTCGAGGTCGGCGATCGGCACGCGCACCTGCTCCATCGAGTCGCGGTCGCGGATCGTCACGGCGTGGTCCTCGAGCGAGTCGAAATCGACGGTGATGCACAGCGGGGTGCCGATCTCGTCCTGACGGCGGTACCGCTTGCCGATCGACTGGGTGTCGTCGTAGTCGACCATGTACCGCTCACCGAGCGACTCGAACACCGCGCGGGCCACCGGCGTGAGGTTGTCCTTCTTGCTCAAGGGCAGCACGGCGACCTTGTACGGCGCGAGGCGGGGGTGGAGGTGCAACACGGTGCGGGTCTCGTCGCCGACCACTTGTTCCTCGTAGGCCGCCAACAAGAAGGCGGCCATCGCACGATTCACGCCAGCGGCCGGCTCGATCACGAAGGGCACGTAGCGCTCGTTCGTCGACTGATCGAAGAAGTCGAGTTTCTGCCCAGAGTGGGTCGCATGCTGGTTGAGGTCGAAGTTGGTCCGCTGGGCGATGCCCTCGAGCTCGCCCCAACCCCACGGGTATGCGAACTCCACGTCGGCGGTGCCCGCGGAGTAGTGCGACAACTCGTCGGCGTCGTGCGCCCGCAAACGCAACATGTGGGCCGGTATCCCGAGTTCGACGTACCACTGCATACGCGCGTTGCACCAGAACTCGTACCATGCCGGACCCTCGGCCGGAGGCACGAAGAACTCCAGTTCCATCTGTTCGAACTCGCGTGTGCGGAATATGAAGTTGCCCGGCGTGATCTCGTTGCGGAAACTCTTGCCGACCTGGGCGATCCCGAAGGGCGGCTTCTTGCGGCTCGTCTGCAGGACGTTCGTGAAGTTCACGAACATGCCCTGAGCGGTCTCGGGACGCAGGTACACCTCGGCTCCGGAGCCCTCGACGGGGCCCGCGTAGGTCTTGAACATCAAGTTGAACGCGCGCGCCTCGGTGAGCGTTCCCTCCGAGCCGCAACCCGGACACACGCTCGGGTTCTCGAGATGATCCTCGCGGAACCGCTGTTTGCACTTTTTGCAGTCGACGAGCGGGTCGCTGAAGTTCGCGAGATGGCCGCTGGCCTCGAACACCTGGGGCGGGCCGAGGATCGCGGCGTCGATCAACACCACGTCGTCCCGCTTCTGCACCATCGTTCGCACCCATGACTCGCGCACGTTGCGCAACATCAGCGAACCGAGCGGACCGTAGTCGTACGAACTCCGAAAGCCGCCGTAGATCTCGGCCGACGGGTAGACGAACCCCCGGCGCTTGCACAAGTTGACGATCTGTTCGAGGTCCGTGGCCGGCATGAGGGACAAGGCTACGGGGGTGACGCGCAGATCAGGAACCCGGTTCGTGCCGTTCGAAGATCGACACCGAGCGCAGACGCCGCTCGACGTGATGCTCGAAGGCTCGCGTCGCCAACGCCGCGACCTCGTTGACCACCGGGTCGTCGAGCGTCTGGCCTCCGGGATGATGGGCACGGTCGAGGGCGTCGCCCAAATTCCCTCCCAGCACATCGCGCATCAGGTCGAGTGCCGCCGCCGAGATCGGGGCCCCCGAGCGACACGACGAGCACACCACGCCACCGAGTGCGACATCGAAGAGCGTGAACTCCGAGACGGCGGACTCTCCGCACGACGAGCACCGGTCGAGGACCGGATGAACCCCTTCGTACGAGAGCAACTTCCAGAGGAAGGCCGGGACGACGAGCGGTGACGGTCGTGTGAGCAACGTGCGGCGGACTCCGACGAGCATGCGGAACAGGTTCCCCACCGGCTCGCGGTCGGGCACCAACTGATCGACCGCCTCGAGGGTCGCGATCGCCTCGGTCATCGAGTCGAGGTCACCGAACACCGCGTGCAAACTGTCGACGGTCTCCACCTGGTTGACGATGTCCAGATCGCGCCCCCGGTGGAGTTGCAGGTCAAGCAGAGACATCGGTTCGAGCCGTCCACCGAATTTCGACCGCGTCTTACGCACCCCCTTGGCGATGGCGCGGACCTTGCCATTGTTCTCGGTCAGAAAGACGATGATGCGATCCGACTCACCGGATTTGTAGGTGCGCAGGACGATGCCACGATCGCGGTACAGGCGGCTCGTCATCCATCGACCCCGCCGAATCGACGCTCCCGTCCATGGAAGACACCCAAGGCGTCGTCGAGCGCTTCGGCGTCGAGGGAATCCCAACTCGTGTCGACGAAGACCAACTCGCTGTAGGCGAGTTCCCAGACGAGCGAGGGAGGCAACCGGTCGGACGGTCCGAGGACCACCACCAGATCAGGTTCGCCCGCCTCACCGTGCATCGCCTTCTCGACCGCTTGCTCGTCGATCGCACGTGCCGGGTCGATCGTCCGGACGGCCGCGGCGATCCGCTCGCGACCGTCGGCGCTCCAGGAGACGACGACCGACACCCCGTGCGATTCGTGACGGACCGATCCCCGCATCGACGAGCCACCCGTCGCTCCGTACGGGAGGACCGACAGGTGTCGGGCGCCATGCCGCGATGCCACCGATCCGATGAGGGCGACGCGTCGCTCCCACTCCGACTCCGACATGGACTCCCATTCGCTCAGCTCTCCGCCGACCACCACGGCGTGCCGCAGTTCGCCCCCGACCTCGGAAGCGGACCGAACGGAAGCCCGACGAGTGAACACCGAACCATTGTGCCCCACCCCGTGGTCGGTGAGGTGTCTTCGACCGAACGGACCGAGGCGGTACGGTTCACCCGTGCATGTCGCCTGCATCATGGATGGAAACGGCCGTTGGGCCCGTCAACGCGACCTGCCCCGAACCGCCGGCCACACCGCGGGCGAGGAGAATCTGGCCGCGGTGGTACGTTCCGCGGTCCGACTGGGTGTCGACCACCTGACCGTCTTCGGTTTCTCCACCGAGAACTGGGTGCGACCGCGACGCGAGGTGCGCCACATTCTCGGCCTGCACGAGAAGTTGTTCGGACGGGTGGCCGAGTTGAACGACCTCGGGGTCCGGGTGCGCTGGCTCGGTCGTCCGTTCGACGAACCCACCGCCCGCACACCCCGCTACGTGCAACGCGCCATTCGCAAAGCCATCGCCGACACGGCCGCGAACACCGGTATGACCCTCACCGTGGCTTTCGACTACGGCAGCCGCGCCGAGATAGCCCACGCCGCCGAGCGATTGCGTCGCGAGGGACGCGAGCCGACGGTCCCGGCGCTCGACGTCGCGATGTACGAGTCGGACCTTCCACGCGTCGACGTCATGGTGCGCACATCGGGCGAACACCGCGTGTCGAACTTCCTCCTCTGGCAGTCGATGGGGGCGCCGATCCACTTCGCCAAGGCGGCCTGGCCCGACTACTCGCACGACGATCTGGTGGCCGCGATCGCCCTCGCCCGTCGTGCGTCGGCACACTGAATCGTCGCGAGCCATCGCCGTCCCCATCGTGTCCGGCGACCCTGCGGTACGGTGACCCGATGCCCAGATTGTCCGATGCGCTCGAGATCGCCACGTCGGCGTTGCCCCGCGCCGAGAGCCGACCTGGGCAACGCCAGATGGCCATGGCCGTCGAGGAGGCCATCACCGAGGGACGTCACCTCGTCGTCCAAGCCGGCACCGGAACGGGCAAAACCATCGCGTACCTCGTGCCCGCGATGATGTCGGGCAAGCGCACGGTGGTCGCCACCGCCACCAAGAACCTGCAGGACCAATTGGCCTCCAAGGATCTGCCGTTCCTCGTCGACGCACTGCGCGAATACCTGGGTCGCGAGGTGTCGTGGGCGGTCCTGAAGGGTCGTCGTAACTACGTCTGTCGTCAGCGGGTCGCCGAATTGACCGGAGAAGTCGCGAGTAAGCGTCGCAAGGACGACTCCCCGACCCTGCTCGAACTCGACGATTACTCCGCCTCGACCAAACGCGAGATCGACCAACTCGTCGCCTGGGCCGCCACGACGCCGAGCGGCGACCTCGACTCGCTCGCCTTCGCACCTTCCGAACGGGCCCGGATCGCGGTGTCGGTCGGCAGCGAAGAGTGCCCCGGGGCGAACCGCTGTCCCTTCGGCGGCTCGTGTTTCACCGAGGTGGCCCGAGCCCGAGCCGCCGAGGCCGACGTCATCGTCGTCAACACGCACCTCTATGGCAACCACATCGCATCCGACGGGGCGTTGCTACCCGAGCACGAGATCGTGATCGTCGACGAGGCGCACGGTCTCGAGGACACGATGAGTGGCACCATCGGGCTCTCGATCGGCGACGGAAGTTTCACCTTCTTCGCCAACGCGGTCCGACGCATCATCGACGACCCGGATCTGCAAAAGATGATCACCGACGTCGGTGCGATGCTCACCGAGGTGCTCGCACCCGACCACAACAATCGTCTGTCGACGCCGTTGCCTCGACCAATCGCCGAGGTGCTGGCCAACGGGGTGCGGGTGGTGTCGACCGCCCTCGAGGCGCTGCGACGCGTGGAGACCAAGGACGAGGACTCGGCCCAACGTCGACTGCGCGCCCAGACACTCGCCGGTCGCCTCGACGCGACCCTCAACGCCGCGTTGGGAATCGATGCCACCTTCGTGCCGTTCGTGAGCGGACGAGTCGATCGTCCGGTGCTCGACATCGCACCCCTCGACGTCTCGTCGTTCCTGCGCGAGGGGATCTGGTCGAAGCACACCGCGATCTTGACCAGTGCGACCATCCCGGCGAACATGCCGACCCGCGTCGGCCTTCCACTCGAGGACACGAGCCTGCTGAACGTCGAGAGCCCTTTCGACTACGGCGAGAATGCGATTCTCTACTGCGCCAAATCCCTCCCCGAACCCAACGCGCCCGCGTTCCGCTCGGCGATGCACGACGAACTGCACCACCTCATCGAGGCCGCCGGCGGACGCACATTGGCCCTCTTCACGAGTTACAAGGCGATGGAAGCCGCCGCGCAAGCACTCCGACCACGACTCGGCGTCACCATCTTCGAACAGAACCAGTTCCCCCGGGCCCAACTCGTACGATTGTTCAGCGACGACGAAACGTCGTGCCTGTTCGCGACGGCGAGTTTCTTCCAAGGCATCGACATTCCCGGCCGCACGTTGTCGCTCGTGACGATCGATCGCATCCCGTTTCCCCGACCCGACGACCCTTTGCTCAGCGCCCGACGCGAGGCGCTCGGCGACCGCGCGTTCCGCGACATCGACCTGCCCCGGGCGGCAACCCTGCTCGCCCAGGCGACCGGACGTCTCATCCGCAACGCCTCCGACCGTGGGGTGGTGGCGGTCTTCGACTCGCGTCTGGCCGTGAAGGGTTACCGGCGCGACATCATGGCGGCCATGCCCCCTATGCGCAAGTCGATCGACCGCCGCGAGGTGGCCGAGTTCCTCCGCAACATCACGCGGGGATGAGCCGATAGCCCAGACCGCGCACGGTCAGGATGATGCGCGGGTCGTCGGGGTGGTCCTCGATCTTCACGCGCAACCGACGCACGTGCGCGTCGACGAGCCGACTGTCACCGAGGTAGTCGTAGCCCCATACCCGCTCCAACAGTTGATCGCGCGACAACACGACGTTCGGGTGATCGGCGAACTCGCAGAGGAGGTTGAACTCGGTCTTGGTCAACGACAATTCGCGTCCGGCCTTGAAGACGAGACCCTGCTCGCGTCGCAGGTCGATGTCGCCGAAGGTCTCCGTGGTGGTCGGAGCGACGGTCACCTGCAACTGCACCCGGCGTAGGTGCGCGCGAATGCGCGCCGCCAATTCCTTGGGGACCACGGGCTTCGTCACGTAGTCGTCCGCCCCGGCCTCGAGTCCCGACACCATGTCGATCGTGTCGGTCTCGGCCGTGACCATCACGATCGGGACGATGCTCATGGCCCGGATGGCCCGACAGACCTCGAAGCCCGAGATGTCGGGCAGCCGTAGGTCGAGCAGCACGAGGTCGGGTTCTCTCTGGTGGAACGCGGCCAGACCCGCCACCCCGTCGGCGGCTTCGCGCACCTCGTACCCCTCATCCTCCAGGGCCAGTCGCAGGGCCAACCTGATCTGGTCGTCGTCTTCGATGAAGAGCAGCGAGTGCACGGGACGATTCTCGCCGATCCGGTGTCCCGGTCCCGATTTGTTACACAAAACGCACAGAAGCCACACGGACCTTTCACAGACCCTCGGGAGACTGACCCCCGTTCACGCTGGTGCGGTGGGGGCCGTCCTCCCCCTGGCCCTCACCGCCCGGCGCGATCGACACGGATCTCGCCCGGTTCGCTGGCCCAGCCCGAACCGGGCGATTCGCTGTCCGCCACCGAACGCCCCGTGTCGACGTCGATCCGATCGGGCAGGATGAGTGGGTGACCCTGCGGGATCGACTGCGCTCCATCAGCCTGCGCCAGCGCGTGACGTTGCTGTTCGTCGCCACCGGTCTGCTCGCCTCGGTGGCACTCTCGACTGCCACCTATCTGACCGCACGGTCCTACATCCTCCAGCGTCGCGACGACGTCGTCGAACGCCAGTCCTTCAACAACGCCCAACTGATCCGTTCGCAGATCCGTACCCGACGCAGCGAGGCGTTCGAGTTGATCAGCAACGTGCGCACCGAGCAGGGCGGGTTCGCGGTCCTGCACCTGCAGCCCGAGAACCTCTACTTCAGCCAGGAAATCCGCTACACGCAGGCCGCGTTCCCCCCGGAGTTGGTGCAGGCGGCACTCACCGGAACCACGTCGCGCCAAAGGTTCACGTTCGACGACCAGCCGTACATCGCGGTGGCGGTCCACATCGCCGACATCGACGCCCAGTATTTCGAGGCTTTCCCGCTCGATGATGAACAGCGCACGCTGACCGCTATCGGCTCGGCGTTGATCGTCGGCGTGATCGTGGTCGCCCTGGTGGCCGGGCTCGTCGGCGTCGCGGTCGGCCGTCGTATCATGCGGCCCCTCGAACGGGTGAGCGAGGCCGCAGGGGACATCGCCGAAGGCGGACTCGACACCCGACTCGACGAGGAGGTCGACCCCGACCTGGCCCGACTCGTCACGTCGTTCAACGAGATGGCCGACGCCGTCCAAACCCGCATCGAACGCGAGGCTCGCTTCGCCAGCGACGTGAGCCACGAGTTGCGCTCGCCCATCACCGCCCTGGCGGCCGCGGTCGAGGTACTCGACGCGCGCCGGGCCGACCTGAACGATAGGACACAGCAGGCGCTCGATGTCGTCATCAGCCAGGTGCGTCGGTTCGACCAGATGGTGATCGACCTGCTCGAGCTCGCGCGCCTCGACGTCGGCGTGACCGACCTCCACCGCGAGGAAACCGACCTCGTCGCCCTCGTGCGACGTATCGCTCAGCGCTATGGGGCGACCGACGTGCCCGTCGTGGTGGCACCCGACAGTGACGGAGTCGGCGCGGTCGACAAGCGACGATTCGAGCGCATCCTGGCGAACCTCCTCGACAACGCCCGCATCCACGGCGGAGGCGCCGACCGCATCAGGATCGAGAATCACGCCGAGGAATCCGGCGTCATCGGAATCGTCGTGGCGGTGGAGGACTCCGGCCCCGGCGTCGCCCACAGCGAACGCTTGCGCATCTTCGAGCGCTTCGCCCGCGGTTCGGCCGGTCGCAGCCGAGCCGGTGGAACCGGCCTCGGCCTCGCTCTCGTCGACGAACACGTGCGCGCTCACGGCGGTCGCACCTGGGTCGAGGACGCCCCGACCGGTGGCGCACGATTCGTCGTCTTCTTCCCCCGGGAGGTCTCGTGAGATTTCGAGCTGTCGTCCTTGTCAACCTCGTCGCGCTCGTGGGGTGCAGCATCCCCGGTTCGGGGGATGTGAGCTCCATCGACCCCGACCAGATCCCGTACGAACTCAACGTGACCACCATCGCGGTGACCACCACCACCACCACCGCGGCCCCCGCGACCACCGTGCAGCCGGTCGAGTCGACCACCACCAGCACGACGGTGCCCGTCGAAGTCGTGAATCTCTTCTTCGTCGCCGGTACGCAGGTGGTGCCGATCACCCGACTGCTACTCAGTCCCGCCGCGGCGCCCCAGGTGATGGCCGCCCTGGCCGAAGGAGTGCCCGAGGGCGACACGGCGGCCGGGTTGCGCACCGCGCTGGCGCTGGACTTCGTTGCCGCGGTCGAGGTTTCGCGTGGTGTGGCCACGGTGGACCTCCCGCCCGCGTTCATCACGGGGCTCCCCGGAGCCGAACAGCGATTGGCGATCGCCCAGATCGTGCTGACCCTCACGCGACGCGCGGGCATCGGTCAGGTTGCCTTCACCTCGGGATCGAACCCGCAGAGCGTTCCACGCGGACGGGGCGACCTCACCGATCCCGGTGGGACCGTCGCCTGCGACGACTACGCGAATCTTCTGCCGGCGGGGTACGCCTGCTGACGTACGACCACTCGGTCAGTAACCGAGACGCTCGACGCGATCGGGTCGTTGTTGCCAATCCTTGTCGACCACCACGTGCAGTTCGATGAAAACCCCGTCGGGCAACTGGCGCCGCACGCGAGTGCCGACCTCTTTGAGGACCGCTCCCCCTTTGCCGATGACCATACCCTTTTGGCTCTCGCGCTCCACGACGATCTCACAGCGCACACGCGGCCACTCCCACTCGGTCACGCGGGTCGCGATCGAATACGGCAATTCCTCTCGGAACATCGCGAGCAACTGCTCGCGCACCAATTCGGCGACCCATTCGGACTCCGGGAGGTCGCTGACCACGTCTTCGGGGTAGTACATCGGCCCCTCGGGGAGCATGGACACGACGTGCTCGACGAGCGGCCCAATTCCGTCGCCCGACTTGGCCGACACCGGGAAGTAGGCCACCGCATCGAGTTCGGACGACGTCGCCAGTTGGGCCAGAGTCTTGTCGCGTCCGGCGCGATCGGTCTTGTTCACCACCACGATCGTCTTGCTCAGGTCGAGACGCGAGGCCACCCAGCGGTCGCCGGACCCGAACGGCATCGTCCCGTCCAACACCAGAATGGCCACGTCGACGTCGGTGAGTGACTCGATCGCCGCGGCGTTCACCCGCTCGCCGAGAGCGGTGACGGGCTTGTGCAAGCCCGGCGTGTCGACGAAGACGATCTGGGCGTCGGTGCGGGTGAGCACGCCGCGTACCTGACGACGGGTCGTCTGCGGTTTGTCGGAGACGATCGACACCTTGCTGCCGCAGATCGCGTTCAACAACGTCGACTTGCCGACGTTGGGGCGACCGACCAACGTGACGAATCCCGAGCGCATCGCGCCTGACCCTATCGGGACGAACCCGGAGCCTCGACCGAATCGTCCCCCGTGGATGTGCCATCCTGTGTGCATGGCCCGCTCGTCGATCGACTTTCGCCGCTGGTTCGACCGAATGGCTCCGCAGACCCTGCAGATCGCCACGATGCTGCTCTACCTCAACGGGTTCTTCGCGCTCATCGGGTTCATGGATCGCTCCGATTGGGTGGGCTACGCCCGCGTCGACAAAGGGGGGATCGGTGCCGTCATCGGACTCGCCGTGATCGCTTCGTTCATCCTCGGCGGACTACTCATGGCCAACGACCGTCGCTGGGGTTGGCGACTCGGCCTCTTCGCCGCTTTCTCGCCGTTCCTCCTGCGGTTCTGGATCCTTTCCGGTTCCCGTTTCGACATCTGGGACCGCATCAGCGGGGGCAACACGATCAGCCTGATCTTCGATGTCGCCCTTTGCGCACTGTTGTTGCACCCCCAAAGTCGCGAACACCAAAGAGTCTGGTACCGCTGAGTTCGGCGGGACCGCCTCCGTCTGGCAGGATGTCGCCATGAGCGCACGCGTCATCGTCGGAGTGGAAGGACTCAAGGCCGCCGTGGGCGAGCACTTGGGTTACAGCGACTACATGGAGATCACCCAGGAGCGGGTCAATCAGTTCGCCGAAGCGACCGGTGACCACCAGTGGATCCACGTCGACGTGGAACGGGCCAAGTCCGGTCCCTTCGGAGGACCGATCGCCCACGGCTACCTGACGCTGTCGCTCGGACCGGCGCTCTATCCGACCGTGGTGCGCATCGAAGGCTTCTCGATGGGTGTGAACTACGGAGCCAACAAGGTCCGGTTCCCCTCGCCGGTGCCCGTCGGGGCCCGTCTGCGCCTCGGCGTGAAGTTGCTGGCGATCGAGGAGATCGCCGGTGGCGTGCAGTCGACGATGGAATTCACGTTCGAGTGCGAAGGTTCGCCCAAGCCATCGTGCGTCGCCGAGATCATCTTCCGCTCGTACGTCTGAGTCAGCGGAAGTTCGGGATCACCTTGGTCGCGAACAGCTCCAATGTCTCGAGACTCGGGTAGTCGGGACACCACGGCACGAGGCCGCGACAGCCGAGCGACAAGTAGGTCTCGATCTTTTCGCACACCTGCTCGGGGGTTCCCACGAGGTTGCCCGCCCGCCACGAGTCGACGTTCTCTCCCCACAGGCTGCGGGACCCGGCCGCCTCGACCTCGGCTTCGGTCTCGCGGATGAACACCTCCGGTGACCAGGTCATGCGAATGGTGGCCGGATCGCGCCCGACCGTGCGGCAGTGGTTCCACAATGTGTTGCGCTTGCGTTCCCATTCCTCGGGATTGCCCCCGAAGTTCGAGCAGTCCGCGTACATCGCCACGACGCGCAGGGTCAGCTGTTCGCCTCCGCCACCGATCCAGATCGGGGGCATCGGGCGCTGCAGGGGCTTGGGATCACAGTTCGCCCGCACCATCTCGTAGTACTGGCCCTTGTAGGTGGTCTCCTTCTCGGTCCACATGGAGCGCACGATCTCCACGCTCTCGCGCAGCATGCCGATGCGGTCCTTGGGCTTGGGAAAGTCGTATCCGTACGCGCGGTACTCGTTCTCGTACCATCCGGCGCCGATCCCCCACTCGAGGCGTCCCCCCGAGATGACGTCGATCGTCGAGGTGACCTTGGCCAGCAGACCGGGGTTGCGGTAACTGTTGCACCCGACCATCTGCCCGAGCCTGATCCGCGAGGTGCGCTGGCTGACGGCCGCGATAGTGGACCAGCACTCGAAAACGGTCTCGTGTGCCGGGCGCGGGACATTGTGGAAGTGGTCGTACACCCAGAGCGAGTCGTAACCGAGGCGCTCGGCGGCCTCGGCCACCTCGATCGTCTTGGCCCACTTGTCGGCCGGATCGTCGATGTTGGACAACTCCATCTTCCAGCCCTGCGGAATGAACATGCCGAAGACGATGCCGTTCGCCGACGAACCACTCACCGGTGCCGCGTGTTGCGTCATGGCCGAACCCTAAACGACGGGATCGACGACCACCGGATTCGTGGTGCCAACTTCCGTCCACCTAGGTTCGCCCCGTGGACGAATTCACGGTCGGTGAGGTGCACGAGGCCATCGCGAGCACTCGCCCCGAGCAGGAGTGCCTCGTCTTCGGCGACCGTCGGTACTCGTGGGCCGAGGTGACCGATCGGACCCGGCGGCTCGCCCGGTACCTGCAGGACGCCGGTCTCGGCTGCCACATCGAGCGCGACCGGCTGGAGCCGTCTGTGAGCGGACAGGATCACCTGGCCATCTACCTGCACAACGGCAACGAGTACCTCGAGTGCATGCTCGGTGCGTTCAAGGCGCGGGTCGCGCCATTCAACGTGAACTACCGATACGTCGCCGAGGAGTTGACCTACCTGTTGCTCGACTCCGCCGCCACGGCCATCGTCTTTCACTCGTGCTTCGCCCCGACCTTGGCCGAGGTGCGCGAGCGGCTTCCCGGCTTGCGGATCCTGCTGCAGGTACGCGACGAATCCGGCCACAGGCTGCTCGACGGGGCGACGTGGTACGAGGACGCGATCGCCGGGGCTCCGACCACCATCGAGCACGAGGCCACTCCGGACGACCTCTACATCCTCTACACCGGTGGTACCACCGGAATGCCCAAGGGCGTCATGTGGCGACAGGGCGACGCGCTCGTGGAGTGCTTCGGCGCATCGAAGACCGCGACGAAGATCGACGAGTTCGTGGCCGCCGCGGTGGGACGCCGGGCCCTCATCGCCCCGCCGTTCATGCACGGCGCCGGACACTGGGTGAGCCTCGGAACGTGGAACATCGGAGGCACGGTCTTCGTTCCGAGCGTGCCCGAGCGCCTCGATCCCGCCGACATCTGGAGCACCGTCGAACGGGAGTGCATCGACTTCCTGTTGATCGTCGGCGACGCCTTCGCGCGACCGCTGATCGACGAACTGCACCGGCGCTCCTACGACCTCTCGTCACTCAACGTGCTGTTGTCCGGCGGGGCGGCGCTGTCGGCGCACCTCAAACGCGAATTGCTCGAGATCGCTCCGCACCTCGTGATCATCGACGGACTCGGCTCGTCCGAGGCCGGCGGTCAATTGACCCACGTGTCGGCCGCCGGTGGCGCGTCGACGGGAACCTTTCCGCTCACTCCCAACAACCACGTCCTGTCGGAGGACCTCACACGGGTTCTCGAGCCCAGCGATCCGGAGGTGGGCTGGCTCGCCAAGAGCGGGCGATTGGCTCTCGGATATCTGGGCGATCCGGCCAAGACCGCCCGCACGTACCCGATCATCGATGGTGTCCGTTACGTCGTACCCGGCGATCGCGCGGTTCTGCTCGAGGGTCCGATCGTCGAACTGCGGGGGCGCGACTCGGTCACCATCAATTCGGGCGGCGAGAAGATCTTCGCCGAGGAAGTGGAGCTCGCGATTCGTCCGCATCCGGCCGTTTTCGACAGCGTCGTCGCGGGTCGACCGAGCGAACGCGGGGGCAACGAGGTCGTCGCCATCGTCCAGCTACGCCCCGGTTACGATCCGACCGATCAGGATCTGATCGACGAGGCCTCCCGGCATATTGCCCGTTACAAGTTGCCCAAAGCCATCATTCGTGTGAAGTCGATCCTGCGCTCGCCGTCGGGCAAGGCGGACTACCGATGGGCCAAGGAGATCGCCGCCGGCTCCTGACCAGCTCAGATCGGCAGGTCGCCGGTGGCCTTGCTCGTTGACCCAGTGTCGGTGAACGCCTTGATGGTGTTCTCGGCGATGCGCATCTGGTGGATCTCGTCGGCGCCGTCGGCGAACCGCGCCCACCGTGCGTGCTGCATCATGTTGGCCAACGGAGTGTCCGTCGAGTAACCGAGGGCACCGTGCACCTGAATGGCCCGGTCGATCACGCGGTTCAACGAGTTCGCGACGAAGTGCTTGGCCATCGACACCTCGGTGCGGAAGTCGTCGCCCCGATCGATCTTGTACGCGGCGTGCAGGATCATGAGTTTGCACTGGTAGATCTCCATCGCCGAGTCGGCGATCATCCATTGCACACCCTGCTTCTCGGCCAGGTACGACCCGTGCGAGTAACGCTTCAACGAACGGTCGACCATCATGTTCAGGGCACTCTCGGCCTGGGCGATCCAGCGCATGCAGTGGGCCAGACGCGCCGGTCCGAGTCGGTACTGACCGAGTCGGTGACCGTTGCCGCGACCACCGAGAATCTGCGAGTCGTGTACGCGCAGGTCGGAGATGACGATCTCGCTGTGGCCGCCCGGGCCGTGCATGGTCTCGACCTCGCGCACGTTGTTCCAGCCTTCGGTCGGCAGGTCGATGATGAACGCCGTGTTGGCCCCGCGCGAGCCCTCGGGCACGTCCATCTCGGTGCGGGCGATCAGGATGGCGAACTTGGCGCGATTGGCCCCCGAGATGAACCACTTGTGTCCGTTGATGATCCACTCGTCGCCGTCCTTGATGGCGTGCGTGCGAATGAGAGTGGGATCGGATCCGGCCACTTCGGGCTCGGTCATGGCGAAGCACGACGAAGACACTCCGTTGCACAGGGGCTTCAGGTATTTCTCTTTCTGCTCGGGCGTCGCCCAGTGCAACAAGGTGTGCATGTTGCCCTCGTCAGGCGCCTGGCAGTTGAAGACCCACGGTCCCACCCGTGTCTTGGCCGCCTCGGCCTGCACCATGGCCAGCGCCACGTGACCGAGTCCCATGCCGCCCCACTCCTTGGGCATGTGTGGCAACCACAGACCCACCTCCACCGCGCGCTTGCGCAATTTGATGAGTTCGCCCACATACTTCTTGTGGCTCTCGCCGTCCATCTCCTCGCGATGTCCGAACGGCTCGATCGCCGGCCGGATCTCGGAGTCGACGAAGTCACGGACCTTCGAACGAATGGCCTCGTGCTCGGGTGCGAGGGTGAAATCGATCATCTGAGTGCCTCCCCATGGCGCTGAACGGCGGATACCTGACCCGATTATGGCCCTCGGTGACCGATGCCCACGACCCCGAACCCGTGAACGGCACGGGTCACACCTAGCCTCGTGCCGTGGAACGAGATCCCGACAGCCCGTCCTGGGACACCGAGCGGCTCCCCGAGGGCGCCGCCAAGGTGACCGCCGTTCGCGAGATGTTCGACGCCATCGCGCCCCGCTACGACCTCGTCAACCGCATCATGACCTTCCGCCTCGACACCCGCTGGCGGCGCAAGACGGTTCGTTTGCTCGGATTGCCGAGCGGCAGTCTCGTGCTCGACTTGGCCAGCGGCACCGGCGACCTCTGTGTCGATCTGCGTCGTGTCGGCATCCGACCGTTGTCCATGGATCTGAGCTTCGGCATGCTGGCCGCCGATCGCTCCGGAGCCCCGCGGAGCCAAGCCGACATCTTGAACCTGCCGATCACCGATGGATCGGTGGATGGCGCCACGTGCGGGTTCGCTCTGCGCAACCTGCGCGACCTTCCGAGTTTCTTCGACGAACTCGGCCGCGTCGTACGACCGGGGGGTCGAATCGCCCTGCTCGACGTCGGGGTGCCACGCAACCGCCTCGTCCGTTTCGGCAACGGCGTCTACTTCGGTCGCATCGTGCCCAAGATCGGCGGTTGGCTCTCCGACCCTGCGGCATACCGCTACCTGCCCAAGAGCGTCGCCTACCTTCCCGAACCCGCAGCGATGCTCGAGAGCCTGCGACGGGCCGGCTTCGGTGACGCCGAGCATCGACAGTTGTCGGGCGGCATCACACAGTTGATGGTCGCCACCCGGGACTGACGAGCATGCGCGCCGTGACGGTTCCGTTGGCCTCGGCGCCCGACCTCAACGACGTCGCCGCCGACGACGGATACCTGTTCGTCCGCGACGGGGT
Source organism: Acidimicrobiia bacterium (assembly GCA_046091365.1). Lineage (GTDB taxonomy): Bacteria > Actinomycetota > Acidimicrobiia > Acidimicrobiales > Ilumatobacteraceae > Casp-actino8. The sequence goes on along the minus strand of JBJTBM010000117.1, from coordinate 18,212 downwards.
CGGTTGGGCCGGCCGCGGCGTCGTCGCCCGCGTCGACCTCGACGACGCCCCGGCGTTCCTCGCCGCCATCTCGCACGAGAGCCACGGACTCCCACCGGATGCTCCAGAGGTCGGTCCGGTCGCCTTCGGGCGTCTGCCCTTTCTCCCGGGGGCCCGCGGGACCGCCGTGATACCGGCCGTTCTGGTGGGCAAGGACGGTTCGGGGAACTGTTGGTGCACCACGGTCGACGGAGCGAGCGTGCCGACGTTCGCCGCCCCCTCCCCCGTCGTTCCGGCATCGTTCACGGTGCGACCACTCACCCCGATCGAGCGGTATCTGTCGGCTGTGGCCGCCGCCCGTGACGCGGTGCGCGCCGGCGATCTCGTGAAAGCGGTGATCGCCCGTCAGATCACCATCGAGAGTTCCGAAGCGATCCCGGTGCACGCGGTGTTGGCCCGATTGCGCGGCTCGTTCGGGTCGAGTTACCGATACTCGATCGACGGTTTCATCGGTGCCTCACCCGAACTTCTCATCGCAGTCGACGGCGACGTCGTTCGTTCGCATCCGCTGGCTGGCACCACGCCACGCACGGGCGACCCGCACACCGACGACGAGTTGGCCGCGAGGTTGCTGGCGAGCATCAAGGACCAGATCGAGCACCGCGTGGTCATCGACGTGATCCACGACATGTTGCTCCCGCACTGCAGTTATCTCGATTGGGAACCCGAGCCGTCGGTGGTCAAGGTCGCCAACGTGCAACATCTCGGAACATTGATCGAAGGTCGTCTGCGCGACCAGCACCCGTCCGTGCTCGAACTTGCCCGATCGCTGTGTCCGACGCCCGCCCTCGGGGGCCATCCCCGCGAGGAGGCTCTGACCCTCATCGCCGGGCACGAAGGGTTCGATCGCGACATGTACGGCGGAGCGGTCGGTTGGGTCGATGCGCGCGGCAACGGCACGTGGGCCGTGGCGATCCGGTGCGCCGAACTGTCGGCGGACCGACGCACCGCCACTTTGACCGCCGGCGGGGGCATCGTGGCCGCGAGCGATCCGATGTCCGAACTGGCCGAGACCCAAGCCAAGTTCCAAGCGATGCTCTCGGCCATCGTGCGGCCATGAGCGCGCGAACGCGACGAATCAGACGGCGGCGTGCAGTCGCCGGTGCTCGGCGAGATCGCGCTCACGATCGGTGCGCACCACGGTGAGCGTCGGTCCGACGTTCGCCACCCGCTCGCGCAACCGGCCGAGGGTCGGCGCGGTGTCGGCGTCGATCCCGAATCCCCGCGCGATCACCTCGATGTGGGCCCCGTGAGGCGTGCCGAACAGGCGCTCGAACACCGTCGGGTCGAGCGCGGAAGCCTGCGGAAGATGATGGAAGATGCCGCCACCGTCGTTATCGACGACGACCACCCGCAGGTCGACGGGCCGTCGATCCAATGCGGCCAAACTCGAGGCGTCGTGGATCAACGCGACGTCGCCGATGAGCAGTCCGGTCGGGCGCCCCGAGGCCAGCGCCACGCCGATGGCGGTGGCCACCACTCCGTCGATGCCGTTGGCACCGCGGCTCGAATGCACGATCAGGTGCGAGCAGTCGCCGGCGAACCACTCGACGTCGCGGATGGGCATCGACGACGACAGCACGAGATGCGATCCGGCGGGTAGCGACGACACCACGTGGCGCGCCACGTTCGGACCGGTGGGTTCGGCGGACGGATCGTCGAGGGCCGACATCACGGCCCGGGCCGCGACGTCGCGTTCCCGCCACATCTGCGCCCAGTCGCCGTTCACGGCGCCGCCGGGCAACGCGTCGATCACGGCGTCGATCAAGGTGTCGGGATCGCAACGCAACCAGCCCGCCACGACGTGGTCGGGGTCGTAGGGTCGGCCCCCTCGGGCCACGTGCCACTGCGTGGCTCCGGAGTCGGCGAGGAATCGGCCGAGGACCTTCGACGACGGGGCCTCACCGAAGCGAACCACCACCTCGGGGCGCAGACTCGCACCGGCCGAACGAACGATCGAGTCGTAGTGCAGGACCGAACCCGACTGCGCTCCCGACCGGGGTTCGGCCAACAGCGGCCAGCCGAGGGCGGTACTCAAGGCGAGCAATCGCCCCGGGTGCGCGGCACCACGACCGGCGATGATCACACCGCGGCGCCCCGTCCAGGTGGCGACCAGTTCCTCCACGACCTCACGCGCCAACACGGAGTGGCCGCGCTCCACCGAACGCTTCACAACGTCATCGTCGACCCGGACCACACCGAGAAGCGGTTCGCGGAAGGCGAGGTTGAGATGCACGGGTCCGGGATCGACCCCGACCGTCGCCGCGAAGGCCCGTACGGCCAGGGATCGCCACGTGCGACGGGTCGCCTCGACCGCGACACCGGGTTCGTGGAACCAGCGGACCTTGGAGCCGAACAGATCGGTTTGGTCGATCGTCTGAGCCGCACCGACGTCTTTCAACTCGCCGGGACGGTCGGCGGTGACGACGAGCAGAGGCACCATCGACAGGTCGGCCTCGGCGACCGCGGCGTGGAAGTGCGTGGCCGCGGTTCCCGACGTACACAGAACGACCGCGGGCACCTCGGAGACGAGACCCCATCCGAGGGCGGCGAACGCCGCGGATCGTTCGTCGAGGAAGATCGATGTTTCGATCGACGGGTGTGACACCAGAGCCAGCGCCAGTGGCGTCGAACGGGACCCGGGGGCGATCATCGCCGCCCGAACGCCGAGTCGCGCCCACTCGTCGACGAGCGTGGCGCAGAACGAAGCCTGGACGTCCTCGGGCTTGCTCACGAGGCTGACGCTACCCCCGTCGCGTCGCCCACCGACCTGCTGGGTAGGTTGTGTCCGTGGTCATAGAGATCTGGTCCGACGTCGTGTGCCCCTGGTGCTACATCGGAAAGGTGCGCTTCGATCGCGCCATCGAAGCACTCACCTCGGGGCCCGATGCCGTCGCCGAACCGATCGAGGTCGTGTACCGCGCGTATCAACTCGATCCCACGGCTCCCGTGGGCGTCGCCAACCCGGTCCGTGACACCTACGCGAAAAAGTTCGGAGGGTACGAGCGAGCCGACCGAATCATCGAAAACCTCACCGCCACGGCTCGCGAGGACGGCATCGAGTTCCGCATGGACGTCGCCAAGCGCGCCAACACCCTGCTCGCCCACCGCGTCCTGTGGTGGACGGGGGTCACGCACGGAGCCGCCGTCCAATCGCGCGTGAAGGCGGCCTTGCTCGACGCGTACTTCACGCGGGGCCTCGATGTCGCCGACGCCGAGGTGCTGGCGCCGATCGCGGCCACGGCCATCGGATGCGACCGCTCCGATGTCGCCGACATGTTGGCGAGCGACGTCGGACGGGGCGAGGTACGCGAGGAACTGGCGACGGCGGTGTCGCACGGAATCACGGGGGTTCCGACCTACGTGATCGACGGTGCGTGGTCGATCCCGGGCGCACAGGACACCGAAACTTTCGAGCGCGTCATTCGACGAACCATCGAACGCAAGAACGCCTCGGCGAGCTGATCCGTCATGACCCGTGCTTGGAGCCCGCGTCCGGGCGCGCTCTTCGCGGACGAATCACCCGGCACCGATGGGCGGCGTCTCGTGTTGCTGCACGGGTTCACGCAGACCTCGCGGTCGTGGGACCGCCTTGTCGACGCCATCGGAACCGGACCCACGTTCGTGCGCGTCGACGCCCCCGGTCACGGTCGCTCACCGAAAGCCGATTACGACCTCACCACGGCCGCGCGTATGGTCGTCGACGTCGGCGGAGACGGCGTTTACGTCGGTTACTCGATGGGCGCCCGCATCCTTCTGCACGCTGCGGTTGCCCACGCACCGCTGCGCGGTCTGGTTCTGATCGGGGGAACACCGGGAATCGCCGATCCGGGCGAACGCGCCCGACGCCGGGACTCCGACAGTGCCCTGGCGGGGCGGGTGGACGAGATGGGTGTGCCTGACTTCGTAGCCTGGTGGCTCACACAACCCCTCTTCGCCGGCCTACCGCTCGACCCCGTCGAACGCGAAGCTCGCCACACCAACACCGTCGAGGGACTGACGAGCAGTCTGCGTCGTCACGGGGTCGGTGAACAGGAGTCGCTCTGGGACCGCCTCGCGTCCGTCGAGGTTCCCGTTCTCGTGTTGGCCGGGGCCCTCGACCACAAGTTCGACGACATCGGCCGCCGCATGAGCGCGGCCATCGGTGCCAACGCGACGTTCGCGTCCGTTCCCGACTGTGGCCACGCCGCGCATCTCGAGCGACCCGATCACGTGGCTCGCATCGTGCGTGACTGGCTCGTTTAGGCCCCGACGGCGAGGGTCAGCGAGGCGACGACGCCGAACACCATCTGCACCCGAGCCGTGCCGGCAAGTACGGCGATCAGTTCGCGACCGCTCGCCCCACGGCGCACCGCACGAACCGGGGACAACGCCGCCAACAACACCACGAGCGACAACGCCGCCAACGGCCGTTGCCACGCGGCCGCGGCGCCGATGACGACCCCGCCCACGACGAGCCCCACGTACAACCGCCGCGTACGGGGGTCTCCCAGACGCACTGCGAGCGTGCGCTTGCCGACCGCGCGATCGGTGGGAATGTCACGCAGGTTGTTGGTCACCAGCAAGGCACAGGCCAACGCGCCGACCGACACCCCCATCTGCCACGCCAGCGCGGTCACCCGCTCGGCCACCACGTACGTGGTGCCCACGGTGGCCACCAAGCCGAAGAAGACGAACACGAACAACTCGCCGAATCCGAGATATCCGTAGGGGTGCCGGCCTCCGGTGTAGAACCAGCCGGCCAGAATCGACGCCAGTCCGATCACCACCAACCACAGACTCGTCTGCAGGGCCAAGACCAAACCCGCCACCGCCGCCACGAGGAACGACATGAACGCCGCTCGCCTGACGGCACGCGCGGTGGCCAATCCACCGCCCACCAGACGCGCCGGACCCACCCGCATGTCGTCGGTGCCACGCACGCCGTCGCTGTAGTCGTTGGCGTAGTTCACACCCACCTGCAACATCAGGCTCACGACGCCGGCCAACACGACTCGCCACCACGTCACCGCGGGCTCACCGACGGCCACCGTCGCACCGACCGCGACCGGAACGATGGCGGCGGGCAGGGTGCGCACCCGGGCGCCGACGATCCACTTGTTCACATCGCCACGCTAAGGCACCGGACGGTCGGATGTTGCGCGCGAATCGTGCCTAGAGTTCTCGCGTGCCCCGTCTCGTCGCTCTCGACATGCCGACGGACGGTGCGTGGGTCGACATCGTCCGACGGGTGTGGGATCGCGGCGACGCGGTGCTGCCCGTCGACCAACGCCTGCCTCGGCCGGCCAAGGCGGCGTTGTTCGCCGCGCTTCGCCCCCACGAGGTGATGACCGCGCTCGGCGACTCCCGATTCGATGATGCGCTCGACACCGGGGCGGGTGACGCCCTGGTCATCGCGACCAGCGGATCCACCGGTGCGCCCAAGGGCGTGGTGCACACCATGGACTCCCTCATCGCCTCGGCAAGGGCGACCTCGAGGGCCCTCGACCGACAGGAGGGCGATGCCTGGCTCGCGTGTCTGCCCGTCGGTCACATCGGCGGATTCTCGGTGGTGAGTCGGGCGGTTCTCACCGACACCCCGCTCGAGGTGCACGACGGCTTCGACGCCGAACGGGTGAACGCCAGCTCGTGCTCACTCACCTCCCTCGTAGCCACGGCGCTCGCCCGGGTGGACCCCACGCGCTTCCGTCGCATCCTGCTCGGCGGGTCGCGCCCTCCTGCCGACCGTCCGGCGAACTGTGTGGCCACCTACGGAATGACCGAGACCGGTTCGGGCGTGGTGTACGACGGTCGGGCCATCGACGGAGTCGAGGTGCGCGTCGCCGACGGCGAGATCCTCGTGCGCGCGCCGATGCTCATGCGCGCCTACCGCGACGGATCGACGGCGATCGACTCCGACGGATGGCTCCACACCGGCGATTCCGGCACGCTGTCGTCCGACGGCCGACTCAGCGTCGACGGTCGTATCGGCGACGTGATCGTCACCGGGGGCGAGAAGGTCTGGCCCGAGAGCGTGGAGCGTGTGCTGTCCGACCTCGTGGAAGATGCCGCTGTCATCGGACGACCGGACCCCGAGTGGGGACAACGGGTGATGATCGTGCACACCGGCGTCGCGCCGAGTCTCGCCGCGATCCGCGAGCACGTGAAGGGTTCGCTACCGGCGTACTGTGCGCCGAGCCTGCGCGTGCGGGTGGACGGCATTCCGCGCACGTCGTCGGGCAAGATCCGGCGCACGGAACTGTCGCTCCTCGTGCGCGATTTGCCGGAGGACGAGCGGCACTAGCGTTCGTCCATGACCCGACTCAACGACCAGACCGCCCTCGTCACCGGAGCCGCTTCGGGAATCGGTGCCGCCATCGCCCGTCGCTACCTCGCCGAGGGAGCGCGCGTCGTGGCGACCGACATCGACTCCGCCGGTCTCGCGCGCCTCGCCGAGGGCCAACGCGGCCGCCTGCTCACCGTGACGTCCGACGTGACCGACGAGGAGAGCACGAACACCGCCGTCGCGACCGGAGTGGCCGAGTTCGGTGGGTTCGACGTGGTGGTGGCCAATGCCGGGGCCGGCACCTACGGACTCATCCACGAACACGACCTCGCCGACTGGCGGCGCATCATCGACCTGTGCCTCGTGGGAGTGTTCGTCACACTCAAGGCCACCGCACCGCACGTTCGCCGGGGCGGATCGGTCATCACCATCTCGTCGCTCAACGCCATCCAACCGTCGGCGGGCATGTCGGCCTATTGCGCCGCCAAGGCCGGGGTGGCGATGCTCACGCGGGTGGCCGCGATGGAGATGGGACCCCGGGGGGTTCGCGTCAACACCATCGCCCCCGGATTGGTGCGCACGAACGCCACCGCCGGGATGTTCGCCGTGCCCGAGGTCGTCCGACAGTTCGAGGAGAACGCCCCACTCGGTCGACACGCCACTCCCGAGGAGATCGCCGACGTGGCAACTTTCCTCGCCTCCGACGAGTCCGCGTTCATGAGCGCTTCGTTCGTGTCCGTCGACGGCGGCGGCAACACCGGCCGCTACCCCACCTTGCCGGCGATCTTCGAGTCGCTCTGATTCAGGCGCTCTTCACCCCGGCGCCACCGTCGATCACGTAGGTCTCACCGGTGATCCAGGAGGCGCGATCGGACGCGAGGAACGTGGCGAGCGCCGCGATGTCATCGGGCACCCCGATGCGCCCCAACGGCAAGGCCGCGGCCAGACGATCGCCGAAGTTGTCGACCAACACCTTGGCGAAATCGGTCTTGACGAGTCCGGGAGCGATGCCCACCACCCGAGACGGTCCGAGTTCGGCCGCCAGCTGTCGGGTCATGTGAATGAGGGCCGCCTTGGTGAGGTTGTAAATCCCGAGGGCGCCTTCGGTGCGTAGGCCGCCGACCGAGGCCACGTTGATGATCACGCCCGGTCGGTCCTTCATGCCCGCCTCCCACACCGCCTTGGTCCAAAACAGCGGACCGCGCAGGTTCACTTGGAATGTCTTGTCGAAGCGGGCCTCGTCGACCCCGAGTGACGGCCCGTAATACGGATTGGTGGCGGCGTTGTTCACCAACACGTCGATGGGCCCGAACCTCTCGACGGTCGCGCGCACGCACTGCTCACCCTGGGCGACGTCACCGGCGTTGGCCGCGTGAACGGCGACGTCACCGACGATGCCCGCGTCGGCGATGACGTCGGCGTCGATCTTGCGCGACACCATCATCACGCTCGCACCCGCCTCGGCGTACATCTTCGCCATTGCCAGGCCAATGCCCTTCGATGCCCCCGTGATGAGAGCCACCTTGCCATCCAGTCTCACGTCCATGCGCCGAACCTAGTGCGATGCGGGGATGCGGATTCAGTCCGGCTGTTCGTCCTCGGGGTGCCGGGCCATCACCTGCACCCGCACCGAGCGGATTCGGCGGCCTTGCAGCGACACGACCGTGAACCTCCAGCCGTCGAAGTCGATGTGTTCTCCGACCGAGGGGACGTGACCGAGGGTGTTGAAAACGAACCCGCCGATGCTCTCCCACTCGTCGTCGGGGATACGCAGGTCGAGCTCGTCGTTCACGTCGGACACGTTGGTCCCACCGTCGATGACGTACTGACCGTCGGCGTGCTTCTCGATGGGAGTGTGGTCCTTGTCGTACTCGTCGACGATCGGTCCGACCAGTTCCTCGAGACAGTCTTCGAGCGTGACGATGCCCTCGATCGTGCCGTACTCGTCGGCCACGACCGCCAGGTGGTACTTCCTGGCCTGCATGTCGCGCATCAACTGGTTCACCGGCTTGTTCTCCGGGATCACGACTACGTCTCGCATGTGCAGCGTGACCAGTTGCTGACCGAATCCGTTGCGCTCGGCGCGGATCAGGTCCTTGACGAACGAGATGCCGCGGACGTCGTCCTCGTCGTTGACCACCGGCAAACGCGAATACCCGTGCTCGATCGCCACGTCGACCGCCTCCTTGACAGTCGACCGGTCCGTGATCGTGAGAACGTCGGGGAACGGCACCATCACCTCTCGCGCCACCGTGTCACCGAACTCGATGATGGACTCGATGAGATCGCGTTCCTCGACTTCGATCACCTCGTCGTTCATCGCCGCCTCGACGATGCCCAACAACTCCTGTTCACTCACGAACGGGCCTTGTTCGAGTCCCTTACCCTTCACGATCACGTTCGTCAGTCGTATCAACCATCCGGACACGATGCGCAACGGTGCGAACGTCACCAGCACCCTCACCCCACGCGCGGTCGACAGGGCGGCCCGCTCGGGGTACAGCACGGCGTAGGTCTTGGGGACCGCTTCGGCGAGAACGAAGAACACGATGACGTTCGCCACCACGCCGACGACCACACCGAGCGCGCCGAATGCCCGGGCCGCGATGACGCCCGTCAACGTGGCCTGCACCGTCTGGCACACGTTCACCGACAACAGCAGCGGATTCACCCACTTCTCGGGCTCGCCCACCAGATCCTGCAGGGCCTTTCCCTGTCGGACCCCGCCTTCAGCCATTGCGGCCGCCTTGGGCTTGCTCATGCGCGACAGACCCATCTCGGCCAATGACAGGAAGATCAACACCACGAGCAGCACGAGGACCACCGCCAGCAGGACCCAATCGGTCCCGGTGAAAGCGGCGACGAGTGCGGTCATGACTCCTCCGGGACGGTCTGCCCGAAAGTCGGGGGAACGACACCGTGCCAATGGTGCGCCATCAGGATTTCGCGTTCGCGCCGTTGCATATCGGCGGTCTTTTCGATCGTGTCGTGGTCCCAGCCGAGGATGTGCAGGACACCGTGCACCACGAGCAGGGCCATCTCGTCATCCTCGTTGCCGGCGTGGGTCGGCGCCTGATCGCGGGCCACCTCGGGGCAGATCACGATGTCGCCCAGGAGCAAGGGCATGTCACCGCGATCGGGAGGTGATCGGTCGGGCCCACGATTTCCTCCGCTCGGACCGCTGACGATCTCGAGCACCTCCCCGCCGTCGATGGGGAACGACAACACGTCGGTCGGACCGGCCTCCCCCATGTGCTCGCGGTTGAGATCGACCATGTCGGACTTCTCCACGAAGAACAACGAGAGTTCGGTGCCGCCGCGCACACCTTCCATCGCCAGAGCGTGTCGGGCCAACGTCTGCCATCTCGGGACGTCGACGGCGACCGCGGACTGCTCGTCCGCACAGAAGACTTCCGCGTCGGTGTCACCGCCGACTTTCACTTTGCGACCCAGTCGCGGCGGACCGTCAGCCACGACCTGAATCTCCCTTGGCACCGCGCTCGTAGGCCGCGACGATGTCACCCACGATGCGGTGCCGGACCACGTCACCGGCGTCGAGATGCACGAACTCCAGACCCTCGATGCCGCCGAGGACAGGCTCGAGACCCGCCAGACCACTGCGTCCGTCGGGTACGTCGACCTGGGTCGCGTCTCCGGTGACCACCACTTTCGATCCGAATCCGATACGGGTGAGGAACATCTTCATCTGCTCGGGGGTGGTGTTCTGGGCTTCGTCGAGGATGATGAAACTGTTGTTCAGGGTTCGTCCGCGCATGAACGCCAAGGGCGCCACTTCGAACACCTGCTTCTCCTGCATCTTCTGCACGCCCTCGGTGTCCACCATGTCGTACATCGCGTCGTACAAGGGACGCAGGTAGGGATCAATCTTGGCCATCAGGTCACCGGGCAGGAAGCCCAGACGTTCGCCGGCCTCCACCGCGGGGCGGGTGAGGATGATGCGTTGCACCTGACGGGTCTGCAGGGCGTGCACCGCCATGGCCACCGCGAGCCAACTCTTGCCGGTACCGGCCGGACCGATGCCGAAGGTGATCACGTTGCGTCGGATCGCGTCGATGTAGCGCTTCTGCCCCGCGGTCTTGGGCTTGATCGACCGCCCCTTGGCGGCGCGCAGTATCTCGTCGGTGAGTACCGAACTCGGACTGGCGTCCTGACGGACCATTGCGATGCTGCGCTTGACGACCGTCTCGTCGACCGTCTCACCGCGCTGCAGCAAGTTGACCAACTCCTCAAACAATCGGGCGACGACGGCCGAGTCGGGACCGACGATGGCCAACTCGTTTCCCCGGGCAGATATGTCGGTTCCCGAGAACGCACCCTCGATCAGTCGCAGGTGCCCGTCGCGTGCACCGAGCAGACCGACCATGAGATGCGACCCCGGCACGACCAGGGTGGAGGTCGAAGATGGGGGCGTCATTCGGTGGTTCGCGGTGTCGTGCAGGTCGAGAGTCGCATCGGCACTTCTGAAGCGTAATGCACGCCGACGCTGAATGCGATCAACGGGGAGCCACCACGTAGCGCCCGGAGACGTCACCGCGCAGAATCGCGGCCAGCGCGGCCTCCAGGTCGCCCAGACCGATCTCGTGTCCGATGGAGTCGAGGCCGGCTGGACGCAGGTCGGTGGCCAGTCGGCGCCACACCTCCACGCGCTGGGCCATCGGTAGTTGCACCGAGTCGATCCCGAGTAGCGCCACTCCGCGAAGGATGAACGGCATCACCGTGGTCGACAGGTTCGCGCCACCGGTCAAGCCGCTCGCGGCGACCGCCGCACCGTAATCGAGACGCTTCAGGACGTTCGCCAGCGTGACGCCACCCACGCAGTCGACGGCCCCGGCGAAGGTCATCGCTCCCAACGGCTTGGGGTCGTCGGCGGAGAGCTCGGACCGATCGATCACGCGGGCGGCACCGAGTGCGACGAGAAACGGTGTGGCCTCCTTCTTTCCGCTGGAGGCCACCACCTCGAAGCCGAGCTGGGCGAGGATCGACACCGCCATGCTTCCCACTCCGCCCGAAGCCCCCGTCACGAGCACCGGTCCGTCGGTCGGACCGAGTCCCCGATCGAGCAGGGCCATCACCGATTCCGCCGAGGTGAACCCGCCGGTGCCGATGACCATCGCATCGCGGGTCGACAAACCCTTGGGTAGTTCGAGGACCCACTGCTCGGGGATGCGGGCGTAGCCGGCGTAGCCCCCGTGGTGCGCCACACCGATGTCGTACGCGTGCGCGATCACCTTTTGGCCCACCGCGAACCGCGAGCCTCCGGAATCGACCACCGTGCCCGCCAGATCGACACCGGGAATGAGCGGTGAAATGCGCGCCACTTTGCCCTTGGGAGATGTGGCGAGACCGTCCTTGTAGTTGACGCTCGACCATTCCACTTCGATCAGCACCCCGTCGGGAGACAACACGTCGAGACCGATCTCCACCACCTCGCGGCGCGGCGCCTCGGGGTCGTTGGTGAACATGAACGCGGGAAAGCGGCCGATCGACATGATCGAAACCTATCCGGGGTCCCGAGGTTGGGCTCGTCCCCGTTACCGTGGAGCCGTCATGAAGCTCGGCTACACCACCATGAACACACCGGCCGACATCGCCCCGCCGATCCTGGGTCCGTTGCTCCAATCGGCCGGCTTCGACTCGATCTGGATCGGCGAGCACAGCCACATCCCCGTGGCGCGCGAGACTCCCTACCCCACCGGGGGCGACATGCCCTGGCAGTACACGACGATGATGGACCCGTTCCTCAGCCTGATGCAGATCGGCGACCATGCGTCGTCGCTTCTGCTCGGTCTCGGCGTCGCCCTTCCCCTCGAACACGACGTCTTCGTCCTGGCCAAGCAGGTGGCAACCCTCGACGTGCTCAGCGGTGGTCGGGTGCAGTTCGGCGTCGGTGTCGGTTGGAACCGCGAGGAGTTGGCGAACCATCACGACGTCAAGTGGTCGATGAGGTATCGGGCACTCGCTGATTGCGTGGCCGCACTGCGTTCACTCTGGACGAACGACGAGTCCGAACACCACGGCGAGTGGTACGACTTCGACAAGGTGTGGAGTCGGCCCAAGCCCGTGCAGGCCCCGCACCCGCCGATCTGGTGTGGCACCGGTGGAAAACTCGGCACGCAGCACGCGGTGGCCTGGGCCGACGGTTGGATGCCCCTCGACGTCACCTTGGGTGACGTCGAGAGACGAGTGAAGAAGTTCCGCCAGGTGGCGGCCGACGCCGGGCGTTGCGACGTTCCCATCTCCATGGTGGCATTCGGAGATCCGACCATCGACACCTTGATGCACTATCGCGATCTCGGCATCGAGCGCGTCATCGTGGGCTCCGGGCGCGACGGCTGGGAGGATCCGACGGGCGTGCCGGCCTTCATCGATCGGTACGCGGCGATGATCGACCGTTTGGCGTCGTGACGGAAAGCGGGAGAAGCACCATGACCGACAAGCCGATCGACATTCGTCGGACCGATCCCGACAAGTACTGGGAGACCTTCGCCGAGAAGTGGACGTCGTTGTTGACCTATCGATATCTCGGTCGGCGTTGGTCGTCGCTCGACACCGGAGTGGAAGGCAGCTTCATGTCGTTGCGCCACGACATGCGCAACTCCACCGGAGGCATCATGGCCGCCCCCTTGTGCGTGGCGTCACCGGAGTGTGGCGGCTTCAACGACGACCTCGTTGTGCCGAATCCGCTCGTCGCCTCGATGCAGATCCTCGACCCGGCCAAGGATGTGCGCGAGTTGATGATCATTCCCGACAACCTGCACACCGGTCGGCGGTTGGGGTTCAGTCGGGCACTGGTGGTGGACGCCTCGAACACCTCGCGGGTCGTCGCCATCTCCACCGGCGTGGGCCTCTCCTTGGGCGAACAACCCGAGGGATACCAGAAGATCGACAACCCACCCATCGACGTCGTGGACTCGCCAGACCTGCCGCCGCTGCACCAGGTGTTCGGTGCGTCCCGGTTGTCGACCGGCGTCTGGGAGATTCCGGTGTTGAGTGCCGAGCTGGCCTCGCCCGACGCCGCCCTGCACATCGGTCCGCAACACATCGTGTTGGAAGCTTGCGCCACCGAGTTGGCCACCGACCTGGCCGGACACGATCTTCAGATCGACGACTGGTACGTGATGTTCGTGAACCGCGGCAAGACCGGACCGTTCCGAACCGAGGGCGAGGCGTACACGGGAGCCGACGGCAAGACCGGTGTTCGCGTGTCCCTCATCGACCACGGCAACGGCGGACGCGTGGTGAGCACCTGCGCCGCCACGTTCCACGCGGCCCGCTGAAACCCTCTCAGAGCGGGAAGCCCGACAGCTCGCGCATGTTGTCGCGCAAGCACAGTCGACGCTCGGCGGGTGTGATCGACGCGAAGTCGGCCGCCCACTCGTAGGGACTGGCCAGACCCTCGGGATGCGGCCAGTCGGACCCGAGCAGCATGCGTTCGGCCCCGATGAGGTCGCGGATGTTCGACACGTCGTCCTCGTAAAACGGCGCCCCCCACACGTGATCGTGGAACGTGTCGAGCGGATCGCGCTCGTAGAGCTGCGGGGTCTTGCCGTAGGACCGCTTCAGTCGACGGCACAGATCGCCCATGATCGGTCCTTTTCGTCTCGCAGCGCCGGTTTCTGACGCCTAGTCAGATCCTATGATCTCGTAGGCCGGGGTGGAAGACTTCCGGCCAGAGTCGTGACCTTGGTCCCGGGCCCATGGCCCACGGGCCGTCGATGAAGGGGAGCCCATGGAGAACTGGCAGGTCACGGCGCGCGAGTCCATCCGCGATCTGGCGACCCGCTACAACGCCAACGGGGACACCGGTCGTTTCGCCCAGGTTCGCGATCTCTTCGTGGAGGACGCCGTGATGACCATCCAAGGCGTACCCCACCGCGGCATCGACGCGATCATGGCCGTCTTCACGAGCACCACGACGCCCGGGCTCACGCACGTCCGCCACTTCGTGGCCACGCACCAGATCGACCTGGTGGACGAGGATCACGCCACGGGGCGCGCCTACTTCGCCGTGCTCACCGACATCGGCCTCGACCATTGGGGGCGCTACGTCGACGAATATCGACGCGTCGACGGAAGATGGTTGTTCGCCACGCGTGCGGTGACCCTCGACGGTCAGGTGGCCGACTCGCTGTTTCCGCGCACCGTGTGACCGACAATCAGGGGCGGAACGCCGACCGCGGACGCTGAACGAACTCGAAGGGAACCCCGTCCGGGTCGTTGAGGAAACAGATCCACATGTCGGGCACCTTCGTGCCGGACAGTTCGACCTGACGGGGCTCACGCTCGAAGGTCCAACCGGCGGTCACGAACTCCTCGTAGGAACGAACGGTGTCGTCGACGCCGACCGCGGTGCGGAACCAGCCGGCCTGGTTCGCGTGCTCGGGATGGCGCCCGTGTGCCTTCGGGGTGGCCCACTGCACCAACACGACCTCGCAGGGCTCGTCGGGGAGGCGGAGTCGAACGAAGGATGCCTCTCCCCCTTCGATTCCGAGATGCGTCGTGTCGTTCCACGTGCCCCGCGCGGTCTCGACGAACCCGATCCCCGCGTACCACGGCAAGGCGGTCTCGAGGTCGGTGATGGTTATGCGTAAATGCCGCATGCGGGACTCGCCCTCCGGGATGGTGGCGTCGGCGAACAGGTCGAACAGCGTGCCAGTGGGATCAGCCACGGTGACCCAGCGGTCGGTCCAGTCGGTGCGTCCCTCGGCCACCACCGTGCAACCGGCCTCGGCCATGCGTCGCAACGTGTCGTCGAGGTGCGGCACGGCGATCCCGAGCGACTGCATGCCGACGTGCGTGGCGTCACCCATCGGGCGACCGACGACGGTCGGACGAACCCACTCTTGCACCTCGATCGACGGACTGGTACGCGGACCACGCTTGTCATACACGAATGCGGCACCGCTGACGATCTCGCCCTCGATTCCCAACAGCGAACCGTCGGACGGATGCAACGGATTGCGCATCACCTCGCGCATGTCGAGAACGTTCACGAGAAAGTCGACCACCTCGTCGGTGTCGTCGCAGCAGTAACACATGTGCAGGAATCGGCGGGCGGGAGCTTCGGGGGTCACGGCTTGCGACAGTACCCCACCGACCTCGACGACCTGCCAGAATGAGCGACGGAGCGGAGGGACCATGCAGGACAAAATCGACGGACGGCGACTCGAGGGCAAGGTTGCCTTGGTGACCGGAGCCAGCCGTGGCATCGGGACCGCGATCGCCCGTCGGCTCGCCGCCGAGGGTGCAACGGTGGCCTGCACCGCTCGCACACTCGACCCCGATCCGCGCTATCCGGGCACTCTTCACGAGACCGTCGCGATGATCGAATCGGCGGGTGGCCGGGCGGCGGCGTTCAAGGCCGACCTGTCGAATGCCGACGATCGAGCCGCTCTCGTCGACGAGGTGCGTGCTGCGCTCGGGCCCATCGACATCCTCGTCAACAACGCCGCGGTCACCTTCTTTCTTCCCGTGGACACCTTCCCCGAGAAACGCTTCAAACTGATGATCGAGACACAGGTCTGGAGCACCATCGACCTCGCGCAACGCGTCATCCCCGACATGCGCTCGCGGGGCGCCGGTTGGATCCTGAACATCTCCTCGCGCGCGGCGGTGAAGCCCATGGGTCCGCCCTTCGAGGACTTCTACAAGACCGGCAATTCGTCGGTGTACGGATTGTGCAAGGCCGCGCTCGAGCGACTGTCGCTCGGCATGGCCGCCGAGTTGTTCGACGACAACATCGCGGTCAACACCTTGGCCCCGTGGGACAACGTGCCTACGCCGGGAGCGGGTGTTCACGACCTCGTCGAGAAGTACCGCCTCGAGCCCGAGGAGATCATCGCCCAAGCGGCGCTCGAGTTGTGCGCGGCCGAGTCGCAGACCCTCACCGGTCGCGTGGCCTACAGCCAGAGCCTCATTCAGGAACTCGGCGTGTCGCCCCACGGACTCGATGGTCGCCCGTTGGGCACCTGGCCCCGCGCCCACTGACCGACATGTCGAACGTTCGCCGCGGGGTGTGGACCAACTGGGCCGGTAACCAATCCGCTCGTCCGACGGCGGTCCACCGTCCCGCGAACGAAGACGAGTTGTCGACGATCGTCGCTCGGGCCGCCAACGATCGCACCACGGTGAAGGCCCTCGGAAGCGGACACAGCGTCACGGCAGTGTCGGTCACCGACGGGGCGATGATCGACATGAGTCGTCTGAGTCGCCGGATCGCCGTCGACCGCGCGGCCTCCACCGTGACGGTCGAGGCCGGGATCACCATCGCCGACCTCAACCTGCTGCTGCACGGACTGGGGCTGGCCCTTCCCAATCTGGGCGACATCGCGTATCAGACCATCAGCGGCGCCATCGCCACCAGCACCCACGGCACCGGACGCACCCTCACCGGAATCGCCGCCCAGGTGGTGGGCATGCGCGTGGTGGCCGGTGACGGAAGCGTGATGGATCTCGGCCCCGACCGACACCCGGCGTTGTTCCACGCGGCCCGCGTTGGGGTGGGGGCGTTGGGCATCGTGAGCCAGGTGACCCTGCGCGTGGTGCCGGCGTTCCGTCTACGGGCCGAAGAGGGCGCCCAACGGCTCGACGTGCTCATCGACGGCCTCGACGAGCACGTGGAGGGCAACGACCACTTCGAGTTCTTCTGGATCCCCCACACCAAGTGGGCGCTCACCAAACGCAACAACCGCACCGACGACGCGGTGTCGATCCCGAGCCCCGTCAAGCACTGGTACGCCAAGACCTTCATGGAGAACTACGCCTTCGGTGCGGTGTGTCGACTGGGACGAGTACGGCCGAACCTGATCCCCCGTTTGGCCACCGCACTTCCCTCCACCGGTCAGAGCACCATCGTCGACGAGAGTTACCGCATCTTCGCCAGCCAACGTCTGGTGCGATTCGTGGAGATGGAGTACGCCATC
Organism: Acidimicrobiia bacterium; assembly: GCA_046091365.1. GTDB lineage: Bacteria > Actinomycetota > Acidimicrobiia > Acidimicrobiales > Ilumatobacteraceae > Casp-actino8. The sequence continues at coordinate 965 of JBJTBM010000117.1, read as the reverse complement.
CCCCGCGAGGCCTGCGGTGAGGCATTGCAGCGGGTGCGACGGATGATCGACGAGCGCGGACACATGGTCAGCTTCCCGGTGGAAGTGCGGTTCACGGCCCCCGACGACATACCGTTGAGCACCGCCTCGGGACGACCGTCGGCATATATCGCGGTGCACATGTACAAGGGCACCCCGTTCGAGGCGTTCTTCCGGGACGTGGCCGCGATCATGGCGGACTACGACGGACGCCCGCATTGGGGCAAGATGCACTTCTTGGGCGCGGACGAGTTGTCGAGGTTGTACCCGCAGTGGGAGGCGTTCCAGCAGGCCCGCCAACGCATCGACCCCATGCGTACCTTTGCCAACGCGTACACCACTCGAGTGTTGGGCGAATGAGCCGTCGGCATCACTTCAGTAGGTTCCCCACGCTCTGCTCCGGTGCGGCCACGAACCGTCGAGAACGGAGTCGTGCCGACTGTCGAGTGCGGGGGCGTATGTCGAGACGGAATCGAGTGCCGAGGGTTGTGGCCGTGATCACTGTCGTGACGACGATCATCGGCGGTCCCGGATTCCGGGCCACAGTGTCGGCACAAGGAACGTGGGGCGAGTGCCACCCGAGCGAACCGGCCTCGTGCACGCTGGCCGACCTGGCGGAATTGCTCGGCATTCGGATCGGCACCACTCTCGTGGATTTCGAGATCGTCGACAGCGACGACGTGGCGACGTTGCGCCGTGAGTTCAGTTCGGTGACGCCCGAGAACGCGCTGAAGGCTTACACCATTCGCCCCACACAGTCGTCGTGGGATTTCGGCGCCGGCGATGCCGTCGTCGACTATTCGGTCGATGCCGGTCTCGAGATCCGCGGGCACACGCTCGTATGGGCCAAGGACGAGTACACCCCGGCGTGGCTCGCAGGTCTCACTGATCCGGTGGCCCTCTGGACGGCGACGCAGGAACACGTGACCCAAGTGATGAGCCGTTAT
>JBJTBM010000116.1:0-2641 GCA_046091365.1 Acidimicrobiia bacterium | reverse complement strand
ACGAGTGCCTCCGAAGAACGCAAGTCCGAGCCGAACATTCACCAGTTCGCGGTTGCTCGTGGTGGCCGGCAAGGGGGGTGTCGGCAAGACAACGGTAACCGCCGTGGTGGCGCGCGCCTCAGCCGACAGCGGACAACGGGTACTGGTTGTGACCCTTGACTCGCGCACCGGCCTGTCCGAACTGCTGGGCGGGCGGGCCACCGACGGCACCACCTACGAGGGCACGACGATCTCGTCGGGCCTCGGTCCGAACGGCACCGGGAGCATCCACCTGCGCACCGTCACCGCGGGCGAGGCGTTGCAGGATTATCTGGCCACCCAGGGTCTGGCCCGACTCGCCAAACGTCTGGTTTCCACTGGCGTGGTGGGCGTGGTGTCGAGCGCGGCTCCCGGAATCGACGACTTGTTGGTGCTCGGAAAGATCAAACATCTCGTCGGACTGCCCCCGACGGACGGCGGGTACGACCTCATCGTCGTCGATGCACCCGCTGCTGGTCACGCGCTGAGTTTCCTGCAGTCGCCTGGTGCGATGGCCACCACCATCCGCGGTGGTCCGATCAGATCGCAGGCGATCGAGGTGCAGCAGATGCTGAGCGACCCCAAAAAATGTCGGGTACTAATGGTGACCCTGCCCGAAACCACGCCGGTGAACGAACTGCTCGAGACCACCGAGATGTTGCGCGAATCGGTCGGCGTTCACTTCGCCGCGGTGGTCGTGAACAACGTCGATCTGGCCCCCGATGTCGAGCGACTGGTGGCCGACGGACACGCTCCCACGGGCGAACTGGGCGACGCCGCCAGATACCGCGCCGAACGCAGTCGACTGCACGCCGAGGCCATCGGCCGCCTCGAGGGGTTCGGCGAGATCGTGACGCTCCCCCATCTCCCCACCGCCGATCTCGACGCCGACGACATCGTGCGCCTCGCCGACATCGCCCGAGGTGTCGAACCGCGCGCGACCCGGAAGCGGGGCAAATCGTGAGCCGCTCGTTCGCCACCTTGCTCGACGACTCCAAGGTGGTGGTGTGCTGTGGCTCGGGCGGAGTGGGCAAGACCACGACAGCAGCCGCTCTCGCGCTCGCTGCCGCGCGGCGCGGTCGTCGGGTGGTGCTGATCACCATCGATCCCGCCAAACGTTTGGCCGACGCCCTCGGCATCAGGGCTCTGTCGAACGAACCCACTCCGGTCACCGCGACCGACGGCACCCGATTGTGGGCGATGATGCTCGACGCGCGGACCACCTTCGACGACGTGATCCGCACCCAGTCGCGCGACGAAGCGCAAGCTCAACGGATCCTCGGCAACTCGTTCTACGTCAATATCGCGAGCAAGCTCTCGGGCAGTCAGGAATACATGGCGGCCGAGAAGCTCTACCAACTGACGAACGACGATCGATTCGATCTGGTCGTGGTGGACACCCCGCCGACCCGTGAGGCGCTCGACTTCCTCGAAGCGCCGCAGAAGTTGATGAACTTCCTCGATCACCGCGTCTACCGCTGGATGGTGGCCCCCGCACGAGGCGGATTGAAGGTCCTCAACCTGGCCGCCCAACCGATCCTGCGCACGATCGGACGGGTGATCGGCGCCGACGTTCTGGCCGACGCGATCGACTTCTTCCAGGCGTTCGAAGGGATCGAACCCGGGTTCGTACGTCGGGCCGCGGCCGTGCAGGACCTCCTGAAGTCGTCGGACTGTCGTTACGTCGTCGTGAGCTCCGCCCGACGCGACACGGTCGGTGAGGCCGTGTACTTCGTCGGGCGTCTCGAGGCGCGCAATGTGCGCGTGGCCGGACTCGTGGTGAATCGTCTGCAGCCGTCGTTCGGAAAGGGAGCAGCGTCGACGGTCGAGACCGCTGCCCGCAAGGCCACCGACCCCACCGAGGCTTTGTTGCAACGGAATCTGGCCCATCTGCGACGCATCGCCGAGGCCGAGAAGGCGGTGATCGCACCGCTCGTGACCCGGGTGTCGGGGGCGGCCGTCGCGCGAGTCCACCAACGGGCCGCCGACGTGCACGACCTTGCCTCCATCGACGCACTCGGTCGCGAAATCGTGGGCTGAGTTCCCTCGCTGTTCGCCCCCGACCACCGTGGAAGGTAGCGTTCTCGTCGTGCACGTGATTCTCGCTACCGATGCCGATTGGTTGGTCGACGAGGTCGTCGCCGCCCTCGGCGGACCCGACACCACCTTCACCCACTGCCGCGACGGCCGCGCGGTGGCCGGCATCGTCAAGGGGCGCACCCCCGATCTGGTGATTCTCGATCTGCAGATCGGCACCATGGGCGGCATCGCCGTCACCATGGACCTGCGCCTCGACGAGAGTGGTGGCACGTTGCCCCACGTTCCGATCCTGATGTTGCTCGACCGCGAGGCCGACGTTCACATGGCGCGACGCAGCGGTGCCGACGGTTGGCTGATCAAGCCCCTCGACGCGTTGCGTCTGCGTCGGGCGTCGCGGGCCGTGGCCGGAGGCGGTTGCTTCGCCGAGGGCCTGCCCGCGGTCGACGAGCCCGAGCCCGCGGAGGTCGACGCGGCCGAAACGGAACCGGCGACCGCCCTGTAGCCTCGGGGTCTGCACCGCGGGGTGTAGCGCAGTTTGGCTAGCGCGCCACGTTCGGGACGTGGAGGCCGGAGGTTCAAATCC
>JBJTBM010000115.1:0-10256 GCA_046091365.1 Acidimicrobiia bacterium | reverse complement strand
CTCAGCCCTCGACCGTGATCGCGGCGGTCGGGCACAGGTCGGCGGCCTGCTCGACCTTCTCGCGCAACTCGTCGCCGGGATTCTCCTGCAGGATGTACAGGTAGCCGTCGCTACGCACCTCGAAGACCTCCGGGCACACCTGCACGCAACTGCCGGTCGAGGCACAGACATCGAAATCAACCGAGACTTTCATCACGTTTCCTTCCCACCGTGAGCCGCGCGCCGCGACCCGACCCTGACGATAGTGCCCGGCGGATCGTGGGCGGTCAGTCAGCGGAGGCCTGATGACGTTCGTGGGCCGACAACACGGCCCGTAGCGCGGCCGTCACGGTGTTCTCGTCGGTGCCCACGCCCCACAGGACGCGACCCTCCTCGCCGATGGTCTCGACGTACGCGACGGCCTGGGCTTCGGAACCCTTGCCGATCGCGTGTTCGCTGTAGTCGGCCACGTCGAGCGTCGCGCCGAGTCCGGTCCGCATGGCGTTCACGAAGGCGTCGATCGGACCATTGCCGGCACCGGTGATCGTGCGACGCTCGCCGTCGACCACGAGCTGGGCCGTGATCGTCGTCCGCCCGCCGTCGGCCGATTGGCTGCGCATTTCGTGGCTCTCGAGCACGAATCGCGGTTGATCGGGCAGGTACTCCTCGCGGAACGCCGACCACATGGTGAGTGGGCTCACCTCGGTGCCGAGGTCCTCGGTGATGTGCTGGATGTTCTTCGAGAACTCGATTTGCAGACGCCGCGGCAGGTCGAATCCATGTTCGGTCTTCATCACGTAGGCGACGCCACCCTTGCCACTCTGACTGTTGACGCGGATCACGGCTTCGTAGGTTCGACCCAGGTGTTTGGGATCCAACGGCAGGTAGGGAACACCCCAGGTGTCGTACTCCCCAGGGGCACGACCAGCCGCAGCGGCGCGGCGATCGATCGCCTCGAAGCCCTTCTTGATGGCGTCCTGGTGGCTGCCGCTGAACGCGGTGTAGACGAGGTCGCCCACGTAGGGATGACGCGGGTGCACGGGCAGGCGATTGCAGTACTCGGCGGTGCGTCGAAGCGCGTCGATGTCGCTGATGTCCAGTTCGGGGTCGACACCGTTCACGAACAAGTTCATGGCGAGGTTGATCACGTCGACGTTTCCGGTTCGCTCGCCGTTACCGAAGAGTGTGCCCTCGACCCGGTCGGCCCCGGCCATCACCCCGAACTCCGCGGCCGCTACGGCACATCCCCGGTCGTTGTGCGGATGCAGGCTGATGACGACCGACTCCCGGTTCTTGATGGTGCGGCAGAACCACTCGATCACGTCGCCGTACACGTTGGGGCTGTAGCACTCGACCGTGGCCGGCAAGTTGAGGATCAACGGCTTGTCGGGCGTGGGTCCGATGATGTCCATCACGGCCTCGCACACCTCGATGGCGTACTCCGGCTCGGTGAGGGTGAAGCTCTCAGGCGAGTACTCGTAGCGGATGCGCGAGCCCGACAGAGTGGCTTCCATCTGCAAGCACTTGCGCGCGGCGTTGACCGCGATCTGTTTGATGCCGTCCTTGTCGAGGCCGAACACAACGTCACGCTGCAGCGGGTTGGTCGAGTTGTAGAAGTGCACGATCGCCTGGTCGACACCGCGCAGGGACTCGTAGGTGCGCTCGATCAATTCGTCGCGGCTCTGCACCAGAACCTGAATGGTCACGTGGTCCGGGATGAGGTCCTTCTCGATCAGTTGACGTACGAAATCGAAGTCGGGTTGGGACGCCGACGGGAATCCGACCTCGATCTCGGTGAATCCGATCTTGCAGAGTTCGTCGAACATGCGGCGCTTGCGCTCGGGGTCCATCGGATCGATGAGCGCCTGGTTACCGTCGCGCAGGTCGACCGAGCACCACAGCGGAGCCTTGTTGATCACAGTGTTGGGCCATGTGCGATCGGGGAGCGAGAGCGGGATGAACGGGGTGTACTTGGCGAAGGGCATGCGTCCGCCCCCGGCGTTGACGAACTGGGACGGACCCGTGTTCTTGGTGTTCATCTGGACTCCCTTGTTGCTGGTGATGTGGCGGACCTGATCGGGACAAACAAAAAACCCCGGCGCTGGTGCGCACGGGGCTGTCGGCGAACGCGATATGGGGCGTTCGCCCTACATAAGAAGGAGGCCGGTCAGGAACGTCACGATGACGACGCTACCGACCCGCCTCGGGGCACCGCAACAGAATCGGGGCGCGACGGAACCTCGCGATGCCCGGGGACGTCGGGAGGGGCGGGTCGCTAGTCGACGGGTATGGAATCGAGGCTGGCCAGCTCAGCGTCGAGCAGGGCGGCCTCCACCTCGGCGATCACGGCTTGCCAGTCGTAACCGATTCCTTTGCCGGGGTACGACGTAGTGGGCGACATATTGACCGTGCTGTTGGTCTGCGTGTGGGCAGGGGTCGAGTCGATGCTCATGGTTCGGACCTCCCGGTGAATATGTCGTGGTGGGTGTGATGCCGCGTCAAACGGACTGCGGAACGATAACGATCCCCGACCCCCCTGTCTACGCAATTCGACCCATTTGAGCCTCATGTGACAAATGCCACAAACTGGCGGGAATCCCCAGCGTGGCGGGGGTGTTGACTCACAGAAGCCGGCGGGAGGTCCGCGGGGGAAGACGAGGTAGTCACATGGGCGCGGCGGTCGAACTGACGCACGAGAATTTCGAGTCCACCATCGAGAACAACGGCATCGTGCTCGTCGACTTTTGGGCGTCCTGGTGTGGTCCCTGTCGGGGCTTCGCACCGGTGTTCGAAGCGGTAGCCGCAGCCAACCCCGACGTTGTCTTCGGCAAGGTCGACACCGAGGCCCAGCAGGCGTTGGCCGGGTCTTTCGGCATCCAGTCGATCCCCACTCTGATGATCTTCCGCGACCAGGTGCTGCTCTACAACCAGGCCGGGGCCTTGCCCCAGCACGCGCTCGAGGACCTGGTGGGCAAGGCCCGGGCCCTCGACATGGAGGCGGTCAAGGCCGAGATCGCCGCCCAAGAATCGGGCAACTAGTCGCTCCCGATCGGTTCCCGCCGGGTGCCGCTGTCGGTGGATCGTACGGGTTCGCCTACGGTGATCCCATGGCGACGAACAGCGGAGTGTCGAGAGTCGAGCCGGCGGAGGCCGGATTCAGTGCCGAGCGGTTGAACCGACTCGGCCGTCATTACGAGCGTTTGGTTGACGATGGCCGACTCGCCGGTTGGCACATCAGCGTCAATCGCGACGGCCACAACGTGTTCGACACGAAGTACGGCATGGCCGACATCGAAGCCGGGCGCGCGGTGGCCGACGACACCATGTGGCGCATCTACTCGATGTCGAAACCCATCACCGCGGTGGCGGCACTGATGTTGTGGGAAGAGGGCGCCTTCGAACTGAAGGACCCGGTGAGCAATTTCATCCCCGAGTTCGCCGACACCAAGGTCTGGCGGGCCGGCTCGGAGACCGCGCCGCAACTCGAGCCCATCACCGAGGTGATGCAGTTGTGGCATCTCTTCACCCACACCGCCGGCCTCACCTACGGGTTCATGTTCGCCCATCCCGTCGACGCGATCTACCGCAAGAGCGGAATGGAGTGGGGATGGCCCAAGGGCAAGAACCTCGCCGAGGTGTGTCAGCACCTCGCCTCGCTGCCGCTCGTCTTCCAACCCGGCACCGAGTGGAACTACTCGACGTCGATCGACGTGCTCGGCCGCGTGGTCGAGGTGGCCAGCGGTATGCGTTTGCGTGACTTCGTGCAACAGCGCATTTTCGATCCGCTGGGAATGACCGACACCGAGTGGTTCGTTCCCGAGAGCAAGGCCGACCGACTCGCGGGCTTGTACGGCAAGTTGCCCGCTGTCGACAAGGCCGTGCGTCTCGGTACCGCCGGTCAAGGTGCGCTCATCGAACCGCCGGGCGAGTTCGGCGGTGGGGGACTGGTGTCGACCATGGCCGACTACGTGCGATTCGCCGAGTTCCTGCGTCGTGGCGGCGAGGTCGGTGGCCGGCATCTGTTGTCCCCGCGCACCATCGAATTCATGGCCAGCAATCATCTTCCGAACAACGCCGATCTCACCGAATTCGGTCGGCCGTTGGCCTCCGAGACCGCCTACGACGGGGTCGGCTTCGGCCTCGGTGTGAGCGTCACCGTCGACCCGGTGAAAGCCAAGGTGCCGGGTTCGGTCGGCGACTACGGCTGGGGTGGAGCGGCGAGCACGTGGTTCATGGTCGATCCGGTCGAGGACATCACGGCGATCTTCATGACCCAATTGATGCCGTCGAGCACCTATCCGATCCGCAGTCAGTTCAAGGCCCTGTTACACCAGGCTCTCGTCGACTGAGTCGGGGCCCCGCTCGGGAGCGACCGGTACGCTGGGGGCAGGAGGAAGCCGATGCACAAGCCGATGCCCAAGGATGCGCGGGTGTACGTGGCCGGCCATGCCGGGCTCGTGGGAAGTGCCGTGGTGCGGCGACTCCGAGAGGGTGGGTTCGCCAACATCCTCACGGCGACCCGGGCCGAACTCGACCTGCGTGACCAGGGCGCGGTGAATGTGTGGTTCGAGCGGAACCGCCCCGACTTCGTGTTCCTGGTGGCCGGCACCGTGGGTGGGATCCTGGCCAACAGCACCCGACCGGCCGAGTTCATCTACGACAACCTCATGATCCACGGCACCGTGGTGGAGGCGAGTCACCGCACGAACGTCACCAAACTGCTCTATCTGGGTAGTTCCTGCATCTATCCGCGCCACGCCACGCAACCCATCACGGAAGATCAGCTGCTCACCGGGCCGCTGGAGCCCACCAACGAGTGGTACGCGGTGGCCAAGATCGCCGGGATCAAGTTGTGCCAGGCGTACCGCCGCCAGTACGGGAGTGACTTCATCTCGGCGATGCCCACCAATCTCTACGGGCCCAACGACAACTTCGACCTCGCCTCCAGCCACGTCCTACCCGCGTTGATCCGCAAGTTCCACGACGCCAAGCAGTCGGGCGGTGACTCGGTGGAGATCTGGGGCACCGGCAGCCCGATGCGCGAGTTCTTGCACGTCGACGATCTAGCCGACGCCTGCGTGTTCTTGATGGAGAACTACAGCGACGACTCGCACATCAACGTCGGCACGGGAGTCGACCTCAGCATCCGCGAGCTGGCCGAGAAGGTGCGCGACATCGTGCATCCGTCGGCCCAGCTGGTGTTCGACACCAGCAAGCCCGACGGCACCCCGCGCAAGGTTCTCGATGTCACGCGTCTGAACAACCTGGGTTGGTCGCCCTCGTACGACCTCGACCGGGGTATCCGCTCGACTTACGAGTGGTTCATCGGACAGCACGCCCGGCATGCGACGCTGCGCGGAGTCGACGAGGCCTGAAGAACGACGAACCCCACCGGCGTGCCGGGGGGTCGGGCGCCGGTGGGGTTCGAAGGGTCAGAAGTCGAGGATCAGTAGTTGAAGTTGAACAGGCTCTCGGTGATGGCCGGCCCGTACGGCGCGCCGTCGATGCCCATGAGCGCGAACATGAAGATCGCACCGCCGGCCATCGAGATGTTCTTCATGAAACCGATCATGTCGGCCTGCTTGGCCTGCGGATCGTCGATCGTCCAGAAGTTGTGCATCTTGACCGCCATCACGACGAGCAACGCCGCGAGAACGATGGCGCCGAGGTCGGCCCACACGCCCAGGATCACGGAGAGGCCGCCGAGCAGCAGCACGACGCCCGAACCCTGCACCGCCAACTTGGGGGAGGGAACGCCCTTGAACTGGGCGTAACCCACCATGTGGTCGGCCTTGGTCAGGTGGTTGAGACCCGACATCACGAACATGAAGGCGAAGAGGATCCGCCCGATGAGGAACACGATTTCCATATTGTCTCCTTGCTGACGTCGGACCCGGGGGTGGAACCGAAACGATTGCGATCACAACCATACGGCAAGTTGGTTGCGATCACAACTATTTCTTCTCGCCGGTGTAGATTGTCCCCGTGGCGGTGCCGAATTGGTTGGATTCCGACGAGATGCGGGCGTGGCGCAGCTACATCACGACGTCGGTGGACCTGATGAAGGCTCTCGAAGAGGACGTTCGCCCGTACGGCCTGACCATGGGGGACTACCAGCTGTTGGCGATGATCTCCGAGGCCCCCGAGCGTCGTCTGCGCATGTGTGACCTGGCGGAGCAGTTGCGTCTGTCCCGCAGTGGCCTGACGCGGCGCATGGACGGGGTCCTCTCGAACGCGTGGGTCGCCCGGGTGCAAGACGATGCCGACCGGCGCGTCGCGTACGCCGAATTGACGACGAAGGGTTGGAACCTGTTACGCAAGGTGGCGCCGGTTCATCTGGCGAGCGTGAGGCGACTGATGATCGACCACCTCACGCGCGCCGAGGTGAAAGCCATCGGCAACGCTTTCGAGAAGATCTCGGCGCACCTTCTCCCGTGACGTTTCACCGGAGGGGTCAGCCGTTGTTGGCGAGATAGTCGGCGAGAAGTGCGTTCGCTTGAGATGCCGCCGCCGAGAGAGTCGACGCCACATCGCCACCCTGCAGGATGGTGGCGATCGCCTGAGCGGTGATGTTTCGGATCTCGCGTTGTGGTCCGAGGATCGCACCCACGGTGGCGGGGGAATCGGCTGCTTCGCCCAATTGGTCGTAGGCCACGCGGAATCGCAGGTCGTCGCTGTACGTCGTCTTCACCGGATCCAGCTCGAGCGCCGCGCTCCGCACCGGCACGTAACCCGTGGCCGACGCCCACGTCGACTGTGTCTGGGCGCTCACGAGGAACTTGATGAAGTCCCACGTCGCCGCCGACTTGACCGCGTCGCCGTTGTCGACGATCCAGAGCGACGCTCCTCCCACGATCGCGCCGGGCGCTCCGCCCGGACCGGGCATGGGTCCGACGCCGATGTCGTTTACGCTGACGCCTGCGATCGTTCCGGCGGCCACCACCGACAACACCGTTCCGAGTGCGGCCGACGTCGCGATCGTCATTGCGGCCGGCTTGTCGGGGTCGGCCAGTTTCAAGAGTGCGTCCTGTCCGCTGGCGTTGTCGCCAACGTTGTACGCCAACCCGTCGTTCACGAGTGACTGCAGTTGTGTGAGCAATTCGACACCGATCTCGCTGTCGAACAACACCTTGGTGGAAGGTGCGGTGCGTCCGTTGTCGTTGTCGCTGAACGGCTCACCGAGCTTGGCGAACCACTGCTCAAGGAACCAACCGCCACCGCTGTCGGCGCCGGTGTCGAGAGCCAGACCGAACGCGGCCGCACCGCTGTCGACGATGGTCTGCGACATCGAACGGAGTTCCTCGAGCGACGACGGCGGAGTCTCCGGATCGAGCCCGGCCGCTTCGAAGACCTTCTTGTTGTAATAGAGAACCGGATCGCTCACGTTGAAGGGCATGGCCCACTGCACTCCCTCGGTGAAGTATTGGTCGAGGGCCTTGGCCTGGAAGTCGGAGGTGTCGTAGGCGTCGGCCTCGATGCAGGCACCCACCGGGACGTTCGAGTCGGTGTCGTTCATCACCTGCACTGCGTACTCGGGCGCTTGAACCATATCGGGCAGGCTTCCGGACCCGGACTGCAAGTACTTGTCGAGCGTCTGCTCGTAGCCGCCCTGGTTCTCGAGACTCACCTTCACCTTGGACTGCGAAGCGTTGTATTCGTCGGTGAGGGCCACGAGGGACTTCTCCAGTTCGCCGTTCATGCCGTGCCAGAACGTGATCTCGACCGGACCCGTGACACTCTCGAGAGCGCTCGGATCGCACGGAGGAAGGTCTGACAGCGGCGCAGCGCTCGTCGAGGGAGCCTCCGTGGAACCACCATCGCTCGTCGACGGGGCTTCGGTGGAACCGCTGTCGACGATCGAGCCACCTCCGCCACCACACGCCGCGACGGCCATGGCCATCAGCGCCACCACGGCGATCGACTTCTTGTTCGTCGTCCTCGTTCGCATGTTCATGTCAACCTTTCACTGCTCCGGCGGTCAGACCGCGCACCAATTGTCGTTGGAAAACCACCAGGACCACAAGTATGGGGACGGCGGCGATGATCGTGCCGGCCATGATCAGGTTCGGCTTGTCCAAGTCCGACGACCGCAAGAGCCGTAGTCCGGACTGAATCGTGTTCATGTCGTCCTCGGTGGTGATCATCGTGGGCCACAGGTATTGATTCCAGCTGGCGAGGAACGAGAAGAGCCCGAGCGCCCCGAGAGTCGGTCGCACCAGGGGCACGGCCACCTCGCGCATGAACCCCCAGTGACCGAGCCCGTCCATCGAGGCCGCTTCGTTCAGATCCTTGGGTATCTGCATGAACACCTGTCGAAGCAGGAAGGTGCCGAATGCCGTGGCGAGGAACGGCACCGCGAGACCTTGGTACGTGTTCAACCAGCCGAGTGAATCGACCGTGCGACGGTTGACGAGCAGGGTCACCTCGAAAGGGACCAGCAAGGTGGCCATGAAAATGGCGAAGAAGAAGCGCTTCAAGGGGAAGCGGAGGAAGGAGAAGGCGTAGGCCGACATGACCGAGGTGAGCAACTGGAACGCGGTCACGATGACCGCTACCACGGCCGAATTCCAGAGGTAGCGCCCCAGTCGACCCTGGGTCCAGGCGTCGCGCAACACGTCGAGCGTGAACGAGTCCGGCACCAGTGGGTTGCGCAACACGCGGTTGCCGGGCTTCAGAGAGGCCACGATCGTGGTGTAGATCGGGAACAGGATGATGATCGCCATCATCACCAGCAGCGTGTAGCGCAGCCACGAGCGCCATCCCTTGGGAGAGGTGTCAAGAGCCATAGTGAACCCGCTTGCCGAGCCCGCGGAACTGCAGAGCCGAGAGCCCGAGGAGAATCACGAACAACAGAACGGCCACCGCGGCCTTCAGGCCCTCGTTGCTCTTGATGATGGAGCTGCTCCCGTAGATCAGGTAGGTGACGGTCGTGGTGGACTGCTGCGGCACCGGACCACCGTTGGTCAGCAGATCGATTTCGCCGTACGCCTGGAATGCGCGCGAGGTGAGCACGACGGTGGTGAACAACAGTGTGGGGCTCAACAGCGGCAGGGTCACGTTGGTGAACCGACGCCAACCACCGGCCCCGTCGACGAAGGCGCTCTCCTGCAGTTCGCGGGGGATGCTCTGCAGGCCGGCCGTGATGACGATGAAGGTGAATCCCAGATTCGCCCAGATCGACGAAATGGCCACCGAGGACAACGCGGTTCCCCGGTTGTTGAGAAGACCGGGCTCCTTGATGACCGGGAAGAGGTCGTTGAGCCACCCGATGTTGGCGAGCACGCCCACCGAGGGCTGCAGGAGGAACAACCACATCAACGAGGCGACCGCGACCGAGGTGGCGACCGTGCTGCTGAAGACGGTCCGAAAGAAGCCGATGTGACGCATGTGCTTGTCGGCGAGCACCGACAACCCGACCCCGAGTGCCAACCCGGCGGGAACGGTGATGAGCGCGAACTTGACGGTGACCCACACCGCCGACTGGAACTCGTTGCTCATCAACACGTCGGTGTATTGACCCCAGCCCACCGAACGACATTTGGTGGCCTGAACGTTGCAACGTTGTTGGCCCAACCAGACGGCGCGTCCGAGCGGGTACAGGACGAACGCGATCAGGACCACCAGCGACGGGCCGAGCATGGCCGCGGCCAGGGGAACGTCGCGCCAACGGCGTTTTTTCGCGGTGTCAACGATTCCGCCGCTCACGCGTCGATCCTCGTTCCGGATAGGGCGTCGAAACGATGTCGCGCGCCGGAAGCGACGTCGAGACGGACCTGGTCTCCGTTCCGCGGAAGGTCGTCCGACGGGTTCATGCGCACGATCGCCCGGGTGTCGTCGCTCACCGCGCACACCACTTGGGCCTCGTGACCGAGGTGTTCGACCAATACCACGGTGGCCGCCACGCCTTGGTCGCGCGAGATGAACGTGTCCTCCGGACGGCCGCCGACAAGATGTCCTCCGGGCTCCAGTGAACCGGCGGGGAAGATGTTCATCGGAGGGGTGCCGATGAACTGGGCCACGAACACCGAGGCCGGTCGGTCGTAGACCTCTTGCGGGCTTCCCACTTGTTCGATCACGCCGTCGCGCATGACGGCGATTCGAGTGCCCATGGTCATGGCCTCCACCTGATCGTGGGTGACGTAGACGAACGTGGCCTCGAGACGGTGGTGGAGTGCCACGATCTCGGCGCGCGTCTCCGCGCGCAACTTCGCGTCGAGGTTCGACAGCGGCTCGTCCATGCAGAAGACCGCGGGACGTCGCACGATCGCACGGGCCAG
>JBJTBM010000114.1:0-52025 GCA_046091365.1 Acidimicrobiia bacterium | reverse complement strand
CTCCACCGTCGACACGTAGCCAGCGACAGAGCCGTCGACCTTCGCGTTGAACGCCTCGTCGAGCGTGCCGTCGGAGTTGAAGCGAGCCAATGATGCCGTGGGGGTGCTGAAGGCCCCGCCCACGACGATTTTGCCGTCGGCCTGGATCGCGATGGCACCCACCGTGTCGTCGAGTGCGGAGTCGGTGGAGAACTCGGCATCGACACCGAGTGACGGGCCCGAATCGTCTGATCCTGAGCAGGCGATCGCCAGCAAAGTGGTCAGTGTGACTACGACGAATCGCGGATGAGTCCTCGGCATCGATCCCCCCAGAGTTCTGGGTTAACTCTAACCAAGCGGCGCTCGACCATTGTCGTGAGAGAATCTCGGCATGGAGCCGGTCCCCACCGTCGACATCTCGCACCCCTCGGCCACGTCGCTCGCCGCGCTCGACGCGGCCTGTCGCGATCATGGGTACTTCTTGTTGGCTGGGCATGGCCTCGACGACTTGATCGAGCGCGCCGCCTCGGGCGTATCATTCCCGGCGATCACCATCCCGTCGACGCGGGCGACGATCGGCTTGCGTCGACCGAAGGTCGCGAGACTCCGAGCGACCGCCGCGACGTCACCTCGCCGAGGATCACCGGGGAGAGGTCTCAGATTCGGGTCGGTGAAGGTGAGCATGTCGGCCCAGTTGCTTCCGTTCGACGAGCCAAGTACGTCGGCGTCGGAGTACGAGGCCGTGGTGGCCGAACCACCGTTCGCCCCCGTGAACGCGGTGACGGCGACGGTGAGTGCCACGGCCGAAGTGAGGCGAGCGCGCATGATGACCCTTTCCTTCGGTGTGGAGGTTCGAGTGTCAGACTCGAACCTCCACCGACCCATGGGAAAAGGTATTGATGTCGTTCGGGTCGACACCGCTGCGGTCGAGTGAAAAGTTTCCTTCCTCGCGGCGGCCGTGCCTGTCACAATGTCATCGTGGCGACGGTCGGGAAGTGGTCGAGTTTGATTCGTCGTCGACCCCCCGATTTCGCGACGCCGGTGTCGATGGTTGCCAGTGGCGTCCACACCGAGCACCCCGATTACGTGAAGTGGGTGCCCCGGCTGGAGCAACCTCATGGTCGCCATCGCAAGGTGTGGGAATGGTGTTTCATCCTGAACGCGTTCGAGCGCCACGGGCTGCTGGTTCCCGGGAAAACGGCGCTCGGTTTCGGTGTGGGCACCGAGGCGGTCGTGCCCCTGTTGGCCCGTCATGGCGTCGGGGTGACCGCCACCGATCAGAGCGTCGAGCAGGCGGGCGCGTGGGCGACGGTCGGACAGCACGCGGCCGTCATCGATGCGTTGCGGCGACCGAGTATTTGTGCCGACGACGACTTCGATGAACTGGTGACGTTCCGTTCCGTCGACATGCGCACGATTCCCGATGATCTCCGGGGATTCGACGCCACCTGGTCGTCGTGTTGTTTCGAACACCTGGGTTCCAAACGGGCCGGCTTCGACTTCGTGATGGATTCGTTGCGCACCCTGAAGCCGGGGGGAGTGGCGGTGCACACCACGGAATTCGACTGCACACGGGGACGACCACCACTCTTGGAGACGGGCACGGTCGCCGCTGGCGATTACTGCTGTTTCTTCCGAAGCGTAGAGATCGAGGAGTTGGTGGATCGAGTTCGGGCCGAGGGTCATCGGGTGACCGCGGACCTGCATGTGGGTCGCCGACACCCGTACGACCGTCATGTCGACCGAGTCCCCTACACGGGTGACCCTCACATTCGGTTGGCGGTCCTCGATCGTGTGGTGACGTCGGTCGGTCTGGTCATCGAGGTCGCCGGCTGAGCACGAACGGGTGTCCGAGGGCATCGTTCCGTCGCCACCCCAGAACGGACTAATTTGGCCTCGATGCGGCGAACGTGTGAGCGACCCGGTTGCGGAGGTCCCAGCGCCGTCATCTATGGCTACGGGACCAGTGGTTCGGACACCATGTGGCTCGATGCATGGCATCCCGACCGTGATCCGTCGGACGCCCCCGCCGACACCCGCGGGGTGGTGTGCGCTCGTCACGGTGAATTGCTCGGTCCACCGCGGGGTTGGACGATCGACGACCGACGGGACTCCGTGCCGCGCTTGTTCAAGCCCCGAGATCGCGGCGTGCTGTCGGTGGTGCCGCCGACGCCCGACGACACACCCAAGGTCAAGCGCGACCCCACCGCTCCCACTCGGCGCCCGAAGAGTTCCGACCGTCCCCGTCCGCGGCTCTTCAGCGATCTCGAGGAGCAGGTCGCGCCGGCCCCCGCGGTGCCGCCGGTGGTCGAGTCGGTGGTCGAGCCGGTGGCCGAGTCAGTGGCCGTGGATCCCGACGACTCGACTGAGTTGTTGATCCAACAAGATGTGGGGCGTCGGGTCACCGCGACGTTCGACCCTGACGACGATCTCGGTGGCACGCTCGACGCGACCGGCCCGATGTTGCGCGACGCGTTTCGCTCGCGTCATTCAGGTCGTTGGGACCCCACGGCCGAACTCATGCGTCCGACCGACGTTGCTCCCGAGAACTCCTGAGCGGCGTGGAACTCGTCATCGACCATCGGTTGCCATGCCCGCCGTCGCGGGTCTTCCCCGCCGTCGACGATTTGGCTCGCTACCCGCTGTGGATGGGATTGGTGCACGATGTCGTGGTCGTCGATGACGACGCATGGGTCGTAGAGTTGCGGGCTCGAGTGGGCCCCTTCGCCCGATCGAAGCGATTGCGCATGGAGCGAGTCGTGTGGGACGAACCCCGTCACGTTCGGTTCGAGCGGCGGGAGGTCGACGGGGCGAACCATGGTACGTGGGTGCTCGACGCGCGACTGACGGGCACCGAGACCACCGACCTGCGGGTCGAACTTCGGTATGGCGGTCGTTTGTGGTCGTCGGTCGTCGAGCGGGTGTTGCGCGACGAGGTGGAGCGAAGCAAGGCTCGGCTGTCGGCCCTCGTGTCAGGCTGATGCCCAGGCGCTGAATCGTCCGTTCGCTCGACGCTCGAGGCGAAGTCGTACTCCGAAACACTCCGAGAGAGTCGCGGAATCGAAGACGTCGTCGATGGCTCCGCGCGCCTGCACCCGACCCTCCTTCAGGAAGAGCACATGGGTCATGCCCGGTGGGATCTCGTCCACGTGATGTGTGACCAACACCAATGGTGCGGCGGTCGACGACATGGTGAGTCCGGTCAGCGACGCGACCAACTGTTCACGACCACCGAGATCGAGCCGGGCGCTTGGCTCGTCGAGCAACACGATCGCCGGGTCGTTCATCAGGGCCCGGGCGAGCAAAACGCGTTGTTGTTCGCCGGATGACAACGAGGCGAACGGGCGATCGGCCAGGGGGCCGACCCCCATCGTGGTGAGGCAATCTCCGGCGCGCGCACGGTCGGAGTCGTCGTAGTTGTGCCACCACGGTTCGAGAGCCGCGTGACGTGCGGTCATCACGACGTCCCGAGCGGGAAGTGCACCTCGGATGTCGGTGGCCAAGGATACCGACACATATCCGATGCGGCGCCGTAGCGAACGAACGTCGGTCGAACCGAGCGTCTCGCCCAACACCGACACGGTGCCCCGCGTGGGATGGTCGTACAGCGCGGCGATACGCACCAGTGTCGTCTTGCCCGATCCGTTCGCCCCGAGAATCAACCAACGCTCGGCGGACTCCACGGTGAGATCGATGTGATCGCACACGGTGCGTCCGTCGCGAACGACGGAGATGTCGGAGAGCACGAGATGGGCGACCATCGCGTCAAGGGTAGGGCCCGACTCGGCGGGCGCATCCGGAGAACCGCTGGTCACAGGGATCGACGGTGGGCGACCGTAACCGAATTGAAATGTCCGATACCCTGATCCGGTCATGTCGCGGCCTGCCTCCATCCCGCGCCCGTTGGGCAATATGGCCACCTCGACGTCCGTCGGTGTGTCCGTCATCATGTCCGTCGTCATGGCCGTTGTCATGGCCGTCGTGGTGGTCCTCCCGGCGGCTGGCCTGGCCTCCCCGGCCGATTCGTCGGATGCGGCGGCGCAGAAGGCCGCCGCCGAGATCCAGGCCGCTCGCGACCGTGCCAACGCCGCCGCCGATGCCGCTTTTGCCGCCGAATCGGCGCTCGACGCCTTGTCGATCGAGGTGACCAACACCGAGATCGAGTTGGCCGACCTGGAAGCGCGGGCCGGATCCCTGCAGTCCGGTGTCGAGGAGGTCGCTGTCCAGCGATTCGTGAGTGGTGGTGGCGGTATCCCGTTGTTGAGTGGCCTCGACGGGCCGTCGGCTCAAGCACAGGCGAACGTGTTGCTCGAGATCGTGAGTGATACGACGCAATCGACTCTCGACGAGTACGACGCCTTGAGCAAGGAACTCGCGGACAAGAAGCGATCGCTCGAGCGAGCCAAGGATCAGCAGGCGCAGGCCATCGAGGACTACGCGGCGCTCCAGGCGAAGGCGCTCGCCGAGGTCGAGAGGCTGAAAAAGGTCGAGGCGCAACGCCTGAAGGACGAAAAGGTGCGCAAGATCCTCGAGGCCGCCCGCATCAGGGCCCAGGCCGATGCATTGGCCCAGTCGGCCTCGGGAGCGATCGTGAATTCGGGGGCCGGGAACACCGGAGCGCGTCGGAACGGACTCGCGGGCTTCCTCGACAATGGCGTGTACCTGGACGGGAACATCATCTGTCCGGTGGCGGGTTCGGCGGGCTTCGGCGACACCTGGGGAGCGCCCCGAAGCGGCGGACGAAAGCACAAGGGCGTCGACATGATGTCGTCGATGGGGACTCCGCTCGTGGCGGTCGCATCGGGGAACCTGCGATTGATCAGCAGCCGCGGAATCGCTGGCAACTCGATTCTGTTGCGTGCGAACAACGGCAACACGTACTTCTACGCCCACTTGAGTGCGTACGAGGGCGGGGAGAGGTCGGTGTCCCAGGGAGACGTCATCGGCTACGTCGGCGACACCGGCAACGCCGCCGGCAACCCTCACCTGCACTTCGAGATCCACCCGGGGGGCGGAAACCCGGTGAACCCCTACCCGTCCGTTCGTGCCGCCTGCTGACGGGCGAGGCACAATGAGCGGGTGACGCCCGATCCGCACGTCGAACTCACCGCGGGCATCGCACGCGTGCTGGGCGCCGGTTCCGTCGAAGGACTGGCCCGGTTGAGTGGCGGAGCGTCTCGCGAGACATGGAAGTTCAGTGCCGACGGCGTTCCGCTGATCCTTCAACGTCAGCGTGCGGGCGATGCTCGTGACATGGGTGTGGAAGCTGCGGTGCTTCGCGCGGCCGCGGCGTCCGGGGTGCCGGTGCCGCGACTGCTCGCCAACGGACGAGAGGAACTCGGGTCGAGTTTCATGATCCTGTCGCATGTCGAGGGAGAGACGATCGCCCGCAAGATCCTGCGCGATCCGCAATTCGTCGTGGCGCGACGTGATCTGGTGGGACAGTTCGCGCGAGCCCTGGCCGCCATTCATTCGATCGACCCCGCCGACGCCGCGGGCCTACCGTCGACCGACCAGGTGGCCCAGTACCACCAGAGCCTCGACGATCTCGACGCCCAGCTCGATCAGGCGCACCCGGCATTCGAGTTGGCGTTCCGTTGGCTCGAGCGGAATCGGCCGGCCTCCGCGCGGCGCACCGTCGTCCACGGCGACTTCCGACTCGGCAACGTGATGGTCGGAGACGATGGACTGCGTGCCGTGCTCGACTGGGAGCTCGCCCACGTGGGCGATCCGATGGAGGACCTCGGTTGGTTGTGTGTGCGAGCGTGGCGTTTCGGTTCGCCCCTACCGGTCGCTGGTCTCGGCGGTTACGACGAGTTGCTGGCCGAGTACGCCAGAGCCACCGGGCATCTCGCCGATCGTGACGCGTTGCGCTGGTGGGAAGTGCTCGGCACGCTGAAATGGGGGATCATGTGCATGCTGCAGACGAGCGCGCATCTGCTCGGTTTCTCCCGTAGCCACGAACTGGCCGCGATCGGTCGGCGGGTGTGCGAGAACGAGTACGACGTGATGCTCGCGCTCCGGGACCGTTGGTCGTCGATCGGAGTGTCATGAGCATGTCGCCCCACGACGTTCCCTCGGCCGCTCAACTTGTCGAGTCGGTGCGCGAGTGGCTCCAGAACGACGTTCTGCCCAACACGACGGGGCGCATCCAGTTCCATTCGCGGGTGGCGATCAACGTTCTGAGCATGGTCGAGCGTGAGTTGGCGTTGGGTCCCGCGCAGGCCGACGAACACGCCGACCGTCTGGCCGCGCTCGGTTTCGGGTCCGATGCCGAGTTGGCCGCGGCGATCCGCGCCGGAGTACTCGACGACCGCATCGACGATGTGGTGTCGGCCGTGTGGTCGGCAGTCCTCGACAAGTTGCGGGTGGCCAACCCGTCGTACATCGAGTCGAACGACTGAGTCCGCGCGCGACGTCAGTCGATCTCGGGCGGGCCGGACAGCGACACCTTCACCGGTCGCCCCGCCGCCAGCTGTCCACAGGCGGCGGCGATGTCGGTGCCGCGATTACGCCTGACGGTGGCGTTCGCGCCGAGCTCGATCAATTGGTCGGCGAAGGCGTGAACGTGCGCGCGACTCGACCCTCGCACTTCGTATCCAGGTGTGGGGTTGAGCGGGATCAGATTCACGTGCGCCGGAACCCGGAAACGACGGCACAACGCGGCCAGTTCGATGGCGTCACTCGGCCGGTCGTTCACCCCGTCGATCATCGCCCACTCGAAACTCAGGCGGCGCCCCTTGGCCTCGAGGTACTCGCCACAGGCCTCCATCAGCAACTGGATGGGGTACCGGCGATTGATGGGCACCAAAGCATCGCGCAAGGCGTCGTTGGCGGCGTGCAGGCTGACCGCGAGGCTCACGGGCAGGGGTCGAGCGGCGAGTCGTTTGATGCCCGGGACGATGCCCACGGTGGACACGGTGATATGCCGGGCCGAGATGCCCACGTCGTCGTGGATGCGCTCGAGCGACCGCCACACAGCCTCCTCGTTGGCGAGGGGCTCGCCCATTCCCATGTAGACGACGTTGCTGACCCGACGACCCATCGACGTGGCGCGCTGGGCGGCGCGCACGACCTGCTCGATGATCTCTCCGTGACTGAGGTGACGGGTGAAGCCGGCCTGCCCGGTGGCACAGAATCCGCACGCCATCGCGCAGCCGGCCTGGGTGCTGACGCACACGGTGGCGCGATCGGGGTACAGCATCAAAACCGTTTCGATGCGGCTCCCCCCGTCGAGTTCCCAGAGGAACTTGACGGTGTCGCCCCGATCGGCCGAGACCTCCTGGGCGAGGCGTAGAGCCTGCGGAAGTTGTTCGTCGACACGCACGCGCAGGTCCTTGGGGAGCGCCGTCATGTCGGCGGGATCGGTGAGCTCGGTGTACAGACCGCGCCACAATTGGTCGACGCGGTAGCGCGGATGGCCGTCAAGCAGGCGATCGAGGTCCTCGCGCGAAGCGTCGTAGCGATTGGTCACGGTGACAGCCTGTCAGACCGAGCGCGGTTCAGAGCGTCTCGGCGAGTTCGGCGTACTCACGCATGCGTGCTCGCAGGACGTCGAGACTGGCGGTCCAGAAGTCGACGGTTGTGACGTCGATGCCGAAGGCCGCACCGAGTTCCTCGGCGGTGTTCATACCCGCTCGTCCCAGGAGATCGTCGTAGCCGGACCGGAATCGATCGGGGTCCCGGCGGTACTCGGCGAACAACCCGAGTCCGAACAGCAGGCCGTAGGTGTACGGCCAGTTGTAGAAATGGCTGCCGTAGTAGTGCGGCTTGAGCACCCACATGTGCGGGTGGGCGGTCGACTGGTCGAGTCCGTCGCCGTACGAGTCGACCTGGGCCTGCAACATGATCTCGTTCAGTTCGTTGACGCCGAGGGTGCGACGTTGGCGGCGGGCGAAAACCTCGGTCTCGAACAGGAACCGACTGTGGATGTCGACGACCACCTGGTTGGCGCCCTGGAGATCGACGTCGAGCAGGGCGAGACGCTCGGCGCCACCCAATCGAGCGAGTCCGGCCTCGACGACGAGGGTTTCGCAGAAGATGCTGGCCGTCTCGGCGAGGGCCATCGGAACCCGCTTCTGCAGGGGAGTGCGACCCGCCAGCTGCGTGTTGTGGTACGCGTGACCGAGTTCGTGGGCCGTCGTCTGGGCGGACTCGACCGAGCCGCTCCAGTTCAGCAGCACGAGGGAACGATCGTCCACGAACGGCATGCAGAACGCCCCGCCCACCTTCCCCTCGCGCGGGGGGACGTCCATCCACGACTCGGCGACGGCACGATCGACGAGTCCGGCCAACGGGGCGCTGAAGGAGCCGAATGCCGTACGCACGAGATCGAGCGAATCGCGCCAGGAAATCGAGTTGTCGGCGACGGGAAGTGGCGCCATCAGATCCCACCAGGGAAGGGCACCGTCGTGGCCGTGCAGGCGGGCCTTCGTGCGCATCCAGACGCGGAAATCGGCGAGCGAGTCGACGATGGCGGACTGCATCGCGTCGAAGGTCGCGCGCGACACGCTGTTGGCGAAGAGCGAAGCGTCGAGCGGCGACTTCCAGTCGCGTCGACGGTTGACGATGTTGGCCTCGCCCTTGATGGCGTTCATCGCCGCGGCACAGGCGGTGGACACCTGGGGCCAAGCGATCATCTCGGCGTCGTAACCCACACGGCGGATCACCGGATCGGCATCGGTGGCCAGTCCACGCACGGCCGGCATGGGCAGTCGACGCGCTCCCGTCGGGAGCACGACCTCGACCGTGAGTTGTGACGTCACGTCGGACTGGAGCCGACCCCACGACGACGACCCGGTCGTGGACAATTCGGCGAAGAGGCCCTCGAGCGCCTCGTCCATCTGATGCGCCGCACGGTCGGCCAGTCGGGCCAGCGGGCCGACGTGTTCGCGAGCCTCGTGACTCACCTCGCTCAGGCGATCGAGCCCGTGATCGCACACGAAGTCGGCGAGTCGGGCGAGCAGGGGAGTCACCCGCGAGTCGGCGACCTCGATTTCCGATAGCAGCGCCTGGGCCGTCTCGTCACGGGTGTCGGTCGAAACGGTCGCGTACACGTAGGAGCCGAGGATCTCGGATCGGGCGACGAGGGAGTTGAACTCGCCGATCGCGCGGTCGAGCCGCCGCCCGGTCGCGGCGTCGACGACCGCCGTCTTCGCGTCGGGCAACCCTCTGATGTCGAGCTCGTCGAAGGTCGCCTCGAGGCGTGCGGTGTCGGCCAGAACGAGTTCGAGCGCGTCACGGAACGAACGGCTGGTGAGTGACTCGTGGACGTCGACCACGCTCCAGCGCGGCAGCGATTCCTCGTCGATGGTGGTCACGGGTTGCTCCTCGTCCGTGTCGGGGCGATGTCGCCGACGAACGCCCGGTCGGTGCGGTGCACGCGAAAACCGAGGCTGTTGTACAGGCGCATGGCCGAGTCGTTGTGGGCGTCGACGTAGAGCATCGCGGTTGTGATGCCGCGTCCGGCGAGCTCGACGAGTCCCGACACGACGAGCGACCGGCCGAGGCCCCGCCCGGCGACATCGGGGTCGACGGCGATGACGTAGATCTCGCCCAGCACCGGTTCGGTGTCGCGGTGAACCTTGGTCCAACAGAAGCCCGCCATCCTCCCGTCGATCTCGTGAATGACGAATCCCTCGGCGTCGAACCACGGTTGGGCCATTCGTGCGCTGAGAGTCGCGATGTCCCAGCCGCCCTGTTCGGGGTGATGGGCGAAAGCGCGGTTGTTGAGATCGAGCCACGCGCCCTCGTCGCGACCTTTCACGAACGGACGCACGGGCACGGCGTAGGCCGCGTCGGCGACCGACAACGGCAGCGATCGGCGCATCTGGTGCAAGGTGCGCCCCGGGGCGAGACCGACGACCGTGGCCACCTCGGCATGGCCGATCGTGGGCTCGAACACCCACCAATGCACGTGTCCACCGCCGTTGCGCGCGACCTCGTCGATCGCGGCCGACAACAACTCGGGGCCGATGAGGTGCATCTCGTAACGATGGTGGGGGTGGATCACCAGTTCGATCGAGTAGGACTCGTGACCCTTGCTGATCTGGGCGTAGGCGACCGGATGATCATGGCCGTGTTCCCAGGCGACGAGTCCGGCGAAACCCTCCCGGCCACCGTCGACGAGGTCGAGCCAGAGGTGGTCGGACAGCGGTCGGTGGCCGTCGGCGCGTTCGGCATCGCGAAGCAGGTCGGCGACGACCTGAATGTCGTCGGGTCGCATCTGTCGCTTGATGTCGAGAACCCGCACCGAGTCAGCCTACCCGTGGCTACTCTCGGCTCATGGGGCGTTTCGCGGGCAATAAGGTCGTTCCGAAGGCGCAGACGATCGAGGTCGCGCGCCGCCTCGCAATCGGATATCCCGAGGTGATCTGCGAACTCGATCATCGCAACGCGTTCGAGTTGTTGTCGGCCACGATCCTGTCGGCGCAGTGCACGGACGCGCGCGTGAACATGGTGACCCCCGCACTGTTCGCCCGGTACCCCGACCCGTGGGCGTTGTCGACGGCCGACGTCGGTGAACTCGAGGGCATCATCCGCTCGACGGGCTTCTACGCCAGCAAGGCGAAGAACCTCATCGGCATGGCGACGGCGTTGGTCGCGCGATTCGATGGCGAGGTGCCGAGCGACCTCGACGATCTCGTCACCTTGCCCGGTGTGGGTCGTAAGACCGGCAACGTGGTGCGCAGCGTGGTGTTCGACTTGCCCGGCTTGCCCGTCGACACCCACGTGGGGCGACTCGCACGGCGACTGGGTCTGACCAAGCACGAGGACCCGGTCAAGGTCGAACTGCAGTTGAACGACTATCTGCCCGGAGCCGAATGGGGAGCGTTCAGTTTGCGGCTGATCCTCCACGGGCGACGGGTCTGTGACGCGCGCAAGCCCCGCTGCGAAGTGTGTGACTTCGCCGACATCTGCCCGGCGGCCGGCGTTCCGGTGACCGCACCGACGACGAAACGGACGACGACGGCGAAGAAGACGACGGCAAAGAAGGCGACGGCAAAGAAGGCGACGGCAAAGAAGACGACCCCAAAGAAGACGACGGCAAAGAAGACGACCCCAAAGAAGACGACCCCAAAGAAGACCCGACCGGCGACCTGATCAGGAGGCGAATTTGTGCGCCCGCAGAAGGGCGCGCTGAGCACCCCGCAGGGCCCGTTCGGCCTCGTGGATCGCCGCGATCAAGTCGGCGTGTTGTTCGCCGAGGTCGCCCGTGCGCAACTCGGCCACGCGTTCCTGATACCGAGCCGTGCCTTCGGCCATCACCGAGAGTTCGGCGGCGATCGTGGAGATGTCTTTGTTGCTCACCGCATCACCATACGGGGGCGCGGCCGGCACAAAACCCTCGGAACCGTGACGGGAGGGTTCGGTAGCCTGCGGTGCCGTGACCCGTGTTCCCGTGCGCGATGACTTGTCGGCCCTCGAGGGCTACCACTCGCCTCAGGTCACGGTCGATGTGCGCCTCAACACCAACGAAGCCCCGGTCGGGCCTCCCGAGGCCTTCCGGCGGGCGTTGGCCGACGAGGTCGCCCGTATCGAATGGAATCGCTACCCCGATCGTGCCGCCGGACGACTGCGCGCGGCCATCGGCGAGTTGCACGGAGTCGGTGCCGATCAGATCTTCGTGGCCAACGGCAGCAACGAGGTGTTGCAGACGGTGCTGCTCACCTTCGCCGGCCCCGGTCGAACGGTGGCCACGTTCGAGCCGACGTATCAACTCCACGGCCACATCGCGCGCATCTCGGGCGCCACGGTGGTCGAAGGTGAGCGTGACGCTGATTTCCGGATCGACATGAACGAGGTGCGTCGTGTGGTCGAGCAGTCACGCCCGCACGTGACCTTCCTGTGTTCACCGAACAACCCGACCGGGGGCGTGGATACGCCGTCGGTGGTCGGCGACGTGCTGGCGCTGTCACCCGGTCTCGTCGTCGTCGACGAGGCCTACGGGCAGTTCGCCGACTGGTCGGCCGTCGATCTCGTCACCGAGGAGACCCCCCTCGTCGTGTCGCGCACGTTCTCGAAGACCTGGAGCATGGCCGCGGCGCGTCTGGGCTACCTGGTCGGTCCGCGCTGGCTGGTGGCCGAACTCGACAAGGTCGTCCTCCCGTATCACCTCGACGCCACCAAACAGATCGCCGGCACCCTCGCCGTCGCCTTCCGCGACGAGATGGAGCAGCGCGTGCGCGAGATCGTCTCCGAGCGCGAGCGCGTCGTCACCGGTCTGCGTTCACTCGACGTCGACGTCTTCGACAGCGGAGCGAACTTCGTGCTCTTCCGGCCCCGCTCGAAGGGCGGCCGCGCGGTTTGGCAAGGTCTGCTCGACCGTAGTGTCCTGATTCGCGATTGTTCCGGTTGGCCCCGCCTGGCCGATTGTCTGCGTGTCACCATCGGTACACCGACCGAAGACGATCGCTTCTTGTCCGCCATCACGGAGGTTCTGTCATGAGTCGCACCGCCACCCGTCGCCGCACGACGGCCGAGACGAACATCTCGATCACGCTCGAACTCGACGGCACCGGCCGCACCTCGGTGTCGACGGGTATTCCGTTCTACGACCACATGTTGTCCCAGGTCGGCAAGCACGGAGGGTTCGACCTCGAGATCGCCGCCTCGGGCGACTTGCACATCGACACGCACCACACCGTCGAGGACGTGGCGATCGCTCTCGGCGAGGCGGTGCGCGAGGCCCTCGGTGACAAGGCCGGTGTGCGTCGGTTCGCCAGCGGTTTGTACCCGCTCGACGAGGCATTGGTCGAGATCGCCCTCGACCTGTCGGGTCGGCCCTTCGTCGTGTGGGACGTCGCGATTCCCGAATGTCTCCCGCTCGGAAACCCGCCGTTCGATCCGCAACTGGCCGAGCACGCGGTTTCGTCGTTCGCGACGGCCGCCGGGGTGACCCTCCACGTCACCTTGAAGCACGGCACCAACGTGCACCACATCGTCGAATCGGTGTTCAAGGGACTCGGACGTTGTCTGCGCGACGCCGTGCGGATCGAGGGCTCCGGTGTTCCCTCCACCAAAGGCGTTCTGTGACCGCACCCCTCGTGGCCGTGCTCGACTACGGCATCGGCAACCTGCGTTCAGCCGAGAAAGCCCTGCAGAAGGTGGGGGCCGATGCCCGTCTGACCCGCGATCCCAGGATGGTCGCCGACGCACGAGCGGTCGTGCTACCCGGTGTCGGTGCGTTCGGTGCGTGCATGGACGCCTTGCGCACGGCGGGTCTCGAGAGCGTGGTCCACGATGCGGTGGCGTCGGGTCGTCCGTTCCTCGGCATCTGCGTCGGGATGCAGATGCTGTTCGACGACAGTGAGGAGAACCCCGGCGCGCGCGGACTGGGCGTGATCCCCGGCTCGGTGCGTTGGATACCCGCGGGTGTGAAGCGTCCCCAGATGCAGTGGAACCGACTGTCGATGGTCCGTCCTGATCCCGTGCTCGACGGCCCCGATCTGGCCGGGAGCGTCGACGGTTCGTGGGTCTACTTCGTGCATTCGCTCCACGGTGTGCCGAGCGCGGCCGACGCCGTGATCGCGACGTGCGACTACGGGGGAACCCTCAATGCGGTGTTCCGTCGCGACAACGTCGTGGCCACCCAGTTTCACCCGGAGAAGTCCGGGCGCAGCGGTCTCGCGTTGCTACGCAACTTCGTCGACGGAGTTCGGGCGTGACCGTCGACCTCTATCCGGCCATCGACCTGCGGGCCGGCAAGGTAGTGCGCTTGACTCAAGGCGACTACTCCCGCGAGACGGTGTACGGCGACGATCCGGTTGCGGTCGCGCGTTCGTTCGCTGACGCGGGCGCGCCGTGGGTGCACATCGTCGACCTCGATGCCGCGCGCACCGGGGATCCGGTGAATCGAACGATCATCGCCCGGGTGGCGGCCGCGTTGGCCGGCCGCGCCAGTCTGCAGACCGGAGGTGGTGTGCGCTCCGTCGCCGATGCCGAGGAGTTGGCCCGTGCCGGGGTGTCTCGGGTGGTGATGGGCTCGGCCGCGGTGGCCGATCCCGCGTCCGTCGTGGCGGCGTCGCAAGTGGTCGATGTGGCGGTGGGTCTCGACCATCGCGCCGGTGACGTCGCCGTTCACGGCTGGACCGAATCGTCCGGAGTGAACCTCGTCGAGGCGCTCGGATGGTTTCCGACCGCAAGGGCCTTCGTGATCACCGACATCGCGCGCGACGGCATGCTGAGCGGCCCCGATCTGGAGGGGCTCGCGATGGCGGTGTCGTCCACCTCGGTTCCCGTGATCGCCAGTGGCGGGGTCTCCTCGCTCGACGACGTGACGGCCCTGGCGCGACTCGACGGTCTCGGCGGCATCATCACCGGCCGAGCGTTGTACGAGGGTCGCTTCAGTGTCGGCGAAGCGTTGGATGCGTTGCGAGGTGTCGCGTGAAGGTCGCGCGGGTCATTCCGTGCCTCGACGTGACCAACGGTCGAGTGGTGAAGGGCACGAACTTCGTGGACCTCCGCGACGCCGGAGACCCGGTCGAGTTGGCGAGGCGCTACGACTCCGAGGGCGCCGACGAGTTGGTCTTTCTCGACATCACCGCGAGCAGCGACGGTCGCGAGACGATGGTCGACGTCGTGAGTCGCACCGCGGAGCAGGTGTTCATTCCGTTCACGGTCGGCGGCGGCATTCGCTCCGTCGAGGACGCGCGTCGGATGTTGCGCGCCGGTGCCGACAAGGTGAGCGTCAACACCTCGGCGGTCCAGGACCCCGGGTTGATCCGGTCGATCGCCGACGAGTTCGGGAGTCAGTGCGTCGTGTGCGCCGTCGACGCCAAGGGTCGCCCGGACGAACCCGGGCGTTTCGAGGTGTACTTGCACGGCGGACGAACGCCGACGGGCATCGACGTGATCGAGTGGGTGGTGCGGGCCACCGAACTCGGGGCCGGGGAGATCCTGCTGACTTCCATGGACCGTGACGGGACGAAGGAGGGCTTCGACATCGCCTTGACCCGGGGGGTGTCCGATGCGGTCGGGGTTCCGGTGATCGCCTCGGGAGGGGTGGGCACGCTGGCGCACATGGTCGACGGGGTGGTGTCGGGCGGCGCCGACGCGGTTATGGCCCCGTCGATCTTGCACATCGGTGGGTTGACCATCGCCCCGACCCAACCCGCGGTGGCGCGCGCGGGCCTCGACGTGCGTCCGGGGGGCTGACGGTGGGCGTCACCGTCATCGATGGCGGTCTCTCCACCGCCCTCGAGGAGGTCGGCGCCGACATCGGTGGTCCGCTCTGGACGGCCCGAGTGGTGATCGAGTCCCCCGAACTGTTGGTGGAGGCTCATCGGCGTTTCGTCGAGGCCGGCGCCGCGATCGTGACGTCCGCGAGTTACCAATGCGGTGTTCGCGAGTTCGCGAACGCGGGACTGGATGCGTCGACGGCTCGACGGGCCCTGACGTCGACCGTCGATCTGGCACGTCGTGCGACCGAGGGGACGACGGCGCGAGTGGCGGCCTCGGTCGGACCAGTCGGCGCGGTGCTGGCCGACGGCAGCGAGTACACGGGCCTCTACGCCGCGTCGTGGGAGGACGTCGAGAAGTACCACCGGGACAAACTCGAGGTGCTGGTGGGTGCCGGGGTCGACGTGATCGCGGTGGAGACGATTCCGCGAGCCGATGAGGCGCGTCTGATCGCCGGGATTCTCGACGACCTCGGGGCCCCGGCGGCATGGTTCAGCTTCGGAGCGCGGTCATCGCGCGCCACCTACGGGGGCGACGACCTCCGGACGGCGGTGACGGGGATCGCGGGGTACGCGAACCTCGTCGCGGTGGGTGTCAACTGCACGCACCCGGAGGTGGTCGACGACGTGCTCGGGGATCTTCGGGAGGCGGCTCCTCGAATCGGGTTGATCGTGTACCCCAACCTCGGTCGGGTGTGGAACGCCGGTACCCGGTCGTGGACGGGCGACTCATCCGATCCCTTCGGCGTGAATCGTCTCGCCGACTGGACTGCGCGCGGTGTGACGATGATCGGTGGATGTTGCGGAGTGGGCCCAGCCGACATCGCTCGCCTGGTTGCCGGAGTGGCGAGTTCCGTGGCGTAGCGTCCGAGCATGAGCACCCGATTCACACCCAACCCCAAGATGGAATACCGGCGACTCGGTCGCAGCGGATTGAAGGTGTCGGTGCTGTCCTTCGGCAGTTGGGTCACCTTCGACACCCAGATGAAGGACGACACCGCCCGCGAATGCATGCAGAACGCCTGGAACGCCGGGTGCAACTTCTTCGACAACGCCGAGGCGTACGCGGGTGGCGAGAGCGAGGCGATCATGGGCCGGGTCATCGCCGACCTCGGTTGGCGTCGGCGGGACTATGTGCTGTCCACGAAGGTCTTCTGGGGCATCGACGGCAACGTGCCCAACATGAACAACACGTTGAACCGCAAGTACCTGCACCACTCCATCGAGGGCTGCCTCGATCGTCTGCAGGTCGACTTCGTGGATCTGTTGTTCTGCCACCGGGCCGATCCGAACACGCCCCTCGAGGAGACCGTGTGGGCCATGAGCGACCTCGTGGATCGCGGCAAAGTGCTGTATTGGGGCACCAGTGAGTGGACGGCGGACGAGATTCGCGCCGCGTGGGAGATCGCCGAACGTCACCACCTGCACAAGCCCGTCATGGAGCAGCCGCAGTACAACATGTTCGAGCGCCGCCGCGTGGAGGTGGAGTACAAGCGTCTGTACGAGGACATCGGTCTCGGAACCACCATCTGGAGTCCTCTGGCCTCGGGGGTGCTGACAGGCAAGTACATCGACGGTGTCCCGGGCGACTCCCGCGCGGCACTCCCCGGTTACTCGTGGCTGGCCGAGCGACTGACCAGTGCGGCCACGCAGGAGAGGGTGAAGCGTCTGATCCCCATCGCCGAGCGACTGGGGTGCACGCTGGCGCAGATGTCGTTGGCTTGGTGCACGAAGAACCCGAACGTGTCGACGGTCATCACCGGTGCGAGCAAGGCCTCACAGGTGAGGGAGAACTTCGGGGCCCTCGACGTGATCGACGCCCTGACACCCGACGTGATGAACGAGATCAAGTCGGTTCTGAAGAACTGAGATCGTCGAGGAAGGCGACCACTCGTTCGGCGACGGTGCTCACCCGGCCATGGAGGAAGTGGTCGGTGCCGGGCACGTCGACGATCGTCGTCGAGAACCACCGGGCGGATCGCTCGCGGGCCTGCGGTGCGGGGCAGAACTGGTCGTGCTCGGGGACCAGCAACAACTTCGGTCGCGGGTCGCGCCCCGCCAGCACCGCGGATTCGTCGAGCAGTGGCGGGGCGATGGCGATCCACCCCGACACCCGGGGTTCCACGACGTTCAACGCGACGACCGAGCCGAACGAGTACCCGATGGCCCAGATGTCGTCGTTGAACGGGGCGAGAAAATCGATGGCAGCCGCCACGTCGAGTCGTTCCGAATCTCCGCCGTCGTGTTCGCCGAAACTGCCACCGGCTCCGCGAAAGTCGAATCGGACGGCATGGAAGCCGTGCGCCGGGAGCACGCGAAAGAGGGTGTCGACGACGGGATTGAAGCGGTCGCCTCCGTGGAGGGGATGAGGGTGAGCCAGGACGACGCCACCCCGAATCGGTCGGTCGACGGCCGCGGTGGCGACGTCGCCCTCGATGTTCACGCCGTCGATGGTGGAAAGGGTCACGGTTTCGATCGACACGCCGGTGACGGTACCGTGAACGACCGTGGCCGATGACAAGCAGAAGTCGAAGAAGGTGGAAGCGGTCGACGCCGACAAGCTGCCCATCAAGATGCTGAACGACCGTCTGCTCGTCAAGATCCCCGAGCGTGACGGCGAGCGACGCAGTTCCGGCGGAATCCTGATCCCGGCCACCGCCCAGATCTCCAAGCGTCTCGTGTGGGCCGAAGTGGTGGCACTGGGCCAGAACGTGCGAAGCGCCGAGGTGGGCGATCGGGTTCTCTTCAGCCCCGAGGACCGCTACGAGGTCGAGGTCGGGGGCAGCGATTACATCATGTTGCGCGAGCGCGACATTCACGCCGTGGCCGCCAGTCGAATCGACGGGCACACCGGGCTATATCTCTGACAGAGTGTCGTCGTGCCGTTCATCGAAGCCACACCCGAACAACTGGCCGCGGTCAAGTTCAATGCCGACGGTCTGGTCCCGGTCATCGCCCAGGATGCCACGAACGGAGACGTCCTGATGATGGCGTGGATGAACGCCGAGAGTCTGGCCATGACCCTCGACGAGGGCCGCATGGTCTACTGGAGCCGCAGCCGTTCCGAACTGTGGCGCAAAGGCGACACCAGCGGAGATCGTCAGTTCGTTCGCGAGGCGTTTTACGACTGCGACGGTGACACGTTGTTGTTCAAGGTCGAGCAGGAGGGTGCCGGTGCCTGTCACACCGGTGAGCGCACCTGTTTCTTCCGGGCCTTCGGAAACACGCGATGACCGACCACGCCGGCGGCCTCGTGGTTCGCCCGTCGCGCGAGGAGTTCGAGCGATTGGCCGTCGATCACACGGTCGTTCCGGTGTGGATCGAGTTGTTGGCCGACCTCGAGACCCCCGTCGCGGCGTTCGCCAAACTGGTGGGTGACGAGGAGGGTTTCCTACTGGAGTCCGTCGAGCACGGCGAGCGCTGGAGTCGGTTCAGTTTCGTCGGACGGCGGCCCCGCGCGACCCTCACGCTCGTCGGAGGCGAATTGCGCGTTCACGGTGAGATTCCCGATTCGGTGCCGACCGACCGCGGGATGTTGGAGGCCATCGACGGACTCCTGGCCGAGTATCGCAGTCCGGTCATCGCCGACCTCCCCCCACTCCAGGGTGGTGTGATGGGATTTCTCGGCTACGACATCGTGCGCGAGGTCGAGGACCTTCCCGACGTCCCCCGCGACGATCGCGGTCTGCCCGATGCCGTCATGAGCGTGATCGGATCGCTTGCGGCCTTCGACCACTGGCGGCAGCGGGTGTACTTGATCGAGAGCGTCCCGGTGCTCGGACTCGACCGGTCGCGCCTGGATGCCGAGTACGACGCCGCGGTGGAGCGGGCCCGTGCGGCGGTCGACGACCTGGCCCGACCGCTCGCGTACACACCGGTCGAACCACCTTCGCGCGACGACGTTCTGCCCCCGACCCGATCGTCGATGCCCGACGGCGAGTATCAGCTCGCGGTCGAGGTCGCCAAGGAACACATTCGGGCCGGGGACATCTTCCAGGTCGTACTGTCGCAGCGTTACGAGATCCAACTCGAGGCCGACCCCTTCGACATGTACCGCGTGTTGCGTCAAGTGAACCCCAGCCCGTACATGTACTTCTTGCGGCAACGCGGGGTGACCATCGTGGGTAGCTCGCCCGAACCGATGGTGCAACTCCTCGGTGGTCGGGTGATCAGTCGGCCGATCGCGGGCACCCGCAAGCGAGGAAGCAACGACGAGCACGACCGACGTCTGGCGGCCGAACTTCGCGAGAACCCCAAGGAGGTGGCCGAGCACGTGATGCTCGTCGATCTCGCCCGCAACGACGTCGGTCGGGTCGCCGAGTTCGGCTCGGTCAAGGTCGACGAGTTGATGACCCTCGAGCGATACAGCCACGTCATGCACCTCACCTCGCAGGTCAGCGGTGACCTGGTTCCCGGTCGCGGTCCGATCGACGTACTGCGGGCGACGTTGCCGGCCGGCACTGTGAGCGGGGCCCCCAAGGTGCGGGCCATGGAGATCATCGACGAGCTCGAACCCGTGAAACGAGGTCCGTACGCCGGGGTGGTCGGCTACGTCGACTTCAGCGGCAACCTCGACACCGCGATCGCCATCCGCACGATGTTCATCGGTGAGCGGGCGGCGTACCTGCAAGCCGGGGCGGGCATCGTCGCCGACAGCGATCCCGACGACGAGGACCTCGAATGTCGCAACAAAGCGGCCGCGTTGCTGGCTGCCGTGCCGGCGGCACGACGCATGACCGCTCGCCGCCGCCAGGGTGGAACCCCGGCATGATCAGTGGAACCCCGGCATGATCATCGGTGCGCGGCTCGACGTGGCGGCGATCGTCGTCGAGGGTCCCGACGCCCGTCGTTACCTCCACTCGCAGATGAGCAACGACGTCGAGTCGATCCCCGTCGGCGGCTCGCGCCAGAGCCTGCTGCTCGAACCGACGGGGAAGGTGGTGGCGATCACGCGGGTGTGGCGCGAGGACGAGGAGCGCTGTGCGGTGCTCGTCGAGGCCGGGCGAACGGATGTCGCCGACGCGGTCGAGACGCGGTTGCGTCGGTTCCTGATCCGCACCAAGGCGACGATCACCCGCGGGTCGATCGAGGTGACCCGCCTGATCTCCACCGACGGGTCGGCGATCGTCGTCGACGACCACTCCACGCACCTCGCGTGGTGGGAGGACGGCGGGGTCCACGATGTCATCGGCGTTCCCTTCGCGGGACTCGATGGTTGCGTGATGGTCGATCAGGACGCGATCGAGGTGGCGCGGGTGGCGGCCGGTTGGCCGGCGAACGGGTCGGAGGTGATCGCGGGCGAAACGGTGCCGGCATCGCTCGGGGTCGTGCCGGTGACGGTGAGTTTCACCAAGGGGTGTTATCCGGGACAGGAGCTGGTCGAGCGAATGGACAGCCGTGGAGCAACCGCCCCCCGAACCTTGCGGATGATCGACGGTGCGGGTCGTGCTGTTGGCGACACGGTGCTCGTCGCGGGCGCGCCCGTGGGGGTCATCACCTCGGTCGCCGGTGACGTCGCCCTGGCCTTCGTCGACCGCTCGTGCGAACTCGGTTCGATCAGGGAGTGAGGGCCCGGATCAACTCGGCGATCTCGGGGCGCTCGCGGATGCGCGCGAATTCCGGAGCGCCGACGAGAGCGGCGAGCAGGGCGGCGGGCTCGGCGTCTGAGCGTCCGGCGACTGTGAGCCATTGGGCGGCGTTCGTGTCGTCGCCCAAGGAGGCGCAACACAACGCAACCAGTATCGCCGCCGCGCCGGATCGCGTGTTCGTGTGGACGGCCGTGCCGTACTCGGCGGCGCGCCGTGGGCGACCCGTGCGTCTTAACACGTCGATGATCGCGAGCGCCGACGCGACGCGATCGGTCGGCCCGGGGGCGGGCAGGCGCGACTCGACGAGGGCCGCGACGGGCTCGAGTTGATCGTTGGTGGCGTCGTGCGGCGGCCACCACTGGCCGGGCCGACGACCTTGGAGATCGTCGATGATGAACGCCACGGCCGCATCGGGACGCCCACCGTCGATCGCTCGGCTCGCCTCCCACCACGGGGAGGGAACCTGGGGCGAGACCATCATGCCGGGGCGGCCCGTGCGCCACGCCGTCGCTTCGGCTTCCATAAATCGTCGACGATGACGAAGAACGTCGTTGCTGTTCGGGCTGCGGCCATCGGTGCGTACGGAGACGATTTGCATCTGCAGCACGAGCAGGATCGCGGCAAAGGCGGCGAGCGGTCGCAGGTCCTCGACGAGCACCATCGTCACGAACGCGACGGCCGTGGCCGGCGGGCTGATGCGAGCCATCAGCGCGCGACCCCGACCGGGCCGGAATCGATCGATGACCTCGCCCGCGATGGTGCCGCCGTCGAGGGGCAACACGGGGATGAGGTTGAACAAACCGATCATCGGTCCGGCCCACCAGATGGCGAGCGAGGAGTAGTCCGACGCGTAATCGGAATGCGAGAGAGGGTCGACTCCCATCGCGAGGAGTATGACCACGCCGAGCACGATCTGTACGAGTGGTCCGGCGAGAGCAATCGAGGCCCGTTCGCCACGGGTGAGCGGTCGCGACGGTGTGAATGAGGCGTACCCGGCGAGAAAGTCGAGTGAGATGCGCGCAGTGGCGCCGGTTCGTCGCGCCGCGACTGCGTGACCGAGTTCGTGGACCAAGGTGAACGCCGTGACCGACCCCGCGAGCCAGAAGCCCATCGGCTGGCCGTTCACGACCACGATCAGAAGCATGAACAACAGGAATCCGGGCCGTATCTGAACGGGAAACCCGAGAATTCGCACACGGCGATCCTACGGGGTGGACCAGATGTCCGCGCCCGTCGACCCGAACGGTCGGCACACGAGGTCGTAGACTCCACCCCCGTGCCGTACGTCTACTCCTTCGATCACAAACACCGTCGTCCTCCCATGCAGATGAAGGACCTTCTCGGGGGCAAGGGCGCCAACCTCGCCGAGATGACGAGTGTGCTCAAGTTGCCGGTGCCCCCCGGATTCACGATCTCGACCGACGCCTGTCGCGCGTACATGCACGCAGGGTGGCCCAAGGGTCTCGACACCGAGATCGCGGCGCAGGTGGCCAAGCTCGAAAAGGCCATGAAGCGCAAACTCGGCGACGCCAAGGACCCGTTGCTCGTCAGCGTGCGTTCGGGCGCGAAGTTCTCGATGCCCGGGATGATGGACACCGTGCTCAACCTCGGTCTCAACGACCAGAGCGTCAAGGGTTTGGCCAAGGTGACCGGCGACGAGCGATTCGCCCACGACTCGTATCGTCGATTCATCTCGATGTACGGCCGCATCGTGCTCGGCATCGAAGGAGCCCTCTTCGAGCACCCGCTCGAGGACGCCAAGAAGTCGGCGGGCGTGCGCACCGACGCCGAGTTGTCGGCCGACGTGCTGAAGGGTTTGTGCGTCCGGTACCTCGAGGTCGTCAAGTCCGAGACGGGCAAAGCGTTCCCACAGGCGCCGGACAAGCAGTTGCGCGGAGCGGTCGAGGCCGTCTTCAAGAGTTGGAACGGGGCCCGTGCCATCGCCTACCGAGTGCGCGAGAAGATCTCGCACGACCTCGGCACCGCGGTCAACGTGCAGACCATGGTCTTCGGGAACCGCGACGACAACTCCGGCACCGGCGTCGGTTTCACCCGCAACGCCGCCACCGGTGAGAACGTTCCCTACGGCGACTTCCTGGTCAACGCCCAGGGCGAGGACGTGGTGGCCGGCATCCGCAACACCGAGGACCTCGACGCCCTCAAGGCCAAGTTCCCCAAGATCCACGAGGAGTTGTTGGCGATCTTCGCTCGTCTCGAAGCGCACTACGCCGACATGTGCGACACCGAGTTCACCATCGAGCAGGGCAAACTCTGGATGTTGCAGACCCGCGTGGGCAAGCGCACCGGGGCGGCCGCGCTGCGCATGGCGGTCGACATGACCAAGGGCACCAAGGGTCCGAAGAAGGTGTGGAAGATCTCCAAGATCGAGGCGATCAATCGCGTCTCGGCGGAGCACCTCGACCAGGTTCTCCACCCCCAGTTCCAGGCCGGCAACAAATATGTGATCGCCAAGGGTCTGGCCGCGTCCCCCGGGGCCGCGGTGGGCAAGGTCTACTTCACCGCCGACGACGCGGCCGACGCGGCCGACCGTGGCGAGAAAGTGGTGCTCGTTCGCAGCGAGACGAGCCCCGAGGACGTTCACGGCATGATGGTCTCCGAGGGCATCCTCACCGCCCGCGGTGGCCTCGTCAGTCACGCCGCCGTGGTCGCGCGTGGCTGGGGTACCCCGGCGGTCGTCGGTGCCGAGTCGATCCGCATCGACGGCAAGCAATTCACGGTCGGCGACGTGGTGGTCAAGGAGGGCGACGTCATCTCGCTCGACGGAACCACTGGCGAAGTCGTGCTCGGTGAGGTGGCCCTGTCGGCCGCCAAGCCACCCAAGGAATTCGAGATCATCTTGAAGTGGAGCGACGAGGTGCGCAAGGGCAAGTTGGCCGTGCGTGCCAACGCCGACACCGGCGAGGACGCCACCAACGCGCGCAACCTCGGGGCCGAAGGCATCGGCTTGTGCCGTACCGAGCACATGTTCCTCGCGCCCGACCGTCTGCCCGTCGTGCGGCGCATGATCCTCGCCAACACCGCCGACGAAGAGGCCGTGGCCCTCGAGGAACTGCGCGTCGTCCAGAAGAAGGACTTCATCGACATCCTGACGGCGATGGACGGTCTCCCGGTGACGGTTCGACTGCTCGACCCGCCGCTGCACGAGTTCCTTCCCCGTGTCGACGAGCTCGAGATCAAACAGGCCACGACCGGTCTGACCGCCGAGGAGTCCAAGCTGCTGAAGGCCGCGCACGACTGGGCCGAGTTCAACCCGATGCTGGGCACCCGTGGCGTGCGGCTCGGCGTGGTGAAGCCCGGTTTGTACGCCATGCAGGTGCAAGCGCTCATGGAGGCCGCCGCCGAATGCGCCGCCAACGGAGGCAAGCCGATCGTCGAGGTGATGATCCCGCTGACCGTCACCCGCGAGGAGTTGGCCTTGGCCCGCTCCTGGGTCGTCAAGGGCATCGCCGACTCCTCGAAGAAGGGGGCCAAGAAGCCCAAGGTCTCCATCGGAACCATGATCGAGACGCCGCGGGCCGCCTTGCGCGCCGACGAACTGAGCGAGGAAGCGGATTTCTTCAGTTTCGGCACCAACGACCTCACCCAGATGACGTTCGGTTTCAGTCGTGACGACGTGGAGAGCCGCATGATGCCGGCCTACCTCGAGAACGGCCTGCTGAAGCGCAACCCGTTCGAGACCATCGACCCGACCGGAGTCGGCGAATTGGTCAAGATCGCGTCAGATCGTGGGCGCGCGGCCAAGCCGGGTCTCAAACTGGGCGTGTGCGGAGAGCACGGGGGAGACCCCGAGTCGATCGACCTCTTCTACCGGGTCGGACTCGACTACGTCAGTTGCTCGCCGTTCCGTGTTCCGATCGCCAGATTGGCCGCGGCACAAGCGGTCATCGCCGCTTCGAGTGGTAAGAAGAAGAGCGAAACCAAGTAGGCGGGGATCGGTTCCCTGCGGAGGGAGCAGTCATGCAAGTACAAACCCGTCAAGGTCCCGCGTACGGCGTGGCCCGGATCACGCTGGGCCCCAACGAACCCGTGCGCGTCGAGAGTGGCGCGATGATGACGATGTCGGGTGGCGTCGAGCTGTCATCGAAAGCCGAAGGTGGCGTGCTCAAGAGCCTGAAGCGCGCCGCGCTCGGCGGCGAGAGCTTCTTCGTGAGCACCTACACCGCTCCCGCTCAAGGTGGGCACGTCGACGTGGCGGCCCGCCTTCCCGGCGACGTGGTGGCCTTCGAGGTGTCCGCGGCCAACCCGTTGTTCATCCAGAAGGGCTCGTGGCTCGCCAACGACACCAACGTGGCGATCGACGCCAAGTGGGGTGGCTTCAAGAACATGTTCGGCAGCGAGGGTGGGTTCATCATCCGGGCCGAGGGCCAAGGACTCGTCGTGTTCGGCTGTTACGGCGCTCTCGAGACCTGGGAGTTGGCGGCCGGTCAGTCGCTGATCGTCGACACCGGACACATGGTCGCCTACGAGAGTTCGGTCAACATGGCCATTCGCAAGGCCAGCGGTGGCGGACTGATCCAGTCGTTCAAGAGCGGAGAGGGTTTGGTTTTCGAGTTCAGCGGTCCGGGCAAGGTCTGGACGCAGACGCGCAATCCAACCGAACTGATGGGTTGGATCCAGAGTTTCGTCGGTACTGGCAACTCCGGTGGCGGTAGCGGGGGCGTCGGGGGCCTCGGCGGTCTGCTCAGTCGCGATTGATCAGCGCATCCGTTCTCGCCTCGGGCTCCGGCTCGAGTCGCAACTTCGTCGACCTTTCGGTGCCCGGCTGGGCGTGGTTGGCCCTGTTGGCGTTCATCGCTGCCTTGCTGACCTTCGACATCCTGATCGTCCACCGTCGGGCCCACGAGGTCCGATTCCGTGAAGCGCTGGTCTGGACCGTGGCATGGGTGGGGGTGGGCCTGACCTTCACCGGAGTCGTGGCGGGGGCCTTCGGTGGCGGGGCGGCCGGTGAGTACATCAGTGGCTACCTGATCGAGAAGAGTCTCAGCGTCGACAACGTCTTCGTGTGGGCCTTGATCC
Source organism: Acidimicrobiia bacterium (assembly GCA_046091365.1). Classification (GTDB taxonomy): domain Bacteria; phylum Actinomycetota; class Acidimicrobiia; order Acidimicrobiales; family Ilumatobacteraceae; genus Casp-actino8. The sequence goes on along the minus strand of JBJTBM010000114.1, from coordinate 26,242 downwards.
TGGACTATTTCAAGATCCCGGGGAAATACCAACACCGGGTGCTCTTCTGGGGCATCTTCGGGGCGCTGGCATTGCGGGCGGCCTTCATCTTCGCCGGGGTGGCGCTCATCGAGAAGTTCGACTGGATTCTGTATGTTTTCGGGGCCTTCCTCGTCGTCACCGCGGTCAAGTTGGTGGTGGAGGACGACGAGGAGATCGACCCCACGTCGGGACGATTTTTCACCTTGGTCAATCGCACGGTGCCGAGCACGACCGAATTCGACGGCCAGAAGCTCTTCACGCGCGTGAACGGTCGACGACTGGCTACCCCACTCTTCGCGGTGTTGGTGCTGATCGAACTGACCGATGTGCTCTTCGCCGTGGACTCGGTGCCGGCTGTGATCGCCGTGAGTCGCGAACAGTTCATCGTTTTCTCGTCGAACGCTTTCGCGATATTGGGCCTGCGGGCCCTCTACTTCGTCTTGGCCGACGCCCACACCCGTTTCGCATTCTTGAAAGAGGGTTTGGCGATCATCCTGGCCTTCGTGGGGGTGAAGATGTTGATCGTTCGGTGGTATCACGTTCCCACCACGGTGAGTCTCCTGTTCATCGCCATCGTTCTGGTGGCGGCGATCGGGTTCTCGCTGAAAGCCGATCGCGGGCGTCCCGGCGAGCCGGGTGCATCCCTGCATTAGCCTCGGGCCATGGCCATCGCCGACGACGACATAGAACGAGTTCGCGCGACCGTTTCGATCGTCGACGTCGTTCAGCAGTATGTGGCCCTGCGCAAGACCGGCCGAAACTGGGTCGGCCTGTGTCCGTTCCACGCCGAGAAGAGCGGTTCGTTCAACGTTCGTGAGGAGACCGCTCGCTACAAGTGCTTCGGATGTCAGGCCGGCGGTGACGTCTTCAAGTTCGTGCAGGAGATCGAACACGTCGACTTCGTGACCGCGGTCGAAAAACTGGCGGGCCGGGCCGGGATCACCCTCACCTACACCTCGGGAGGCGAGAGCAAGGACCGCCAGCGTCGCAAGAAACTGATCGAGGCGATGGAGGCCGCGGTCGAGTGGTACCACCAGCGTTTGCTCACTTCGCCCGACGCTCGGGTCGCGCGCGACTATCTGCGCGATCGTGGGTTGGCGGGCGACGTCGCCCGCCATTTCAAGCTGGGGTACGCGCCTGAAGGGTGGGATCATCTCAGTCAGCACTTGCGCGAGAAGTTCCCGGCCGACGTGTTGTTCGACGTCGGGTTGGCGTTCAACAACAAGTCGAACCGTCTACAGGACTCGTTTCGCAACCGGGTGATGTTCCCGATTTTCACCGACACCGGCGAGCCGGTGGCTTTCGGCGGCCGCATCCTGCCCGGATCGACCGACCCGGCGAAGTACAAGAACTCACCCGAGACCAAGATCTATTTCAAGTCGAAGACCCTTTACGGACTCAACTGGGCCAAGAACGACGTGGTTAAAGCCGATCAGGTGATCGTCTGCGAGGGCTACACCGACGTCATCGGCTTCCACCGGTCCGGGGTCAGCCGTGCGGTGGCCACCTGTGGCACCGCACTCACCGAGGAGCACGTGCGGATCCTGAAACGTTTCGCGAGCCGGGTCGTGCTGGCGTTCGATGCCGACGCCGCCGGTCAGGGTGCGGCCGAGAAGTTCTACGAGTGGGAGAAGAAGTACCAGGTGCAGGTGGCGGTGGCCCGTTTCCCGGAGGGCAAGGACCCCGGCGACCTGGCGAGCTCCGATCCGGCCGCACTCGCCGCGGCGGTCGACGAGGCCATGCCGTTTCTCGGGTTCCGGGTGAACCGCGTCGTGACCGGCAAGCAGTTGCGCAGTCCCGAAGACCGAGCGCGGGTCGCCGAGCAGGCGATGTCGGTGATCAACGAGCATCCCGACGTGAACGTGCGCAAGTTGTACGCCGGTGAGGTGGCCACCCGGGTTGGCATTCCGGTGGCCGACCTTTCGCGAATGGCCGAGCGACGCGGACAGCGCCCCGAGGTCCGCGTGGCCTCGACGCGCAACGTCGGAGTGTCCGACAACGCCGAGTTTGTGGCTGTCACCTTGTTGTTGCAAAACTGGGACGGCATCGCATCATGGTTGATCGAGGACCTTTTCGCTACCGAGGTGCCCCGACGGGCGTTCCTGGCCCTGGCGGAGGCAGCGCAGAGCGGTGGAGCGAACCTGCTCGACACCGCGTTGGCCGCGGCCGACCCCGAGGTGTGCGAGTTGCTCGAGCGGGCGGCAGTTGCCGACATCGATGTCGAACCTGTCCCGGTGGCGTTGAACCTCATCTCGCTCGCGGTTCGCCGAACCCTCGCGCGCCGTACGGGGATCACCGACCCCGACGAGATTCGCGCCGATCGTGACGCTCGCTTGAGACTCGAGGAACTCGACGACGCTCGTCTTGCTCCGGTGGCTGGTGAGGCATTGCTAGGGTGGCTCGCAGCGAAGAACACTCGTACGGGGGGTGGGGGTGACGATCGGGGGTGATGCCGTGGGCGAAAACTCGCCGACACCGCACGTCGTCGGTCTCGACCCCAGCGAGTGGAGCGAACTGATCGCTTACGGCCGACGTCGCGGTGAGTTGTCGACGGAGGAGATCGTCGACGCGTTGCACGACGTCGAATTGCTACCCGAGACGATCGAGGCGATACGCAACGCGATCGAGGCATCGGGCATCGCCGTCGACCAGTCGTTCGAACTCGACGACACCGGCGAGTTGCGTCGTCCTCTCGAAGAACACAAGAAGGTCCGGCGGGCCGGTACCCCGCGTTCGTCGGTCGACGACTCGGCGTCGGACGCCGTCCGTCTGTATCTCCACGAGATCAGCCGAATTCCGCTTCTCGACGTGGACGAGGAACGGGCCCTCGGGCGCCGCATCGCCGACGGTCAGGCGGCCGAGCGCGAGATCGGTTTGCTCGACGACTCCGCCTCGACCCTCGAACGTCGCCGACTCGATCGGCTCGTCTCCAAGGGCCGCCGGGCCCGGGAAGACCTGACCCGCGGGAATCTGCGCCTGGTGGTGAGCATCGCCAAGCGGTACACGAAGGCCACCATGCCCCTCGCCGACGCCATCCAGAGCGGAAACCTCGGACTCATGAAAGCCGTCGAGAAGTACGACTACAGTCGGGGTTTCAAGTTCTCGACCTACGCCACGTGGTGGATCAAGCAGTCGATCTCGCGAGCCGTCGCCGAGGAGAGTCGCAACATCCGGCTTCCGGCGCACGCGATGGAGAATGTCAACCGTGCGATGCGCACCCAACGCGAGTTGGCCCAACGACTGCAACGCGAACCCAGCCTCGTCGAGGTCGCCCGTGAGATGGGGGAGAGTCCCGTTCAGGTCGCCGAGTGGATCAGCCTCGCCGCCGACACGATGAGCCTCGACCAGCCGACCCGCGACGACAGCGACACCACCTTCGCCGACAACCTCGCCGCCACCAATGCGGGCGATCCCACCGATGGCATCGAGATCGCCGACATGCGCGAGGCGGTGCGCGCCGTGCTCGACGACCTTCCGGCGCGCGAGCAAGAGGTCATGCGCATGCGCTTCGGCTTGGACGGCGACGACGGTGCCACCCTCGAAGAGGTGGGTCAGGCTTTCAACATCACCCGTGAACGTGTGCGCCAGATCGAGGTTCGCACCTTGTTCCGCCTGCGTCACATGGCCGGGGGCCGCCAACTGCGGGAGTTCGTCGAACCTTGACGCCGGTAGCCTGACCGCGCCATGTCCGAGACGACGCCGCGCACCTACATCGTGCGTACCTTCGGGTGCCAGATGAACGAACACGACTCCGAGCGCATCGCCGGACTGCTGGAAGCCGAGGGGTTGAGCGCGGTCTTCGACGAGAACGACGCCGACGTCGTGGTCCTGAACACCTGTTGCATCCGGGAGAACGCCGACAACAAGTTGTACGGCACGTTGGGAACGATGCGCCGATGGAAAGACGAGCGCGAAGGTCGTCGGATCGTGGTGTCGGGATGTCTGGCCCAGAAGGACCGTGAGGTCGTGCGCGACCGCGCCCCGTGGGTCGACGTCGTGCTCGGCACCCACAACGTCCATCGCACGGTCGACCTGCTGAACGAGGCGCAGGTGTCGGGACCGGTCACCGAGATCCTCGACCAGGCCGTTCTCGACGATCACGCGATGTTCCCCTCGGCGTTACCGGCCAAGCGCGGCACGGGTCACGACGCGTGGGTGACCATCCAGATCGGTTGCGACAACTCGTGCGCCTTTTGCATCGTGCCGAGCGTCCGTGGTGCCGAGATCAGCCGTCCGTACGACGACGTGCTCGACGAGGTGCACCGACTGGCCGTTGACGGGGTCACGGAGGTGACGCTCCTCGGCCAGAACGTGAACAGTTACGGGCGCGACATCCAACTCGAACGTCGGCGTGACGGCGAGTCCGTGTCGGCCCGACCATTGTTCGCCGATTTGTTGCGCGACGTTGGAGCAGTGCCGGGAATTCGCCGCGTGCGTTTCACGAGTCCGCATCCCAAGGACATGCGCAGCGAGACCTTCGCCGCGATGGGTGAGACACCGACGGTCTGCGAACACCTGCACTATCCGTTGCAGTCGGGTAGCGATCGCCTACTCGCCGTCATGCACCGTGGTTACACCGCCGATCGCTACCTCGAACGTCTGGGCGAGGCCCGTCGTCGGATCGCCGATCTCGCCGTGAGCACCGACATCATCGTGGGATTCCCCGGCGAGACCGAAGACGATTTCGCCCGCACCCTCGACGTGGCCGCGGCGGCGGAGTACGACTACGCCTACACCTTCATCTTCTCTCCTCGGGAAGGTACCGAGGCCGCCACGATGGTCGACCGCTTCGTCGACCCCGCGGTGGTGTCCGACCGTTTCGCTCGCTTGCGCGTGGTCGTCGAACGTTCGGCGCTTCTCAAGCACGAGGCGCGGATCGGGCGTATCGAGGAAGTCGTCATCGAGGGGCCGTCCAAGAAGGATCCCGGGGTCATCTCGGGCCGGACCCGCCAGAACAAGTTGGTGCACTTCCCGCTCGCCGACCCGATTCGCGTGGGCAGCTACGCCAGCGTCCTCGTCACCGGGGCCGCACCCCATCACTTGCGGGGCGAATTCCGTGAGTTGCTGGCCGAACCGGCGCACAAGGTGCGCATTCCGGTCGCCGCTCTGTGAGGCGACCGTGAGCGTCGCTCTGGCCGTCCTCGGACCGACGGCCAGCGGTAAGTCGGCAGTGGCCATGGCGTTGGCGACGCGCGGTCGGGGGATCGAGTTGGTGTCGATCGATGCGATGCAGGTGTATCGCGGAATGGACATCGGAACGGCCAAGCCGACGCCCGAGGAACGCGCGACCGTACGCCACCATTTGATCGACCTCGTCGACGCGGACTGCACCTTCACGGTGTCGCAGTTCCAAAACTCCTACCGCGAATGTGTGGCCGACATCGCCTCGCGCGATGCGACGGCGGTACTCGTCGGTGGGACCGGGCTGTACCTGCGCGCCGCGATCGACGATCTCGACATTCCCGGGCAATGGCCATTGGTCCGCGCCGAGCTGGAGGAAGCGGCCGGACGCGACGGTCCGCAGGGATTGTACGAACGCCTGCGCAAACTCGATCCGGTCGCGGCCACCCGCATGGAGCCGACCAACGTCCGCCGCATCGTGCGGGCACTCGAGGTGACCATCGGCGGTGGACGCCCGTTCTCGTCGTACGGGCCGGGTGTCGACACCTATCCGCCTTCGTCCGTCCGCCAAGTGGGCTTGTCGTGGGATCGCGGCGCACTCTCCCGACGCATCGAGTCCCGGGTGCACGCGATGGTCGACGCCGGACTCGTCGACGAGGTGGGCCGTCTGCTCGACAGCGGCATGTCGGCCACCGCGATGCAGGCCCTCGGGTACAAGGAGATCGCCCGTCACCTCGCGGGTGAGTGTTCCCTCGACGCCGCGGTCGCCGAGACAATCCTGCGAACCCGCCAGTTCGCGGTGCGCCAGGAGCGGTGGTTTCGCCGCGATCCGCGGATCGAGTGGGTGGTCGTTCACGAGGACCCGGTGGCCGAAGTGGCACCGTGGTTGGAGCCACTGCTCGCCTAAGGTGACGTGATCATGGGCGTGCGACTCTCGAAGCACCACGGGCTGGGCAACGACTTCCTCGTGCTCGATGTGGCGCAATCGATCACCGCCCCGAACTGGCCCGAACTGGCCCGCCGCTGGTGTGACCGGCGCACGGGTGTGGGCGCCGACGGACTCTTGTTGCTCGAGCGTCGTTCGGTCGGCCGCCTCGGCATGACGCTCTACAACTCTGACGGCAGTCGCGCCGAGATGAGTGGCAACGGCATCCGATGCCTGGTGCAGGCGGCTCACGGCGACGGCGACCTCGGCGATTATGTGGTCGACACCGACGACGGTGAGCGACGGGTGTCGGTCATGGCGCGAATCGACGCCTCGACGTTGCTCCTGAGCGTCGACATGGGTTCGGCCCGAGACCTCCCCGAACCCGCGAATTGGGCCGCGTTGAACTGTCATCCCGATCGTCCCGTGCGTCATCTCTCGCTCGGCAACCCGCATTCGGTGGTCGGTGTCGACGATGTCGGGGCGGTCGACCTCGAGGCGTTGGGAGCGCTCGTGCCTCAGGTGAACCTGGAGATCATCGAACCGGGGCCGGAGTCCGACGCCATCACGATACGGGTGCACGAACGCGGTGCGGGTATCACCAAGGCGTGCGGCACGGGGGCCTGCGCTGCGGCCGAGGCAGCGGTGGCGTGGGGCCTTGTGCCACGGTCGACGCCCGAGGTGGTGGTGCACATGGAGGGCGGCGACGCCAAGGTGCGGGTCGCCGACGGTCGTCGGATCACCCTCGTCGCCGAAGCGACCCACGTGGCCGACATCGTGGTCGTGGCGTGAGCAACCCGAACTCTCCCTACGGCGAGGCGCTCGGTCAGACGCTCATCGAGCGCACCGTTCGCGAGAAGATCGTCATCGTCGGCGTGACGCTCGACGACGACACCGATGAAGCGACCGAGTCGAGTCTGGACGAACTCTCGTTGCTCATCGACACCGCGGGGGCCGACGTCGTGGCGCGGCTCACGCAGCGACGCGACACGCCCGACCACACGTGGTACGTCGGCAAGGGCAAGGCCGAGGAACTGCGGGAGATCTGTCTGGCCGTCGACGCCGACACCGTGGTCTTCGACAACGAACTGTCGCCGGCCCAGCAGTACAACCTCGAGAAGCTACTCGGACGAACCGCGATCGATCGCACGGCCGTGATCCTCGACATCTTCGCCCAGAACGCCCACACCCTCGAGGGCAAGGCGCAAGTGGAGCTCGCTCTGCTGCGCTACCGCTTGCCGCGTCTGCGCCGGGGAGCCACGGCCAAGCTGTCGCAGCAACGCGGCGGCGTCGGCGCGCGGTTCGGTAGTGGCGAAACCAAACTCGAGGTCGACCGTCGGCGAATCAAGAACCGCATCTCGCGTCTCGAGCGCGAACTGGTCGAACTCGGTCACACCCGCGATCTGCAACGCAAGGGACGGTCGCGCAGCGGACTGGCCAACGTGGTGATCGTCGGGTACACCAACGCGGGAAAGAGCACCCTCTTGAATCGTCTGACCAACGCCGGAGTCCTGGTGGAGGACCGTCTCTTCGCCACGCTCGATCCCACCACTCGTCGGCTCGCCCTACCCGGAGGTGAACCGGTGCTGCTCACCGACACGGTGGGTTTCGTACGGCGTCTCCCGCACGGTCTCGTGGAGTCGTTCAAGAGCACGCTCGAGGTGGCCACCCGCGCCGATTACCTGGTGCACGTCGTCGACGGCAGCGGACCCGATCCCGACGGTCAGATCGCCGCCGTGCGTGAGGTTCTGACCGAGATCGGCGCCGACGCGGTGCCCGAATTGCTGGTGTTCAACAAGAGCGACCTCGACCCCGCCGCGGTGGCCCAGGTGGTCGAGTGGCACCCCGGCTCGGTGGGCATCAGCGCGCGATCGGGTGACGGCATTGGCGCGCTCCTGCAGACGATCTCCGACCGGTTGCGATCATTGAGCACGGTCGTCGAACTGCTGGTTCCGTACGAACGAGGCGACGTGCTGGCCGCGATCCACCGCGAAGGCGAGGTGGTCTCGACGACGCACGAAGAACGCGGCGTGCGCGTGCGGGCCCGTTTGGCCGAAGCATCGGCGGGCCGGCTGGCCGAGTTCGCCGTGACCCCGTGAGGTACCTCGCGCCTACTATGGGAATCCCATGAACGCTCCCGAAACCCGTCATGGCTTCGAGCCACCGCCGTACCCCTACGAGCGACTCGACTCGTTCAAGCCGTTGGGCGCGCACTTCGAGGGCGGTCTCGTCGACTTGTCGATCGGCACGCCGTGCGACCCGCCTCCGGCGAGCGTCGTGGCGGCGTTGGGGGCGAGCAACGCCGAGCGGGGGTACCCGCCATCGGTCGGCAACGAACCCTTGCGACGGGCTTTCGCGGGTTGGATCGAACGTCGTTTCGGCGTGACGATCCCAACGTCCGACATCGCGGCCTGCATCGGCACGAAGGAATTCGTGGGCACCTTGCCGCAGTGGATGAAGTTGCGCTCCCCGTGGCTCGACACGGTGCTCTACCCGGCGATCGCGTATCCGACCTACGAGATGGGGGCGATCCTCGCCGGGTGTCGGGCCGTGGCGGTGCCGATGAACGAGCGGGGCGGCATCGACCTCGATGCCATCAGTGACAAGGATGCGGCGCGGGCCCTGCTGTTGTGGGTCAACAGCCCCTCGAATCCCACCGGGGCCCTCGACGATCTCGGTGTGGCCGCCGCATGGGGTCGGGCTCGTGGAGTGCCGGTGTTCAGCGACGAGTGCTATGCCGAGTTCACGTGGGACGACTCGCCCCGCTCGATTCTGCAACATGGCACCGACGGGGTGATCACGGTGCATTCGTTGTCGAAGCGTTCGAACCTGGCCGGACTGCGGGTGGGGGCCTATGCCGGCGATCACGATCTCATTCACTACCTCGGGGAGGTCCGCAAGCACGTGGGAATGATGGTGCCTGGTCCGGCCCAGGCGGCCGCGGTGGCCGCGCTCGACGACGACGTCCACGTGGCCGAGCAACGAGACCGTTACCGGCATCGACTCGTGCGCATGGCCGAGATCCTCTCGCGCTGGTCGGGCGTCGAGGTGCCTCAGCCGGCGGGCGGCTTCTACCTGTGGTTCCCGGTGGCCGACGCCTGGGGCTTCACGGAACGTCTGGCCCGCGAGGGAGGGGCGCTCGTGAGTCCGGGTGATCTCTACGGCCAGAGTGGTGCCGGGTTCGTGCGGGTGGCGGTCGTGCAGACCGACGAAGCGATCGAACGCGTCGCCACGCGACTCGGAGTCTGACGATGACGGTGAGAACGAACGCCATCCTCTGGATGGTCGCCAGCCTGGTGTTGGTCGCCGGTTTCGCCATCGGCGTGGTCGGAGTGGGTCAGAACGAGAGTCTGGTGAAGGGGCTCGTGCGCACTCCCGCGGGATGCTCCACCACGGTGAGAATCGACGAGCCGGGCAGGTACTACCTCTACGTCGAGACCAAAGGCCGTGTCGGCTCGCTCGAAGGCTGTGACAACGGAGCCCGCCGGTACGACCTCGATGCCGCTCCCCGCGTCGACGTGCGCGTGTTCGACTCCCGAGACCAACTGGTCGATCAGACCGGTGACGATTCGATCGCGTACAGCACGCCGTCGGGGGTGGGGGAGTCGATCGCATCGATCGAGGTCGACGCGCCCGGTCGATTCGTGGTCGAGGTTCGCGCGGACGACGACGCGGCGGTGGTCGCCCTCGGCCGCAACGCGTCTGTGGAGGCCAATCGCACCGTGTTGGCCGCGGCCGCGGTGGTGTTGTTCGGAATGCTGGCGATGTCGATCGCCCTCATCGGCACGGTTCGGCGGCGCCGACGAGCTCGACGAGCGGCGACGGTGGTGGTGTACGGATCGACGAGCGATTCAGCAACGGTGACGTGGGCGCCACCATCGCTTCAGGATCGTGCGGGCAACGTCAGAGGCGACGAAGAACCGTGACGACCTTGCCGAAGACGTTCACGTCGTCGTCGGCGAACTCCATGGGGGAGAGTCGTTCGTTGGCGGGCTTGAGCACGATGGTGTTCCCGCGACGACTGAACGTCTTGACCGTGGCTTCGTCGCCCGGAATGCCGGCCACCACGATGTCGCCGTTGTCGGCGCTCGTCTGTTGGCGCGCCACGACGTAATCGCCGTCGAGGATGCCGGCGTCGATCATCGAATCGCCGCGCACGCGCAACATGAACAGTTCGCCGTCTCCGGTGAAGTCGGCCGGAAGCGGCAGGAGGTCCTCGACGTTCTGTTGGGCGAGAACGTTGGTTCCCGCGGCCACATCGCCCACGAGAGGCACGTGGTGCACGCGAGCGCGCTCGATCTTGGCGCCGCTGTTGCGGTCCCAGCACACCTTGATGGCGCGGGGCAGGTTGGGGTCGCGCTCGAGGTAACCCATCTTCTGGAGGCTGCTGAGGTGATTGTGCACGGTGGACGGAGAAGTGAGTCCGACGGCCTCACCGATCTCGCGCACCGACGGCGGGAAACCGCGCGAGTCCATGCTGGATTCGATGCATTCGAGGATGCCGCGTTGGCGGGCGGTGAGTTTGGTGTCGGCGAGTTGCTTTTTGGCGTCGGTCATGTCCGCATCGTACGGGTGTTCGCCCGGAGAGTCAAACACCTGTTCGTATCACCCCAGCACAGACGGCGATTTTGGGCCCCGGAGCAGGGGTGGGTTGACACCGAACAGATGTTCTCCATAGATTGCCGAACAAGCGAACACCTGTTCTGCGAACACCTGTCCGATATCCGTGCCACGCCCCCGTGTCACGGTGAGAGCACCAGCAACTCGAGAGAACTCCAGAGAAACCCGGAGAACTCCAGTCTTCACGGAAGGAACTGATCCAACATGGCCCTCGCCCTCGACCCCCGCTACGTGATCGTGATGAAGCCCTTGGCCGCGCGCGGCGTGACCCGTCGCCCGGTGCCCCATGAGGTGTACCTGCGCCGTCGGTTGATGGTGGGTCTCATCGCACTCATTGTCGCGGCCGCCGCCTGCCTCGGCGTCCGTGCCCTGGCGAGCCGTGGGGATGCGACTGCCTCCATCCCCACGGTGACGCCTCTCTCGGTCGGCCAACCGCTGCAGACCTCGCTCGATCCGGTGGTGTTCGGCCAAGGCGACGGGTTCTACGTCGTTCGGCCGGGAGACACGCTGTGGTCGATCGCCTCCTCTCTCACCGACGGCGACATCTCGTCGTTCGTCGACGACCTCGTGTCGGCCAATGGCGGTGCGTCGATCGACGTCGGACAGCGTCTCGTGATCCCTGCGCGCTGACCGGGTTGACGAAATGTTCGTGTACCCGACCCGTGCCGTCGGGCCGTGATCGCTACTCTGACGGTCATGCGCTGCGTGATCTGTCGCCACGACGACACCAAAGTCGTCGACTCCCGTACCGCTGAGGACGGCGCGGCCATCCGCCGTCGTCGCGAATGTCCCGAGTGCAATCACCGCTTCACCACCTTCGAACGCATCGACGAGGTGCCGCTCATGGTGTCCAAGACCAACGGTGGTCGCGAACCCTTCGACCGGGTCAAGGTGACCTCGGGCGTACGGGCGGCCGCCAAGGGTCGGCCCATCGACGAGGACGCCATCAACGCCCTGGCCGACTCGGTCGAGGACGAGATGCGGGCCGCGGGTGGGGGCGAGATCCCCTCCACGCGAATCGGCTTGGCCGTACTCGACCGTCTGCGGGCCCTCGACGAGGTCGCGTACATGCGTTTCGCGAGCGTCTACAAGAACTTCGACGCGGCCGAGGACTTCCAGCGCGAGGCGGCGTTGCTCGACAAGTCTCCCGTGCCCTGAGTCCTCGACGTCGGTCCTAGAGTCGGGGCGTGAGCTCCGACACCCGCACCTCATTTCGCACCTGTCCGTTGTGCGAGGCCGGATGCGGCCTCGAGATCACCGTCAACATCACGCCCGCGGGTGAGTCGATCGGTCGCATTCGTGGCGACATGGACGACGTGTTCTCGCGCGGCTATATCTGTCCGAAGGGATCGGCGCTGAAGCAACTGCACGACGACCCCGATCGGTTGCGGAAGCCGCTCGTGAAGCGCAACGGCGTGCACGTGGAGGTCGAGTGGGACGAGGCGTGGGCCGAAGTGGCCGGGCGTCTGCAGGACGTGATCGAGCGTCACGGGCGCGACGCGGTGGCGGTTTACCTCGGCAATCCCAGTGCCCACAATCTCTCGGCGATGCTCTACAACCGCTCGATGCTGATCGGGCTCGGCACGCACAACCGTTTCAGCGCCTCCACCGTCGACCAATTGCCCAAGCAGGTCGCCAGTGGGTACATGTTCGGCACCGGCGCGAGCGTGACCGTTCCCGACCTCGATCGCACCGACTACCTCTTGGTGCTGGGTGCGAACCCGTACGCCTCGAACGGCAGCTTGTGCACCGCTCCCGACTTTCCGGGTCGCCTCGAGGCCATTCGTTCGCGGGGCGGCAAGGTGGTGGTGGTCGACCCGCGTCTCACCCGTACGGCCGAGGAGGCCGACGAGTGGTTAGCGATTCGCCCCGGCTCCGACGCCCTGTGGCTGATGTCGGTGGTGCAGGTGTTGTTCGCCGAGGGATTGGTGCGCATCCCCGACCGCCTCGTCGACCTGGTCGAAGGAGTCGAGCGACTGCGCGAGGCATCGTCTGCCTTTGCTCCCGAGGTGGTGGAAGCGGCCACCGGTATCGACGCAGCGACCACTCGCCGCATCGCCCGCGAGTTGGCCGCGGCGCCGTCGGCCGCGGTGTACGGCCGTATCGGCACGACCACCACCGAGTTCGGCACCACCGCGAGTTGGCTCGTCGACGTGGTGAACACCTTGACCGGCAACCTCGACCGCGCGGGCGGAGTGATGTTCACTCGTCCGGCGATCGGTTCGCCGACGACCAAGGGCGCCGGTGGGAAGGGTTCGGGTTTCCGCATCGGACGTGGCGGCGGCAAGACGAAAGTGAGTGGCTACCCCGAGGTGATGGGCGAGTATCCGGCGGCCGCCTTGGCCGAGGAGATTCTCGAGGCCGGCGAGCAGTCGGTTCGGGCTCTCGTCACCGTTGCGGGCAATCCGGTTCTGTCGACTCCGCACTCGCGTCGACTCGACGAGGCCCTCGACGCGCTCGAGTTGATGATCAGCGTCGACATCTACCTCAACGAGACCACCCGACACGCCGACATCGTGTTGCCTCCTCCGTCGCAACTTCAACGCGATCACTACGACGTGTTCTTGTTGCAGTACGCAGTACGCAACGTGGCGAACTACAGCGAAGCGGTGTTACCACTCGACGACGGACAACCCGACGAATGGCAGATCCTCGCCAAGCTCGGACTGATCGCTCTCGGCATGGGACCCGACGCGGATCCGTCGATCGCCGACGACCAAGGAATCGAGAGCCTCATCCGCAGCGCGGTGGACGACCCGACCTCGCCGGTGAGCGGTCGCGATGCCGACGAGATTCGTTCCATCCTCGATGCGACGGACCGGCGAGGGCCGGCCCGGATGCTCGACCTCATGTTGCAGACCGGCCCGTACGGGGCGGCGTTCGGGACGAATCCGGGTGGGGCGAGCCTCGACCTGTTGTTGGCGAATCCGCACGGGGTCGATTACGGGGCGTTGGGTGAACGATTGCCCGACGCGTTGCGCACCCGCACCGGGAAGGTCGAGTTGGCCGCGGAACCATTGCTCGACGACGTGCCGCGTCTTCTCGCGTCGATCGACGAGATGCGCGATCGCGACCTCGTTCTCGTCGGTCGTCGTCATCTCAAGTCCAACAACTCCTGGATGCACAACATCGCGGTGTTGACCAAGGGGGCTATGAACTGTTCATTGCACGTTCACCCACTCGATGCCGAACGTTTCGGATTGCAAGAAGGTGCAACTGCAACGATCACCTCGCGCGTCGGTTCGGTGAATGCGACCGTCGAGATCACCGAGGGGATCAGGCCCGGCGTGGTGAGCCTTCCGCACGGGTGGGGTCACAACGTGCCGGGCACCCGGATGGCGGTGGCGGCCGAGAAGGCCGGCGTGAACTCGAACGTTCTGAGCGACCATCGGGCCATGGACCCCTTGTCGGGCACCTCGGTGCTCAACGGAATACCGGTCAGCATCGCCCCTGCTCACTGAGGGGGTGGGCGACCATGTCGGCCGGTCGGGGTTACCCACAGGGTCTTGCACACCCCATCAACAGGTTTTTCCCCTGATAAAAGGCACAAATTCACAGGGTTATCCTCTCGTTGTCCACAGTCGATTCGGCCTACATTTGTCGGGTAGTCGGAGGCGGTACGGCGGTGTGGCGAGTGACCCGGACACGGTGTGAACGGGCGGCTTGGGAACCTCACAGCTCCTGGACCTGCGCGGTCGTGCCGCCTCCGAACTCCATCGACCGCCACATTTCACGCCCCCACGCTGGGACAACACCACAATCGTTGACACGGACGTAACTACACTGCTGTAATCTCACTACAACTTGTGGTGTTCGTAGCGGTGGGGGACCGAAAACACCACATCTTGTGCCCATAGCAGACTTTCCGGCCCGCTCCGGCGACCCCTCCAACGGGGCCACCGGCTCGGGTCGGCAGTGTCTACACGCCCGAATCACCCACAACCTCGACCAGCCGCGCCGACGCCCGTCGGAGAATCAGGAGACGACATGTCACTCGCACCGGACCGCCTCGCCATCGGCATCCGACGCCAATTCACCACCCCGGGGGTTCATCCCTACGACCAGGTGGTGTGGGAGAAGCGTGACGCTCGCATCTCCAATTGGAAGGACGGCTCGGTCGCCTTCGAGCAGCTCGGGGTGGAGTTCCCGGTGACGTGGTCGTTGAACGCCACCAACATCGTGGCCCAGAAGTACTTCCGCGGCACCCCGGGCACCGAGGAGCGCGAGTCGTCGTTGCGTCAGGTGATCGACCGCGTCGCCGACACCATCACCACGTGGGGGCGCGAGGGCGGATACTTCGTCGACGAGGCCGAGGCCGAGAACTTCCGTGACGAGTTGAAGTTCATCCTCGTCACCCAGCGTGCCGCGTTCAACAGCCCGGTGTGGTTCAACATCGGCGTCAAGGGTGTGCCCCAACAGGCCAGCGCCTGCTTCATCCTGGCCGTCGAGGACAAGATGGACGCCATCTTGAACTGGTACCGCGAGGAAGGTGTGATCTTCAAGGGCGGGTCGGGCTCGGGCATCAACCTGTCCAAGATCCGTTCCAGTGTCGAGATCTTGCAGGGCGGCGGCACGGCCTCGGGTCCGGTGTCGTTCATGCGCGGCGCCGACGCGTCGGCCGGCACCATCAAGTCGGGCGGCAAGACGCGCCGCGCCGCCAAGATGGTCATCCTCAACGTCGATCACCCCGACATCGAGGAGTTCATCTGGTGCAAGGCCAAAGAGGAGCGCAAGGCGCGCGTGTTGCGCGACAACGGTTTCGACATGGACCTCGACGGAGCCGACTCGTTCAGCATCCAGTACCAGAACGCCAACAACTCGGTGCGCGTGACCGACGAATTCATGCAGGCCGTCAAGGACGACGCCGATTGGTCGTACCGCGCCGTCACCTCCGGCGAGCCGGTGCGTACTGTGCGCGCCCGTGACCTGTGGCGTCAGATCGCCACCGCCTCGTGGGAGTGCGCCGACCCGGGTTTGCAGTTCGACACCACGATCAACAAGTGGCACTCCGCTCATGCGACCGGCCGCATCAACGGTTCGAACCCCTGCAGCGAGTACATGCACATCGACAACTCGGCCTGCAACCTGGCCTCGATCAACCTGCTCAAGTACCTGGACGAGGAGGGCAACTTCGACCTCGACGCGTATCGGCACACGATCGAGACCATGTTCACCGCTCAGGAGATCCTGGTCGGTCGCGCCGACTACCCGACCGAGAAGATCGGCGAGAACAGCCGCAAGTTCCGCCAGCTCGGCCTCGGATACGCGAACCTCGGCGCGTTGCTGATGGCGCTCGGCCTGCCGTACGACTCGACGGAGGGTCGTGCGTGGGCGGCCGCGCTGACCAGTTTGATGACCGGTCACGCCTACGCCACCAGCGCCCGCACCGCCAGTCGCATGGGCCCCTTCGCCGGCTTCGCCGAGAACGAGCGCCACATGCTCAACGTGTTGCGCATGCACCGCGACGCCAGTTACCAGATCGCCGACGAGACGGTCGTGCCCGCCGCGCTTCTGCGCGCCGGTCAGGAGTCCTGGGAGTCGGCCGTGCGCGACGGTGAGGAGTACGGAGTGCGCAACGCCCAGGCCACGGTGCTGGCGCCCACTGGCACGATCGGTCTCATGATGGACTGCGACACCACCGGTATCGAGCCCGATCTCGGTCTGGTGAAGATGAAGAAGCTCGTCGGTGGCGGCAACATGGTCATCGTCAACGAGACCATTCCGCGCGCCCTGCGCAAGGTGGGCTACAACCCCCAGCAGGTGGACGACATCATCGCGTACATCGACCGCGAGAAGTCGATCCTTGGCGCCCCGCACCTGAAGGCCGAGCACGTGGCGATCTTCGCCTGCTCCATGGGTGACAACACGATCCACTACGAGGGTCACGTGCGCATGATGGGTGCGGTGCAGCCGTTCATCTCGGGCGCCATCTCCAAGACGGTGAACATGCCCGAGGAGGCCAGCATCGAGGACATCGAAGCCCTGCACATGTTGTCGTGGGAGCTCGGTCTGAAGGCTGTAGCGATGTACCGCGACAACTGCAAGGTGGGTCAGCCATTGTCGACCGCCAAGAAGGACGACGACAAGTCGGATGCTCCCGTGGCCGCGGCATCGTCGGTGGTCGAGAAGATCGTCGAGAAGGTCGTCACCAAGCCGGTACGGCAGAAGCTCCCTCGCAGCCGTCGTGGTCGCACGTTCGAGTTCCGCGTGGCCGACTGCAAGGGCTTCGCCACCATCGGCGAATACGACGACGGCCGCCCCGGCGAGGTGTTCCTCACCGTCTCGAAGCAGGGTTCCACCCTCTCGGGCATCATGGACGCGTTCGCCAAGAGCATCAGCTACGGCCTGCAGTACGGCGTGCCCATGCGGGCTTTCGTCGAGGCGTTCGTGAACATGCGCTTCGAGCCGGCCGGCATGACCGACGATCCGGACATCCGCTTCGCGGCGTCCATCATGGACTACCTGTTCCGTCGTCTCGCGCTCGAGTACATGACCTACGACGAGCGCGAGGAACTGGGCATCTTCTCCATCGACGAGCGCCTGCAGCCCACGCTGCCCGGTGTCGAGGAGTCGGCCATCCAGTCGACCCAGGGCACCGAGGTGGCCGCCGATCCCAAGAGCATCCCCTCGGTGGAAGAGTTGGTCACCCAGATGGAGCTGGGCATCGCGCCGACGGCGCCGGTGAGCGACATCTCGGCCGAGTTGAAGCGCCCGGGTCAGAAGCACAGCGACGCACCGATGTGCATGCAGTGTGGTGTGCAGATGAACCGCGCCGGCTCCTGCCATGCCTGCCCGTCGTGCGGCAGCACCTCCGGCTGCAGCTGACTCGAAACCTCAACTCGATCTCGGTCCCGAAAGTGCCGGTTTCCGGCATTCTCGACGACCGGGATCGTGTGCTTTTCAGAGCGGGGTGTTGATCGCCTCGCGTCGGGCCAAGTCGTAGGCGATCTTCGCGCGCTCCTTGTCGAACAGGTGGTGGGGCAAGGTGGCGGCGCGCGACGTGAGCTCGGACGGGGCGAAGAGAATCACGCGTCCGTCGTGGGTCGCGTGCCACTCGGAAATCTCCTCGTGGGTGTTGCGCTCGACGATGTCGTTGAACGGGCCGAACATGGCACCGGCCAACGGGGCGATCACGATCAGCACGTCGCACGGGGCGGCCAGATCGACGCTCACGCCCGAGCGCACCCCGCCGTCGACGTACAGCGTGCCCTTGATGCGCTGCGGAGCCAGTAGCCCCGGCACCGCCGACGACGCCGCCACCATCTGATGGATCGGGGTCGACGATCCGTACAGTTCGACCCGCTTGAAGCGGGGGAGTGAGCACGCCACCGCGTTCACGTTGGGCACGTTGCCCGCCCCGAAGGCCCGGCGTGCCGAGCGAGCCAGGACCCCACGTCGCGGGTTGGGGAAGCGCGGAACCTCGAGTGCGGCCAGGGCCTGGTAGTCGACACCGAGGGCCGTGGCGGCCGCGGCCCACGAGCCGGCCGATGTTCCGATCATCGGGGCGCGGGAGAGGTCGACACCCCGCTCGCGCAGGGTGTCGAGCACTCCGAGTGCATAGCCGATACCGAAGAGTCCGCCGCCTCCGAACGCACCCGCGATGGGTGCGCGGTCGATCGAGGGCATGAGGTCGAGGCTAACTGTGGTCGTCAGACGACCGGTTCCAACAACACCAGCGGGATCTCCCGCGAGGTGCGGTACCGTCAGGGATCGTGTCGGCACTACACATTGAACGGCAGGGTCACGTCGTGGTTCTTTCGAACACCGATGCGCCACGAAACCGGATGACCTTCGAGTACATGGACGAGCTCGAGGTCGCCGTGACCGAGATTCGTGACGATCCCGACGTACGGGCTGTCGTGATCACCGCATCGGGTGATGAACATTTCTCGGTGGGCATGGACCTGAAGCAGCTCACATCGGGCGCCGCAGCGCGAGGTGGGTTCGAAGCGGTACTCGACCAGCGGCTGCGGGTACTGGAGATGATCGAGCAACTCGATAAGCCCGTGGTGGTCACCATGTTCGGTTACTGCCTCGGTGGCGGCCTCGAACTCCCGCTCGCATGCCACTTCCGGCTTGCCGCCACGGAGGGTGCCCGGATCGGCCTGCCGGAACTCGACCTCGGCACGGTGCCCGCGTGGGGAGGAACGGCTCGGCTCACTCGTACTGTCGGACGTGCGCAGGCTCTCGACATGATTCTGCGGGCGAAGAAGATCGACGGGCCTACCGCGCTGGCCATTGGCCTCGTTCATGAACTTCACCCCGTCGCCGAACTGAAACAACGCGCAGTCGAGCTTGCTCGTGACCTTGCTGCACAACCGCCCATCGCCGTGGCAGGTGTGCTGAGGGCAGTCGTCGGTGCCGAACACGCGTCCCTCGAAGAGGCGCTCCGAATTGAACGCGAGGCGGTCCGGCGATGCAGTGGATCAGCCGACCAGCGCGAAGGGATGCGGGCGTTCCTCGAAAAGCGTGAACCCCGCTGGAGTGGTCGCTAGGCGATCGGTTCCAGCAACACGAGCGGGATCTCCCGCGAGGTGCGCTTCTGGTAGCCGGCGTAGTTGGTGTTCGTCGCGATGATGCGGGGCCACATGTCGGCGCGTTCGGTGGCGGTGGCCACGCGTGCGGTGCGAACCGAACGCGTGCCGCGAACATCGACCTCCACGCGGGGCTCGGCGACAAGATTCAGGTACCAGGCGGGGTGATCGTCGTCGCCACCCTTGGACGCCACGACCACCCAGGTGTCGCCGGTCTGCAGGGGAGAGGTGAGCATCACCTCGCGCTTCACGCCGGACTTGCGGCCCACGGTGGTGAGCTTCAGCACGGGCATGTTGCCGGCGTGCCAACCGATGCGACCGAAGGACACGGCCAGCAACGTCTTGTGGATCGCGTTCATGGACTTGAGGACGAAGCGACTGGGCATGCCCGCGACGGTAGCGGACTCACCAATCGCCGCGACGCCCGGCCTTCTTGTCGCCGTGTTTCTTCTTGTTGGCGATGCGACGCTCGACGACACCCCGCGAGGGCTTGGTCGCCCGCCGTGGCGCGGGAGGCGGCGCGGCGGCCTCGTCGATGATCTCGGCGAGTCGTTCCAAGCACGTCTGGCGATTACGCCATTGGCTACGGCTCTCTTGGCAGGTGACCACGATCGATTCGCCGAGACGTTCGCGCACCCGTGCCACCTTGGTGGGCGATCCCACCAGGTCGGCGGTGATGACGGTCAGCGTGGCCTTCGATGCGGTCTTGTTCACGTGTTGACCGCCGGCGCCAGCGGCACGAGCGAAACTCCACTGCAGGTACTCATCGGGGATCTCGACACCACGGGACGTGCGCACGCCTCCAGTCTCGCTGATCCCGGTCGGCGGGAGTGCTGAAAACCGGCACTTTCGCGACCGAGAATGGAGGGGTCAGTTGCGGGGGACCTTGATCCAGGGGAGGTCCTTGTCCACGCGCGGCTCGCCCGGCAGGCCCAACACCTGCTCGCCCAGGATGTTGCGCATGATCTCACTCGTGCCGCCCTCGATGGAGTTGGCGCGCGAACGCAGGAACGAGTGCCGCACACCGACCTCGGTGCCGTCGACGCTGAGGTTGTCGGGACGACGGAACGTGTAGTCGAAGTCGATCATTCCGTTGGCACCCATCAGCTCGATCGAGAATTCGGTGACCTTCTTGTTGAACTCGGCGAGCATCAACTTGGCGATCGAGCCCTCGGGTCCGGGGTTGCCGGCCTTGGCGGCCTTGGCGGCGCGCATGTTGGTCAGGCGCAGCGCCTCGCTCTTGCACCACAGGCGCATCAACTGGTCGAGGTGGGCGGCACTTCGCTGGTCGGTGGGCGTGTCGTTCCAGATTCGCACCGCGTCGTCGATCGGTCCGCGACGCTTGGCGTTGCCACCTCCGCCACCTCCGATGGCGGTGCGCTCGTTCATGAGCGTGGTGAGGGCCACTCGCCAACCCTCGCCCACCTCGCCGATGCGATTGGCGTCGGGAACGCGGGCATCGGTCATGTAGACCTCGTTGAACTCGGCCTCACCGGTGATCTGTCGCAACGGACGGACCTCGACACCGGGCGAGTGCATGTCGATGGCGAAATAGGTCATGCCCTTGTGCTTGGGCTGGTCCGGGTCGGTGCGGGTGACGAGCATGCCCCAGTCGCCCAGGTGAGCCATGGTGTTCCAGACCTTCTGTCCGTTCACCACCCATTCGTCACCGTCGCGCACCGCGCGCGTGCCCAGCCCCGCGAAGTCCGAGCCGGCACCGGGCTCACTGAACAGCTGACACCAACGCTCCTCGCCGGTGAACATCGGGCGTAGGAAACGCTTCTTCACGTCGTCGTTGCCGTGCGTGACGATGGTGGGTCCCGCCAAGGCCATGAAAAACGAGGCCGGGTCCTGCGGTTGGGCACCGGCCTTGCGCACGCGCTCCTCGATGACGCGGTTCAATTCCGGGCGCAACCCGAGTCCGCCGTGGCCGACGGGGAAGTGCACCCAGGCCAGCCCGGCGTCGAAGCGGGCTCCGCGAAAGGCGATGTTGTCCATCGTCTTGGGGTCGTTGGTGGCCAGAAACGCGTCGAGGGCGGCCTCGACCGTGGCGCGGGCGGAGTCGGTGATGGTGGCGGTGCTCATGCCACGATTCTCCCAGCCTCGGGGTCGTCGGGGCAAAGCCAAGCGCACGAATCGCCGCCGTTTCGTCGTTCACCGGGGTGAGAAAGGAATCAACCATGGGACTGTTCAGCGTGTACCTGGCGTATCGCCACGGCAAGAAGAAAGCCGAACGGCGGGCTCGTCGCGACGATCGAGCGGCCGCCGACGAGAGAGATCACTTCGACGACGAGGACGACGAGTGCGACGAATGCGGGCATCCGTTGTCGAAGCACAGCGACGACGACCCGCCGCTGTGCCCCAACTACTGATCTGCCAGCGCTCGGTCGTCAGTTGTCGGTGAAGCGCAGTGCGCCGCGGGCGTGCACGCGGGTCATGAAGTCGGGCAGGTAGGCGTCGGCGGGATTCTCGCGAACCATCTCGTCGAGGATCACCGCGTCATCGCCCACGAGTACCCGCCAGTCTCCGCGCTTGACGGCCTCGAGGATGATGGTGGTGGCCTGAGCTGCCGAGGTGGGTGCCTGATCTCGAAACGCCTCACCTTGTGCCTGGATACCGACGCGCAGATCCTCGTCACTGGCGCCGCTGACATCGAGTCCGGCCCGCGTGAGTCGCTCGCGCAATTGGGCCACTTGCTCGGCGGTCATCTCCTTGGGGTCGGCGCCCAGGAGTTTGCGCGAGTTGATCGCGATCGACGTGCCGATGTGGCCGGGCATCACCACCGACGCCCGCAGGTGCGGCGCGTTGATGCGGAAATCGGTGATCAGGGCCTCGGTGAAACCCTTCACGGCGAACTTGGCCGCGCTGTAAGCGGTGTGCGGGATCCCGGGACCGAGTGAGGCCCAGAACCCGTTGACCGAGCTGGTGTTCACCACGTGGCCCACCGGTGCGTCCAACAGCAACTGCAGGAAGGCCCGGGTGTTGTAGTAAACGCCGTACCAACAGACCGCGAAGGTCTTTTCCCACTCCTCGCGTCCGTCGAGCACGATGCTGCCGCCACCCCCGATGCCCGCGTTGTTGAACAACAGGTGCACGCACGGTCGCCACGCGGCGACGGCATCGCGGAACGCCAGCACCTGGGACTCGACCGAGACGTCGGCGATGAAGGGCAGCACCTCCCCGGCGTTCCCGCTGGCCAAGGCGACGGTCTCGTCGAGGTTGTCGGCGATCACGTCACAGGTCGCCACGTCACATCCGTCGGCGGTGAGTTGCAACACGAGTTCTCGTCCCATGCCGGTGCCGCCACCGGTGACGACGGCCACCCGGCCGGCGAACCCGTTCTCGAATCGATCGCTCATGGAATCCCCCTCGGATCCGACGTGGGTCGCACCCGAGGGGAACGGTAACCGATCGGCCGCTCGACTCAGAAAGGATTGTTCGGATCGAAGCGGTTGCGACGACCCTTGTGCATCTGGCGGCTCGACGAGCGCATGCCCTTCAGGGTCATCTCGTCGGTGTGACGCACCTCCGAGGCGAAGCGCAGGAGTTCGCGCACCTCGTTCGGGTCTCCGCCGATGTCGATCAACTTCTGGGCGGCCTCGTGGGCGAGCTTTTGAGCCTCCTCGTAGCGACCCGCACGGGCGGCGTCGATGGCGCGACGTCGGGCCTCGGCGGCCTCGAGGTGAACGATGTGCTGCACCACGCGAACGTCGGCGGCCGGTCGCCCGGTTTCCGACGTCACGCTGTTCACGGTCACCGCGATGGTCATCTCGTGCAACGACACGGACCCCACGGTCGAGGCCCACCGCACGACCAGTTCGGCGACGAGCAATTCGTCGGTGGTCGAGACCGGGCGAAGGGCGAAGCGCAACGCGAGGCGTCGGATCTCGTCTCCGTAGGCGTCGCCGATGTTGATGACGCGATACGTGTCGTGTCCGGGCACCGGCAGGTTCTCGAACTCGTTGAGGCACTCGAAAGCCGCGGTGGCGACCGTCGGTCGCACCTCGACCGAGAGGTTCTGCGCGACGACCGAGGCGAGTCCGGCGAACTCGGCCGCGAAGACGTCGAGCGCCTGGTCGGGTCCGGCGCACCAGTAGTCGTTCCCACGACCGGAGTCGGCCAAGGCCGCGAGAAGGTTCTCGTCGTGGCCGTCGGCGAACCCGATCAACGACGTGGTGACGCCGTGGTCGGTCGCGCCCCGCACCATCGTGCAGAGCGCATCATGTTCGGTCACACCGGCGTTGGCGTGGCCATCGGTGAGCACGACCACCCGCGACACGGCCTCGGGTCGCTTGTTGGAGGTCAGGATCTCGACACCTTTCAGCCATCCGGCCGAGAGGTTGGTGGACCCTCCGCTGTGGATCGCCCGCACCCGGGCCGCCACCGCCGAGGCGTCGTGATGCTCGAGCGGCAGCACGACGTCGACGGCGGTGTCGAAAGTGACGACGGCGATGCGGTCGGTCGGGCCGGCCAAGCGCAGCAGTTCGAGCACCGCGCGGCGCACCGAGTCGAGAGGCTGACCCTCCATCGACCCCGAGCGGTCGAGCACGAGGGCGATGTCGAGTGGTGCCCGTTCCATGGCCGGCGCCGGGGGAGCGGTGAGTTCGAGCAGGGCGTTGATGGTCTCGTCCTGACGTACGACGATCACCGAGTGGTCGAGGCTGAGTTGGGGTTTCATGGTGTCTCCTTCTGGTCGCATCGTGCGACTCGAGAGATGGAACGAACGTCGGGTGGCCAAGTGTGCGTCGCTCCTGCTCAGAGCGGAATCGATCCATCCCTCGGGATCCGTCGGCATGAATTCCTCAAGGAACGGCGGGTCCGGCCCGATACCTCGGCCCGTGATGAGCCAGTCGATCGTGGACCCCCACTTCCACCCCCCGCGTCGAGCCAGTCGCTTCGCCCCGTTCGTGGTGCTGACCGGGCTCGTCGTTTACGCCATCGTGATGTTCGCGATGTTGACCGCGCCCGACTCCGCCAAGGCCGCCGGTCGTCCCGCCGCCATCGACACCTCGAACAGCACACCGTGGGCGTCGCCGGTCATGCCGAACCGCTGCACCACGGCGCAGATCGCCAGCGGCGACGTCGTCTCGTGCGTCATCTCGCAGTACACCGACCCTGTGGTACGTGGATGGGGAGCACCTCCGATGCCCTTCAAAGCCGATGGTTCGGCGAATCCCGGCTGGAAGTGGCTGGGCTGGTCGTATACCGGCTCGGAGGCGCTGCGAACTTGGGAGCAGGCTCTCTGGAAGAACGCCGGCAAGGTCGGTGCCATCAAGTCCGGGAAGATCCAGGCCCCTCCGGGGGCCCTCGCGCTTTTCGAGGGATTTCTGGCCGAGATCCAGGCGAACGGGTTCGGTGTGCGCGACGTGATCGGCTACAACTTCCGCTGCACATCGAACACCCGCAAGGACTGCGTCGGTCTCGGCGTCGACTCGCTCTCGAATCACGCCTGGGGTTTGGCGATCGACATCAACGTGTCGGCGAACCCGGAGATCCGGTATGCGCCGGTAGCCGGTGCGTCGACGGCCTGCTCGACCCCGATGAAGACCGACATCCCCGAATGGGTCGTGGACACCGCCCAGAAATGGGGTTTGCTGTGGGGTGGATACGGATGGAACGGCGGTTGCCCGACCCCCGCGTCACAGCGTTCGAGCATCCTTCGCGATCCGATGCACTTCGAGTTCCGGGGAACCGCCGACGACGCGGTGGCCATCGCGCGGTTCAACGGCATGGCCGTCACGCGTTACTGCAGCAATCAGGTCGATGGCACGACCACCGTGCGGGCTTGCGCCTGGGCCGATCGTCCGCAAGCGGGTTGGCGCACCCCGGTCGTGCTCGCGGCACCCGCCGGGGCGACTGCCGCGCTCGTGAACATCACCCTCACCGGTGCCTCGACCGACGCGTATGTCACGGCCGAGCGTTGCGACACGCCCGTGACCGGAGAGCGCGGTTGGTCCAACGGCAACGTGGGAAAGGGCGCGACCACGGCGAACCTGTCGGTGGTGCCCCTCGACGCGTTCGGCCGCTTCTGTATCTACAACTCGCATCCGATGCATGTGATCGTCGACGCGCAGGGGTTCTTCGTCCCCGCGCGACAGGCCGGTCCCACCGGCGGGAAGTTCACCCCGGTCGTTCCGACCCGTGTGCTCGACACCCGAAAGGGCAGCCGATGCGATGCGACCGGTGCGTGCAACCTCGGGGGTAAGGCCGTGACCACCGGTCTCAACGGGGTGCCCGTGCCCCAGTTGCCCTCCGGCGCCACATCGGTGCTCACCAACGTGACGGTGACCGACACCGCACGAGCCGACGGATTTCTCACGGCCGATTCGTGCGAATCACTGGGGGCTCGCGGCCAGACCAGTTCCAACCTGAACTTCGGGGTGAACGACACGGTGTCCAATCTCTCGGTGGTGACGGTCGGCAACGTCGGCACCGCCCGGGGCTTTTGCACCGCGACCACCGGCGAACTACATCAGATCATCGACGTGCAGGGGGCGTTCTCGCCCAACGGCGCGTGGGGCTTCACCGTGTCCAGTCAGACCCGACTCGTCGACACCCGCAAGTGCTACGTGGACGGTTGCGCCGTCCGCCGACCGGCCGGGAGCGTTCTGCGCCTGTCGGCACCGGCGGGTTCGTCGGCGGTGCTCGTGAACCTGACCCTGACCGACAGCATGGGCACCGGTTACGTGCAGGCCGACAAGTGCTCGACGCTCACTCCCAGCACCGAGACCGCGTCCAATGCGAACGTCGTCCCCGGTCGCACCTCGGCCAACATGGCCGTTGTACCGGTCGATGCCGACGGGTTCTTCTGCGTCTACTCGTCGTCGGCGACGCATCTCATCGTCGATCTGCAAGGCATCTTCTCGCCTGGTGGCGATCTGCGTTTCGTGTCGTCGGCCGTCGAACGCCGCTTCGACTCACGCCAGAACGCCGGCTGAACCAGAGGTGTCGGTTAGGTTCGCCCCGTGCGGATCATGACCTGGAACCTGTGGTTCGAGCATGGCCCGTGGGCGCAGCGTCG
>JBJTBM010000113.1:0-11180 GCA_046091365.1 Acidimicrobiia bacterium | reverse complement strand
CGACGAAACTCGCGGGCGAGATCGCGGCGCTCGCCTATCCCCGAACCGCGGTGGCGCGAACCTCGTGGGTCTGTGGGTTGCATGGCGGGAACATGGTCAAGACCGTCTTCAAGTTGGCCCGCGAGCGCGATTCGTTGTCGTTCGTGACCGATCAGATCGGTCACCCGACGTTCACGAGCGACCTGGCTCCGATGTTGCACCGCCTGGCCGTCGACCGACGCACCGGGGTGTTCCACACGACCAATCAGGGGGCCGTCAGTTGGTGCGAGTTCGTGCGCGAAATCGTGCGCGTGATGGGTCTCGACCCGTCGATGGTGCACGGCATCACGACCGACGAATTGCAGCCGCCCCGACCCGCCGAGCGACCAGCCAACAGCGTGCTCGACAACGCGGCGTGGCGGAACGCTGGATACGCACCATCGCGCGACTTCCGGGAACCGTTGACCGAATTGATCGGACGTTTGAAGGAGATTTCGTGAGCGACCAACCGAACCCGACACCGTCACCGAGCACGGGATCTTCTGGTCCGATCGGAGAGACGCGGGCGTATCGACCCGGAGAAGTGAAGTCCGAAGGGGGCTCGCTCGGTTCGAAGCTCGTGGTCACGATCGTCGTGGCCATCGTGGCGGCGGTCGTGATCGCCGCCATCGTCGGCGCCGTCCTCGTCTTCCGCTCGGCCAAGGAGAAAGTGGACGAGGTGAGGACCGCGGTCGAGTCCGCGCTGGTTCATCCGGACTGCGATTTGTTGGTCGACGGACTGCCGGTGCCGGACGACTTCATCGTGGCCGGTTCGATCGACCTCAGTTGTGGGGGTGGTGTCGACACCCGACTCGGCTTGATCACCAGTTGCCTGTCGAGCGGTCGTCAGTATGCGACGAACACCCTCGGCTACGCCTATCTCGACGATGGCGTGTATCGGGTCGGCGCTCCGGGACCCTGCTGACGGACGCACCCGACGCATTCCACGCGTCGACGACACCTTCGGCGAGAATCAAGCGACTTCGACGACGTCGCCGAGCGCTACGCGACCCGGCTCGATCACCGTCGCGTACACCCGGCACGTGACCCGACCCTCGGCAAGGTCGCGATCGTGGTGTATCCGACCGAAGTCCCGGTCGACGAACAAGTGCGCGAGTTGCTTGCAGGGCACCGCGTACGCCGAAACGTCGCAGGTCACGGTTCCGATGCGCAATCGTGTTCCCGGGCGCACCCGTGACCAGTCGATACCCGAGAGCGTGAGGTTCTCTCCGGCCGCCCCGGGGTGCAACGCGTGGCCCTCGGCCGTCAGGCTCTCGATGACCTCGGTGGACCACAGGCTGAGGGCCTGGAACGGCCGCCCGTGATGTTTGCGCGAGGCCTGCACGTCGCCGACCACGCCGCCGTAGTCGACGACGCACTCGTCGACCGCCGACTTGGGCACTCCACCCCGACCGGTGTTGATGCTGGCAACGACCCCGCTCGCGTCGTCGGGAATCCCGACTGCGCGCAACGTGGGGGTGGCCGACAAGATCACCCGCCACACCGACCCGAGTACCGGAGCGATCGACCCGACGTCGAGGCGACGGGGGTCGATGTCGATCAGGAGGTCGTCGAGTTCACGTCGCGTGTCAGCCAGCACCGCCTCGCGTCCTTCCGACATCTGACGCAGGATCGTCGCCGCCGCGTCGATGGTGTTGCGCGCGTCCTCGAGTGTGAACCGGTACGGGCCAACCGAGAGCATGCCGACACCCTAGGCTTCGCCCGTGGCCGCAACCGGGGGAATCATGCACGAGGGGGCGCCTTTGCGGCTCACCGAATGGACCAGTTGTGGCGGGTGCGCCGCGAAGTGGGGCAAGGATTTGTTGGCGGGTCTCGTCGACGAGTTGCCGCGCTCGATCGACCCGGCACTGATCGTGGGCCTCGCGCCGTTCGACGACGCCGCCGTGTACCGGGTCAGTGACGATGTGGCACTCGTGAGCACCACCGACTTCTTCCCTCCGCTCGTCGACGACGCTGCCGACTTCGGGGCGGTCGCCGCCGCCAACGCCTGTAGTGACGTGTTCGCCATGGGCGGACGGGTGGTGATGGCCATCAACGTGGCCGCTTTCCCGGAGCACTTCCCCCGCGACGCGATCGTGGCGATCTTCGACGCCGCGGCGGAGGTGGTCGCCGAGGCCGGGGGCACGATCGCCGGGGGACACACCATCCGCAATCCCGAGCCCATCTTCGGGCTCGCGGTGCAGGGTGTCGTCCACCCCGACCGGGTCTTCACCAAAGGTGGCGCCCGTGTCGGCGACGTGTTGCTGCTGTCGAAGCCGCTCGGAACCGGTGTCGTGCTCGCCGGCGGCGACGAGGCGGACAAAACCGCGGCCGTCGCCGGGATGCGCGCGCTCAATCGGCGGGCTAGTGAGTTGCTGCGGGGGGTCGCTGGCGTGCGGGCGGTGACCGACGTGACCGGTTACGCCTTGGCGGGGCACGGCTGGGAGATGGCCGAGCGCGCCGGTGGCGCGTTCCGGATCGACTCCGCGTCGCTGCCGCTGTATCCGGGGGCGCTCGAGGCGGTGCGACGCGGGGTGCGCACCGGGGGAGACGCCCGCAACCGCACGGCGGTCGGGGCACACGTGTCGATCGCGACCGATGTCGATCCCGCGTTCGACGTCATCGCGTTCGACCCGCAGACGTCGGGCGGTTTGCTGGCCGCGGTGGATCCCGCGTCGGTGGGCGAACTGATCGGGGACGGTTCGCCCTTCACCGTGATCGGTGAGGTGGTCGACGGCGCCCCCGGCGTGCAGCTGGTCTGATGGCCGCCCCGACCCGCGAACTCGAGTGCTCGTTGCGCGACGAGGGATTCGAGTGCGTCGTGGGGGTCGACGAGGTGGGCAAGGGTGCTTGGGCCGGACCGCTGGCCGTCGGTATGGCGGTGCTGCCCTTCGACCGCGATCTGGACGGCGTGCGCGACTCGAAGTCGATCACCGAGAAGGCCCGCGAGCGAATGTTCGACACCGTGGCCGCGTGGTGCAACGCATGGTCGGTCGGACTCGCGTCGCCGCGGGAATGCGACGAACTCGGTATGGCGGCCGCCCAACGCCTCGCGACCGAGCGGGCGATGGCCGCGCTCGGAGTGCGACCCGACGCGGCGGTGGTCGACGGAAGTTGGGACTTCGTCACTCCGCTCGTGCCGCGCGTCGAGATGCGGGTCAAGGGAGACGCTTCGGTGTTGTCGATCGCGGCCGCGTCGATCCTGGCCAAGGTCACGCGCGATCGACTGATGCGTGAACTCGCCCCGCACTTCCCGGCCTACAGCCTCGACACGAACAAGGGCTACCCGTGTCACTGGCATCGCACGGCTCTGCAGGGTTACGGCGCCTCGTCCATCCATCGGCGTTCGTGGGCGTTCATGGACAACTTCGTGCCGTACAGCGGTACCCCGCGACTCGATCGCTCGGCTCCGCCGACGCTTTTCTGACTACTTCTTGAGTTCGTTGAACGGACTCTTGCTGTCGATGCCCGGATCCTTGGGAAGACCGAGCACGCGCTCGCCGACGATGTTGCGCATCACCTCGTCGGAGCCGCCGGCGATGCGTCCCCCCGGCGTGCCCAGGATCAGCTGATTCCAGGCGTAGGTTCCCCACTCGCCACTGTCGGCGACCAGTTTGGGTCCGAGCACCATCGACACGAAGTTTCCGAGCCGGATCATGTTGTTGGTGCCAGCGAGTTTGGCCATGCTCATTTCGGGTCCGGGCATCTGTCCGGATTTGATCTTGTCGAGCGCGCGCTGGTTGTTGTAGCCCGACACTTTGTTGTGAATGATGATCTTGGCCAACTCGTCGCGAACGACGGGATCGCGGTCGAGGCCGTAGAACTTCACCATCTCGATGACTCGAGTGAAGAATCCGCCTCCGCCTCCGCCACCACCGGCGCCGATCGCGGCGCGCTCGTTCATGAGCGTGGTGAGCGCGACGTTCCAGCCGTTGTTGACGTCGCCGAGGCGGTGGTCGTCACGAACGCGCACCTCGGTGAAGAAGACCTCGTTGAAGCTCGCGCCTCCGGTCATCTGACGCAACGGCCGGATCTCGACTCCCGGTGCGTGCATGTCGACGATGAAACCGGTGAGCCCCTTGTGCTTGGGTAGACCCGGGTCGGTGCGCGCGATGATCTCACCGATGTGGCTGTAATGGGCGCCGCTGGTCCAGACCTTCTGGCCGGTGATCACCCACTCGTCGCCGTCGCGCTCGGCCTTGGTGGACAGACCGGCCAGGTCGCTGCCCGCTCCGGGCTCGCTGAACAACTGACAGCCGACGATGTCACCGCGGTACATCTTGCGCAGGTACGTGTCACGCGCCGAGTCGGATCCGTGCGCGAGGATCGTCGGCGCGACCATTCCGAGTCCTATCGTGAAGCAACTCTGGTTCGGGATTTCGTAACCCGACTCGAGGTTGTCGTACGCGCGCTGGAATGCGCCGGGCAAGGCACGACCGCCGTACGTCTGCGGACCGGTGATGTAGCCGAATCCGGCGTCGAACTTCTTCTGCCGCCAAGCGCAGGCGCGCTCGACGTCGGTTTGTTCTTTCGTGCGTTCCTTCTCCTCGAACATGGCGACCTTGTCGGAACCCTCGCCCCAGACGAACTTCTTCTCGGCCTCCTTGCGAGGCGCGTTGGCCTCGAGGAAGGCGAGAGCCTCGGCGGTGAACTCTTCGACGGTGGGCTGCGACACGATGACCTCCTGGACGACGAACGCACCGTACCCGACCCCGGTCGGGCCCCGACAGGCGAAGCGGTGTGGCGTCGTCCACGACCCGCGAACACGGGGCGTTTCGGGTGGGTCAACTAGGGTTGGAACATGGGTCAGCCTGTCGTCGTCGTCGAGAAGCCGAGCCGCCGTCCCGGAGTCGTCCGGTTCGAGGCCAACCGCAGCCTCACGGGTATGGGTCACGACCGGTTCGCGGCCGACGACCAGTCGGGACTCTTCGCGCGGGCCAACACCCCCGGGGCCGAGTTGGCCCGTCGCTTGTTCGCCACCGGACGCGTGGCCGGAGTGCACGTGTACCAGAACGTGATCACGGTCGACCTCTACAAGGGTTTCGACGCGACCGGCCTGGGCGAGATCGTGCGCGATTTGTATCAGTATTGGAAACCGGGCATGACGCCGCCGGCCTTCGAGGATCTGGTGGCCGACGAGGCTCCGGCCGCCGCCAGTGGTGCGCCTGCGGCCGACGGTGGCCCGGTGATCGACAGTCGAGTCCCGGCTCACCTCATCGAGCGCAGTCGTGCGGCGCGCGCCAAGTGGGAAGCGACCCGCGGCTGACCCCGTGGCGCGATAGGGCCGAAGGTCCTTTTCTCGCGGGCAACCAGCGAAAAAGGTGACGAAATTCAGGACATATTTCTGCTCGCACGGTCACGCACGAATGCGCGAGGAGCTTTAGCCTTCGCGCGTGGACAATGACAATTTCTCCGTGGACGATGCGGTTCGCCCCGTCGACGAAGAGATCTTGACCATCGAGGACGCGGCTCTCGAACTCGACCGTCATTATATGACGGCCTATCGGTACGTGAGGCGTCGGGCCCTGGTGGCCACGCAGGTGAACGGCCAGTGGCAGATCCGCCGCGAGGACCTCGACGACTTCATCGAAAAGCGCGACCAGCGTCACGCCCGGGCCGCCGGCAGTCGCGACGCCCGTCGCACCGCCGACTACCACTCGACGTTGCGCGAGTGTCTCATCGACTACGACGGCAACGCCGCCTTCGGGGTGTTGCAGTCGGCGATCGACTCGGGGGCCGACATGGAAGAGGTCTACCTCGACATCCTCGGCCCGGTGCTCGCCGACATCGGCGAGAGTTGGGCGCGGGGGGAGATCGACATCTCGGTCGAGCACCGTGCGACCGCGGTTGCCACGCGTCTAGTGGGTCAATTGAGCCCGCGGTGCGTTCGCCGCGGACGCCATCGCGGAAACATCTTGATCGGCGGACCCGCTGGGGAACGCCACTCGTTGGCCTTGGCGATGCTGGGCGACTTGTTGCGACTGCACGGATGGGACGTGTCCGACCTCGGCGCCGACACCCCGTCGAACTCGTTCGTGCACGCCGCGTCGAGCATCTCGAATTTGGTGGCCGTCGGGGTGAGCGTGACGTCCGACGAGTCGTTGGAGAGTGCGTCCGAGTTGCTCTCGACCTTGCGCCGGGCGATCGGTGACGACCTGCCGGTTTTGGTCGGTGGGTCGGCCATCCGCGATGCCGAGCACGCGCGGTCGCTGGGTGCCGACCACTTCGCCGAAGGCGCGCGTGGGTTCATCGCTTTCCTCGACGCCCAGAGCAAGAAGCCCCGCAACGTGCGGGCCGATGATGCCGCGCCGAGTTCGGCGAAGAAAAGGCCCGCGAGCCCGCGGAAGAAGAAGTCACCCCCGAAGAAGCCCGAGGGCGACACCAAGGGCTGAGTCGCTCCGGGTCCTGTCCCGAGGGGACACCGCGCGGCCGGAAAACTACGAACACCTGTTCGCTATAGTCGCGAACATGAGCCTTCCCGTCGCCCGGCGCACCGTCGATCTGTCCGTCCTGCGGGCCGGCATCCCCGCGGTGATGGCCCACGAGCGCCTGCTTCCCGTGCACCCGGTGTTGGCGTCGGTGTTCGGCGTGCGACCGGGCGACCCCGGCCTCGTGCGGGGTCACACGGTGGTGTGTTCGGGGTCGGCGGCCATGTCGTGCGCTTTGGCCCTCATGGCCGCACCCACCCAGGCTGGTTCGTGGGCCGGTGTGGTGGGCCTGCCCGCCATCGGCGTGGGAGCGGCGGCCGAGTTGGGAGTGGTTCTGTCGCGCACCGTTTTCGTGGCCGACGCCCACGGCGTATCCACCGACACCGCGGCGGTGTTGTCGGCACTGGTCGATGGTGTCGAGGTGTTGGTGTTGTCGCGCCGCGTCGCCGGCGGGGTGTCGCCCGCGGTGATGCGCAGGTTGCACACGCGCCTGCAGAACCGTGGTGGGGTGCTGGTGTTGGTGGGCGACCCCGGGTCGGTGTCGGCCGATGTGCGTCTCGAGGCGACCGCGCGACAGTGGCACGGGTTGGGTGAGGGTGCCGGCCACTTGCAACGGCGACGGGTCATGATCGAGCTCGACGCGCGGCGTCGCGGTCGTCCCGCGCGCACCGACGTGTGGTTGCCCGATCATCGCGGGGGGCTGAGTGTGTGTGACGACGCGGCCAACGACACGTCGCTCGACAATGTGCGACCATTGCGTCGCACCGGGTGACCACGATGGCCGCTCAGCCGCCTCGTTGCGCGGTGGTGCACACCCCGGCGTGGCCATTGGTGGCCGCGGTCATGAACGGCGCGGCCGGGCGGGGTCCCGCCCACGATCCCGATGGAGCCCTCGTCCTGTTGCACGCTCAACGCGTGCACTGTTGCTCGCCGTCGGCGTGGGCCGATGGGGTGCGGCCCGGCATGCGGCGACGACAGGCCCAAGGCGCCTGCCCGCACGCGGTGTTGGTCGACGACGACCCCGATCGTGACGCGCGTTGCTTCGAGCCGGTGGTGCGTTCGGTGGGCACGCTCGTGCCCTTGCTCGACGTGGAGTCGCCCGGCTCGTTGTTGATGGGCACCCGGGGTCCGTCGCGTTACGTGGGGGGTGACGCGGCGCTGGCGGTGCGTCTGGGCGAGCTGGCCCAGGTCGGTCTGGCCGGGGCCACTTCCATCGATCCGGCGCGTTTGCTGGTCACTGGCGGGGGGCTCGGGGTGGGCATCGCTGACGGTCGTATCGCCGCCACGTTGGCCGCGCGCGCGGCGATACGTCGGGGGGAGTCGGTGGTGGTGGCACCGGGGGCACGGGCCACCGCGGCATTCCTCGCTCCGCACCCGATCGCGATGTTGGCCGCGGTTGGTGGGTGCGATGTGGGGCTGGTCGACTTGTTGCAACGGCTCGGGTTGCGGCGTTTCGGAGACGTGGCTGCGTTGGCTCCGCACCATCTGGTCGATCGCTTCGGTGCCGTGGGTGACATCGTGCACCGTTTGGTGAGCGGCACCGACGACACCCCACCATCGGCCCTACCGCCGCCGCCCGACCTCACCATCACGCGACAGTTCGACGACGCGATGGGGCAGTTCGACATGTTGGTGTTCGCCGCCAAGTCGCTCGTCGACGAGGTGGCGCGCCACTTCGTCGAGCGTGGCCAGTTGTGCACGCGGCTACGCGTCGAGGCCGAGACCGAGCACGGCGAGACATCGGTGCGTTCCTGGCATCGCGCCGAAGGCATGAACGACGTGGCGATGGTCGATCGGGTGCGTTGGCAGCTCGACGGCTGGATCAACGGCGACGATCCTCCCTCGGCCGGGATCACGAAACTCTCCCTCATTCCGCTCGAGGTGCGTTGCGACGCCGGCACCCAAGAGGGATTCTGGGGTGGACGCACGGCGGCCGACGAAGCCGCGACTCGCGCGATCACCCGAGTGATGGGTCTCGTGGGTCCGACCGGGGTGACGGTGGCGTCGTGGTGCGGCGGTCGTGACCCCCGTCAGCAGTACCGCATGATCCCGGTGGCCGATATCGGCGGTGATGACGAGGCGATGCGGGCCCGGCCCGATTCCGCACCACCGTGGGCGGGCGCCGTGCCCGCACCGTCGCCGGCGTTCGTGCACCACGAGCCGATCGCGGTGCACGTGGTCGACGCCGACGAACACGTCGTCACCGTCAGCGGCCGTGGTGCCGTGAGCGCACCACCGTCCACTCTTCGTCGCGACGAGCGCGTCGAGCCGATCGCGGCATGGGCCGGGCCCTGGCCGCTCGAGGAACGGTGGTGGGACGAACGTGCCCGTCGGGCGGCCCGCTTCCAACTGGTGGTGGAGTCCCCGAGCGGGCCTCGTGCGTATCTGGCCGAGGTGTCCGCCGGTCGGTGGTGGCTGGTGGCCGAGTACGCCTGAGGTCGGCGAGCGACTCAGGCGATGCGCGACTGCAACGAATGGGCGTCGAGCAGACGACTCGACGCCAGGTCGTGCGACGCGAGACGTAGCAGGTCGTCGGCCAGTCGGAAGCCGATACCGCGCACCGTGTGCATGAAGCGCACGTCGGGGGCACGTTCGACGAGTTTGCGTCGCAGATTCGAGAGGTGCACGTCGACGACATGGGTGTCACCCACCCAGTGCGGCCCCCACACGCTCTCGAGCAACTGCGTGCGACTGCACACCTCGAGTGGTTTCGAGCAGAGTTGCGCGAAGAGATCGAACTCGAGTCGGGTGGCCGCGATCGGATGGCGGTTCACCTTGATCTCGCGACGGGCCAGATCGACCATCAACGGACCGAAGTAGAGAACCTTGGCGTCGAGAGTGGCGCTCACGCCGTTCTTCGGACGCGGACGTCGCAACATCGCCTGGCACCGTTGCACGAGTTCGTCGGCACTCACCTCGGTAGGTACCGCGTCGTCGGCGCCGTTGCGCAGAACCGTGGCGCGCTGGTCGTCGGAGTTCGCCCCCACGACCACGAGGTAGATCTCGGGGCAGCGTCGCACTTGGGCGAGCTGGTTGTTGAAGGACGGGTACGCGTCGCGCGCGTCCACGATGACGATGTCGGGCTCGAAGGCCCGCAACAGCGCGTCGGCCGCGGTGGGGTCGTTGGTGCTGCGGACCAGATATCCCTGCATCTGCAACGCCGCTTCCACGGAGCGACGGTCGGAGTTGTGGACGAGCGTCACCAGTGCGCGTGGCATGGTGTCGTGGTCGGGATGAGCGGATCGGTCGTCGGTTTCCCGACGTGACTGATCGGCTCTCGCCGCGACGTTCGTCTCGATGAGTGTCATGGCAATTGCCGCCTTTATCGGTGATGGGTGCCCATCTCTTGAGCACCTTGTTGTCACCGGTCCTGAGTCCTCGAAAGACGACACGTTGCACTTTTCTGTCGGGTTTGTTCCCGATGCCGGGAATACCCCGCTGAGGTGGTGTTTCTCCGGACGCCGTACGGGTCGAGGAGGCAAATCGGGGTCGGGTCGAGGCGGTGTCGGTGGTTGACTGTGGTCGTGGCAGAGTCCTCCACCCCCGAACCGGTCCAGCCCGAGACCCTCAGCATTCGTGCTGGTCGTCCCGAGGGGCAGGCGTCCCTGGCGCCGGTGTTGTGGGCCTC
Source organism: Acidimicrobiia bacterium (assembly GCA_046091365.1). Taxonomy (GTDB): domain Bacteria; phylum Actinomycetota; class Acidimicrobiia; order Acidimicrobiales; family Ilumatobacteraceae; genus Casp-actino8. The sequence goes on along the minus strand of JBJTBM010000113.1, from coordinate 1,106 downwards.
GACCACCTACGACATGGGGTCGTTGGAGCATGGCCGTCAGATGGCCCACTCGACTCGGGCTAAGAAGTTCTACAGCCGCCACGGAAACCCGACGGTGAACGCTTTCGAGAGTGCCGTGGCCGAACTCGAGGGGGCCGAGGCCGCCCGGGCCTACGCCTCGGGGATGGGTGCCATTGCCGGGGTGATCCTCGGCTTGTGCTCCACGGGCGATCACATCGTGGCTCAGAAGCAGCTCTACGGCGGAACCATGCAGTTGTTGGCCGGGGTCTGCCCGCGATTCGGCATCGACGTCACGTTCGTCGACGGCACCAAACCCGGCGCATTCGCCGCGGCGGTGATCCCCGGCCGGACGATGTTGGTCTTCGCCGAGACCCCCGCCAATCCGTTGTTGGATCTCGTCGACCTCGACGAGTTGGGTGCGATCACGGGTCCGATCACAGTTGTCGATGCCACGTTGGCTACCCCATTGGGCGCGCGACCGTTGGAGCACGGCGTGAATCTGGTGTTGCACTCGGCGACCAAGGCGATGGCGGGACACAACGACGCGACGCTCGGTGTGGTGTCCGGCGAACGTGACCTGATCGACGCGTTGTGGGGGTTCGCGGTGTTGCAGGGCGCTTGCGCGTCACCGTTCGATTCGTTGAACGCCATTCGAGGATTGCGCACGCTCGGTCCGCGTTTGCGTCAACAAGGCGCGACGGCGGTGGCTGTTGGTCGTGTGCTCGAAGCGCACCCGGCGGTGAACTGGGTGCGTCATCCCGGGCTCGAGTCGCATCCACAACACGAGTTGGGTCGTCGTCAGTACCGCATGCACTGCGGTGTGCTGTCGTTCGACTTGGAGGGCGGATTGGAGGCCGGCGCCGATTTCGTGCGGTCGGTGAGCCTGTGTCGCGCGGCCACGTCGATGGGTGGACCCGAGACGTTGGTGACCCATCCGGCATCGACCACTCATGCGGGCATGACCCCCGAGGAACTGGCCGAGAGTGGCATCACGGCGGGCACGGTGCGGATGAGTTGCGGGTTGGAACACGTCGATGATGTGATCGCCGACGTTCTCCGCGCCCTCTCGCGATCTCGGTAGCAAAAGCGGCGGCTTTCGGCACTTT
>JBJTBM010000112.1:0-19506 GCA_046091365.1 Acidimicrobiia bacterium | reverse complement strand
GCCAGCGGAGGTTGGATCGTTCGCGATCTGGGCTCGACCAACGGAACGAAGGTCAACGGAGCCACCATCGTCTCCGAGCGGGCCTTGCGCGACGGTGACATCGTCTCCTTCGGCGGCAACTCGATCAGATACGAATCGCGGTAGGGCCGATGCTCACCGACCAGCTCCTCGGTCTTCTCAAGTTGGTGTTACTCATCGCCCTGTATCTGTTCTTCGCCCGGGTGTTGTGGGCCGTGTGGCACGAGGTGCGGACCCCGGCGGTGTCGCGTGCCGTCGTCGCCGACGCGCCCGTCGTCGCGCCGACCATTGAGCGTTCCAAGGTCTCCCGGCCGCATCGAGTGACGCGCCTCGTCGTGATCGCTCCCGCCGAACTGAAGGGCACCGAGATCGCGCTCCACGGCGAGACCCTCATCGGCCGGGCCCCCGAGTGCTCGTTGCGTCTGGCCGACGACACCGGCGCCAGTGCTCGGCACGCCACCGTTCGTTTCGTCGACGGCATCGCCACGATCGAGGACCTCCACTCGACGAACGGCACGCGGGTGAACGGCGTGGGTATCACGTCACCGACCGGTCTCGTGGTCGGCGACCGCATCGACATCGGAGTCATCACGATCGAGGTACGCCGATGATCCGCGCCAGCGTCGGCTCGTGCACCCACGTCGGTCAGTTGCGCGACGGAAACGAGGACAGTTTCGTGGCCGAGGACGGCCTCTACTTCGTCGCCGACGGTATGGGCGGACACAGCGCCGGCGAGGTGGCCAGTGCGATCGCGGTCAAGACGCTCGCCGATCTGCACCGGTCGGCCGAACGGGGTCTCACCAACGAGGATCAGGTGGCTGACGCCGTGTCGACCGCCAACCTCGCCATCTTCATGGAGGCCATCGAAGACCCGGGCAAGGCCGGCATGGGTACCACCTTGACCGGTCTCGTGGTCACCGAACCCGTCGCCCATCGCGTCGTGGTGGCCAATGTCGGCGACTCGCGCACCTACCTCTGGCGACACGGCGAGTTGCGCCAGGTCACCAAGGACCACTCGCACGTGCAGTCCCTCGTCGACCGCGGCGCGATCACCCGTGCCGAAGCACGCGTTCACTTCCAGCGCAACATCGTGCTGCGTGCCATGGGCATCGAGTCGCACGTCGACGTCGACACCTTCCCGCTCGAGGTCGAGGACGGCGACCGCTTCATCATGTGCAGCGACGGACTCGTCGACGAGGCTGCCGACGAGGAGATCGAGGCCGAGATCCGTCTTTCGAACGGGATACAAGACCTCGCCGACCGCTTGGTCGACCTGGCCAACCGCAACGGTGGACGAGACAACATCACCGTGGTTGTGGTCGACTTCGAGATCGTCGACGCACCGACGATGGCCGAGCCGACCGACGCCGAGCCATTCGTCGTCTGTACGTTGCCGACCAATGAGGGCGGGCCATGGTCAGTCTCGACGCCGTCGGCCCCCTCGGCATGGTTGACCGTGGGCAGTTGGTCGATGTTCCTACTCTCGGCGGCGATCGCCATCACCGTGGTGGTCTCGGCGATCTCGTCGTGAGCGTCATGGCCGACCGGCGTCGGCGCACCGAACTCGGTCTCGTCGTCTTCGCCGGTGTCATCACGGCCGCTGCCTACACGTTGGCGTCGCTCGGGAAGAACTCGGTCATCCCGCCGCGCATCCTGCCCTTCCTCGCGTTGCTCCTCGGGGTCCTGGTTTCGGCGCACGTGGTCATGCGACTTCTCGCGCCCGGTGCCGACTCGACGTTGCTTCCCCTCGCGGTGTTGCTCAACGGAATCGGGTACGTGATGATCGCCCGGCTCTCCGAACGCCTGGCCGGTCTGCAGACCACCTGGACCATCGTCGGCGTGATCGCCTTCGCCGCCACCTTGGCGATCGTGCGTCGCGTGAACGACCTGGCGCGCTTCAAGTGGGCGTACTTCGCAATCGGGGCCGGCCTGCTCCTGCTTCCAATGGTTCCGGGGTTCGGTTTCTCGTCCAACGGAGCGCGCATCTGGGTGAGCGTCGGTCCGATCAATTTCCAGCCCGGCGAGTTCGCCAAATTGGCGTTAGCGCTCTTCTTCGCCGCCTATCTCGCCGAGAGTCGCGAGTTGCTCAACACAGCCACGTGGAAGGTCGGTCGGTTCATGTTGCCCGAACCACGCGATCTGTTGCCGCTGCTCGGCGCGTGGGGCTTCAGCGTGGTGCTGATGGTGGGACAGAAGGATCTGGGGTCGAGCCTGCTCTTTTTCACCCTGTTCATCGTGATGGTGTGGGTGGCCACCGAGAAGGCGAGTTACATGGCGATCGGCCTGACCATGTTCGCCACCAGCGCGACGGTCGCGTACTTCCTCTTCGACCACGTCCAGACCCGGGTCTCGATCTGGCTCGACCCGTGGAAGAGTTACAGCGGGAAGGGCTACCAGATCGCCCAGTCCATGTTCGCCCTCGGAAACGGGGGGCTCGGGGGCACCGGTCTCGGACTCGGTGATCCGACCCGCATCCCCGAGGCCAAGAACGACTTCATCTTCGCCGCCATCGGAGAGGAATTGGGTCTCTTCGGAGCGACCGCGATCCTCATCGCGTTCCTCCTGGTCATCGGTGCGGGTCTTCGCACTGCCATGCGCGCCAAACGCGACTTCGCCAAATTGCTGGCGGTCGGGCTCACGACCATCATCGGCGTCCAGGCCTTCATCATCATCGGCGGAGTGGTTCGGGTCGTTCCGCTGACGGGGATCACTCTTCCCTTCGTCAGTTACGGGGGCTCGAGTCTGGTGGCCAACTACGTGCTCCTCGCACTTCTGTTGCGCATCAGTGACAACACCGCCAAACGCCTCGGTGAGGCTCCCGACCAGATGAGCGTCACCGAACGCCTCGAAGGTGCGCGCGCGCGCCGACGGGCCCGCCGCGCCGGGGTGACCGAGTGAACACCCGCATCACCAAACTCTCCGTCGCCCTGCTCGTGTTGTACGTCGTCCTGTTCGCGCAGTTGAACATCATCCAGGTCGCCAACCGATCGACCCTCGAGGCGGATTCCCGCAACAACCGCCAGACGTTGCGCGACTTCAACGAACCGCGCGGTGAAATCGTCACCAGCGACGATGTCGTCATCGCCCGCAGCGTGCCGTCCGAAGACGACTTCGACTGGCAACGCGAGTACCCGAAAGGTGACACCTACACCGCGATCACCGGGTACTTCACGTTCGGATTCGGTGCCACCGGTGTGGAGAAGGTGGAGAACGACACGCTCGCTGGACGCACCGCGCAGCAGCAGATCTCCGGGCTGGCATCGTTGTTCGACGGGGGCGACACGAGCGGCTCGGTACAGGTGACCATCGACTCTCGTCTTCAAGAAGCGGCCAAGGCGGCTCTGGGCGGACGCGAAGGATCCGTCGTGGTGGTCGAACCCTCCACCGGAGCCGTGAAGGCGATGTATTCGTGGCCGACGTACGACGCAAACGAAGTCGCCGACCACGACGCGACCAAGGCCGCCGACCAGTTCGCGACACTCGGGTCGCAAACGGGGAAGCCGTTGCTCGCCAACGCCTACCAAGAGCGCTACATGCCCGGATCGACGTTCAAGATCGTCACCACCGCCGCAGCCCTCGACGCCGGTCTCATCACACGCGAGTCGACGTGGGCCGACGAATCCGAGTTCCTCCCCCCGCAAACCATCGACCCCATCACCAACTACAACGGCAAGGTCTGCGGCGGCGACCTCGTCGAGGTCTTCCGTCGCTCGTGCAACACACCGTTCGCGCGGACCGCGATAGCACTCGGGCCCCAGGGCATGGTCGACGCGGCCGAGCGTTTCGGAATCGGCGAAAAGGTGCCCTTCGACCTTCCGGGCGCCGCAGCGAGCGAGTTCGGAACCGCCGACTACTTCGAACAGAACCTGCCCTTACTCGGCATCGGCGGCTTCGGGCAGGGCAACACCACCATGGTCCCCTTGCACATGGCGATGATCGCCGCGGCGGTGGCCAACGACGGCGTGATGATGAAACCGTTCGTGATCGCCGCGACCCGGGACCACGACGGGCGGGTCTTGCGACGGACGGCGGCGACCCCGTGGCGAACAGTCATGACACCCGAGACGTCCGACCTGCTCTCCGAGTTGATGGTCGAAGTGGTTCGCAACGGCACGGCTTCTTGCTGCCTGCAGTTGGCCAACGGCGTGCAGGCCGCCGCCAAGACCGGGACCGCGCAGTTGAACGCGACCGGCGAACCCGAGCGGAGCCACGCATGGGTCGTCGCCTTCGCACCCGCCGAGGCACCGCGGTATGCGATCGTCGTGATGTTGAAGGGTACGAACGCCGAGATCAGCGAAGGGACCGGCGGCACTCTCGCCGGGCCGATCGCCAAGAGTGTCCTCGACGTCGCTCTGTCACTCTGAGCACCGTGAGCAGGGGCGACCCGTGAGATCGAGCCCACCTAGGTAGCCTTCACGCACGTATGTCTGACGTCGGCGCCACAACGCTCAACGATCGCTACGAATTGCAGCAGCGCATCGGTCGCGGGGGCATGGCCGACGTGTATCTCGCCCGAGACCTGCTCCTCGACCGCCTGGTGGCCATCAAGGTCCTCTTCCCCGAGTTCGCCACCGACCCGGCTTTCGTCGAGCGATTCCGACGCGAGGCCCAGTCCGCCGCCAACCTGAACCACCCCAACATCGTCGGCGTGTACGACTGGGGGCGCAGCAACAACACCTATTTCATGGCGATGGAGTACGTCCCGGGTCGAACCCTGGCCGAGGCCCTGAGCCAACACGGAACGGTCGTCGCCGACAAGGCGGCCGAGGTCGGCATCGAGATCGCCGCGGCCCTCGATTTCGCGCATCGCAACAACGTCGTGCACCGCGACATCAAACCCGGCAACATCCTGCTCGGCAGCAAGGGAACGTTGAAGGTCGCCGACTTCGGAATCGCCCGCGCACTCGGTAGCTCCGCCGACAGCGGTATCACCCAGGTCGGTGCGGTCATGGGTACCGCCGCCTACTTCTCCCCCGAGCAGGCCCAGGGCGGACAACCCGACCCGCGCAGCGATCTGTATTCGCTCGGCATCGTGCTGTACGAAATGGTGACGGGGAAGACCCCGTTCTCCGGTGACAGTCCGATGGCCATCGCGTACAAGCAGGTGCACGACCAACCCCAGCCGATCAACCAGGTCGTGCCCGACGTGCCCCGCGCGTTCGAGGCCATCGTCGCGCGATTGCTCGCCAAGGATCCCGCGTCGCGTTACCGCAACGCACTCGAGGTGCGCGACGACCTGCGACGATTCCGAGAGGGGTTGCCCGTTCAGGCACTGGCCCGACTGTATGCCAAGGGTGACCCCACGCCGACCGGTACCGACACACCGACCACCGTGCTCGAGCCCACGCCGTTGATCCCCACCGTCGGTGCCACGGTTCCGGTTCCACCGCCTTCTCCCACCGCGACGACTCCGTCCACGATGCCGTTGCCCCGAACCGTCGTGATCGCGAACCCCGACCTTCCGCCGGGCTACACACCCGGTTCCACCGTCGTGCCGACCGACGACCTGCACCGACGTCGGCGCAACATCGTCATCGCCGCCGTTTCCACGGCCGCGGTGCTGTTGATCGCCGCCATCGTCGCCGTCGTCGCCCTCACCGGTGGCGGCCCGGCCGCGACCACCTTCCCGATCGTCGACGTCACCGGACTCACCCTCGAAGAGGCGGTAACGACCCTCGAAGACGCCGGCCTCGACGTGGTGCCGGTGGCCGAGGAGACGTCGACGGTCGACGCCAACGTGGTCTGGAAACAGATTCCCGCCCCGGGCGAACAAGTACGCGACGGCGACACGGTTCAAGTGATCTACAACCCGTCGAACGTACCCGTACCGGTTCCCCGATTGGCCGGCCTGACCGTCGAACAAGCCCGCCTCGCACTACTCGACCTCGGTCTCACCATCGGCACGATCACCATGCAGAACGATCCGACGGTGCCCGAGAACACCATCATCGCCACCAGTCCGAGTGAGGGCGACGAGGTGTTGGGGGGAGCGACGATCGACCTCATCGTCAGTCAGGGCAGCGGTGTCGTGCAGGTTCCGAACGTGCAGGGTCAAACGAGCGAGGCGGCACGATCCCTCTTGGAAGGCGAACCATTCGACTTCGTCGTCTCGATCGTGTCCGAGCCGAGCGACACCGTGGAGTCGGGACGGGTGACCCGCACCAGTCCCAACATCTCGAGTCAAACCACCAAGGGGTCGCCGATCACCTTGTACGTGTCGAGTGGTGAGGCGACGAACGCTCTCATCGTCGTGACCGGTCTGCGCGAGAGCGAGGCCCGCAACGCCTTGCTCGGCTACCGGGTGACGGTCGAGTACATCGACGTGCCAACCGGGAGTGCGAACGACGGGCTGGTGATCGCCCAGGATCCCAGCGCCGGGGTGCAGATCGCGCCGAACGCCCGCATTCTGCTGAAGGTCGGTCGCGCCGTCACGCCCGCCACCACGACCACCACCACCACGGCTCCGGCCTCGACGACCACCTCTCCCTGAGTCAGGCGCGACACGCGTCGAGGAAGTTGCGCACCATCGCGTGACCACTTCCGGTGAGGATGCTCTCCGGGTGGAATTGCACTCCCTCGACCGGCAACGACGTGTGCCTCACCCCCATCACGATGCCATCGTCGGTTTCGGCGGTGACCCGCAGACACTCGGGCATGCTCTCGCGCTCGATGACGAGCGAGTGATACCGAGTGGCGGTAACGGGGTTGTCGACCCCGGCGAACACACCGACGTCGCGATGACACACCGAACTGGTCTTGCCGTGCATGAGGTGGGGGGCGCGCACGACTCGCCCACCGAAAACGTGCCCGATGGCCTGATGACCGAGGCAGACACCCAACACCGGAGTCCCCCGCTCGGCGAAGGGCACGATGGTGTCGCAGATGATGCCAGCGTCCTCGGGACGCCCCGGGCCGGGTGACAGCAACACTCCGTCGACGCCGAGGTCGAGGGCCTCAGCGACGGTCAGTTCGTCGTTGCGCCGCACCACGGGCTCGGCACCCAACTCACCCAGGTACTGCACGAGGTTGTAAACGAAACTGTCGTAACTGTCGAGCACCAGCACACGGGTCACCGCGTCAGCCTGCCACTACACTGCGTTCCGTGGCACCCCCGAAAAGGAAAACTGGCGGACGCACGACCCCCAAGGGCACCAAGCCGGGCGCGCCCGCGAATCCCTCCCACAACGAGCACGGTGTGGCGGCGTCGACCCGCTACACCCCGCCGGTCCCTTCGTACGTGAAACAGAGTCCGCGATGGGTGCCGATCCTGATGTTCGCCCTGTTCATCCTGGGGGCCCTGATCATCCTGCTCTATTACGTGGGCGCCGTCCCGGGTGGCCGAAGCAACTACTACCTCGTCGCCGGACTGGGTTTCATTCTTGGTGGCCTGTACACAGCCACCAAGTACCACTAGCGGCCTGAGCAGGTGTTGAGCGTGAAAACGCTGTCCCCAGCCTGTGGACAACCTCGGGGATAATGACAGCCGTGTAATCCACGGTTCACTCCACCGGAGCGACCAGATCCATGTCCTCCTGGCAGTGACGCGGGGGGGGCGGGTCCTCCTCGGGCGCCAGCATGGTCTTGATCTCGAGACCGCACACCGAGCAGCGGTACTTCACGTTGACCTTGCGCATCTCACCTTCGGGCGGAGGAGGTGGAAGTGGGGTCGTCATGCTGCGCAGCAGACCGACTCCGACGCGCCATAGGAACAAGAACAGCAGCGCCGCCCCGATCAACCAGATGACGCCGGCCAGATCCATCAGAGCCGTTCGATGATCGTGGCGTTGGCCATTCCGCCACCCTCGCACATGGTCTGCAATCCGTAGCGACCATTGGTGCGCTCGAGTTCGTGAAGCAGGGTCGTCATCAACCGCGCGCCCGAACACCCGAGCGGATGACCAAGAGCGATGGCGCCTCCATTCGGATTGACCTTCTCCATGTCGGGTCGAAGTTCCTTCTCCCACGCCAGCACCACCGAAGCGAACGCCTCGTTGATCTCGATCACGTCCATGTCATCGATCGACAGACCCGAGCGCTCGAGGATCTTGCGGGTCGCCGGGATCGGTGCAGTCAGCATGAATCGCGGGTCGTCACCGGCCAAGCTGAAATTCACGAAACGGGCGCGCGGTGTGAGCCCGAGGGCCGCCGCTTTGGCCTCGCTCATGATCAGCACGGCGGCGGCACCGTCGGTGATCTGCGAGGAGTTTCCCGCGGTGACGCGACCGCCCTGCTCCTCGCTCCGAAACGACGGCTTGAGTTTCGCGAGGGTCTCCATCGTCGTCTCGCGCAACCCTTCGTCCCGGGTCATCGGATTGCCCTCGGAGTCGGTCACCGGAAGGATCTCCCGCTCGAATCGACCTTCCGCGGTTGCTCGCGCGGCCCGATTCTGGGACTGCATGCCGAACCGGTCCATGTCGTCGCGGGAGATCTTCCACTGATCGGCGATCATCTCGGCTGAGACGCCCTGCGGCACGAGACCACTCGGACCGCTGTACCGGGCGCTCACGCGGGGTCCGAACGGCCAGCCGTACTTCCCGTCCGCCATCGCCGATCCCATGGGTACCCGCGTCATCACCTCGACCCCGGCCGCCACGACGATGTCGTAGGCGCCGGCCATCACGCCTTGAGCGGCGAAATGCGCGGCCTGTTGCGACGAGCCGCACTGACGGTCGATGGTGGTTCCGGGCACCGATTCGGGCCAACCGGCGGCCAGCACCGCGTTGCGTGCGATGTTGGTGGACTGCTCGCCCACCTGCATCACGCAACCCATCACCACGTCGTCGATGAGGCCCGGATCGAAGCCGTTGCGCTCGACCATCGCCGCCATCACCTCGGCCACGAGGTCGACGGGATGCCAATCCTTCAACTTGCCGTTGCGCTTTCCAAGGGGCGTGCGGACGGCGTCGACAATGACTGCGGTGTTCATGGGATTCCTCTCGGTGGGTCGGGCAAGTCTGCTGCGTGCCGACGCCGAACCGCCAATCAGGGACGGAAAGGTGCGATCTTCGTCAGCGCGCGGGCCATCGCCGCCACGTCCGACTCCGACAACTCGCTGGCGAACGCCTTCTGAATGGCGCGCCGATAGACGATGTTCGCGTCCCGCCACATCAGGCGACCGAGTCGGGTGAGACGCACGATCACCGCCCGATTGTCGTCCTCCGTCGGGGCGGGCTCACGGGTGACGAAGCCCCGCTCCACCAGGGAGTCGATGCGTCGGGAAAGACTGCTCGGCACGGCGGTGAGCAACTCGCAGAGTTCCTTCACCCGCAACTGCTCGTCGTTCGCCGCCAACACGGCGAGCAAGTCGAACTGGGGGAGCGACAGATGGAACTCGTCGGCCATTTCGGCCTCGATGACGCGCGACACGACCTCTCCGGCCACCTGGAAGTTGCGCCACAGGGCGACCCGCTCGGCGTCCAGTCTGGGCATCGCTCACCTCCCCGCGGAAAGTCTCCCAGAAGATCGTTCAGGTTGCAACAAAAGTCCGCGCCAACTCCATCGCCTGTTCGATGGTCGCGTGCTCACCGATCAATTTGCGGAACGGCATCAACTGACGCGGTCGACTCACGCCGAGAGCCGCGACGAGCCGACCCTGGCTCTCGTACAAGGCGACGAATTGCTTGCTCTCCGGAGAACCGACGACGATGTGCGTGGTCTCGTCACCTTCGGCCCGACCGACGAACTGGATGCGCGCGTCGAATTGATCACTCCAGAAGAAGGGCACCTCAGCGTACGGGGTGCGTTCACGGCCCTCGAGTTCGGCCAACAGATTGCGCGCGGCGGCGGCGCCTTGCTCCGACGCGGTCGTCCAATGTTCGACGCGCATCTCACGTCCGTACAGATCGTTGAACCAGCGGCAGACGTCGCCGGCCGCGTACACGGCGGGCACCCCTGCGCTCAAGAACCGATCGCACACGATCCCGTCACGCACCTCCAATCGGGAATCGCGCAACCAGTCGGTGGCGGGCGCGACACCGATACCGACCACCACCACCTCGGCCCCGACCAATTCGCCGTCTTCGAGGGCCACACCGGCCACCACCCCCGCTTCACCTTCGACGAGACCGGCGACGCGAACCCCGAAGCGCATCGACACCCCGTTGTCGGTGTGCACCCGGGCCGCGTTGCGACCCATGACGGCCCCCAATCCGCGCACCATCGGTGCGTCGAGTCCTTCGAGCACCGTCACCTCGCACCCCCGGCCGCGCGCGGTGGCGGCCACTTCGAGTCCGATGAAACCGGCGCCGATCACGACCACGCGCGACCCGGGCGTCAGTTCGGCCCGCAAGGCCAGCGACTCGTCGATGGTGCGCAGGGTGTGCACCCCGCGCCAACGGGGTTGGTCGGGGAGTCGCCGGACCGATCCGCCGGTGGCGATGATCACGCCGTCGAAGCCGACCGACTCACCCGAGGCCAGAGTGATGACCCGCGCGTCGGTGTCGAGACTCGTCGCCGCCGATCCCAGTCGCCAATCGATCCCCAGTCGTTCGAGGTCGTCGGGTTTGCGCAGTGCGATGCGCTCGGCATCCCATTCGCCGGCCAGCACCTTCTTCGACAACGGAGGACGGTCGTAGGGACGACTCGCCTCGGCACCGATCACCACGAGGCGACCGTCGAATTCTTCCTGCCGCAACGTCTCGGCGGCGCGCAATCCGGCGAGTGAGCCGCCTACGACGACGATCGTTCTCATGGCTCCACGATGCTACGCGAGCGGGAATTGCACCAACTTGTCCTCGCTCAGGGTGCGATCACCCGTGTCGAAGCGGTAGGCGAACAACGGGTTCTTTCCCCCATGATCGCTGTAGTCGAGACACAATGCCCGCGGTCCGGTGAGGCGCGGAGCATCCATCGGCTGGCGATAGTGCCCGAAGAAGCAGAGTTCGGGTCCGCTGTAGTTCTTCCACCATTCGATGCGCCGACAACGAAGCCGACCGTGGTGGTCGACGAACGTGTCGTCGGGGTCCTCGGGACCCTTCAGGAGGGTTTCGACCGCCGACCGCATGGCCGTGGGCCGCTCGCCGTCGCGCTCCTTGGTCGCACCGAGCCTCACGTCCTCGAGCGACAAACGCGCCGACGGCCCGATCGTCGTCCGCTGGGTGTCGTCCCAACACGCGTGCACGAACCGCACCCCGTCCTCCTCGATCCAGACGGGAAGATCGAGCATCCAATCGATCAGTTCCTCGTGACGACCGGGTTTGCCGACCAAGGCGTCGAGGAAGGGTTCGTGGTCGCGGAAGTTCGACACACTGTGTCGCCTCCATCCGTGGTACCACGCGATCGCGTTGAACTCGTGGTTTCCCATGATCGAACGAGCGCTTCCGGCGTCGATCATGGCGCGCACCACATCGACCGTCTCGAGTTGGCGGCGGCCGTAGTCGATCAGATCGCCGAGGAACACGACCGAACGTTCCGGATGTCGCCATGCGCCGTCTCGATGTCGATACCCGAGCGAGCGCAACAGTTGCTCGAGCTTCCCGGCCTGCCCGTGCACGTCACCGATGATGTCGTAGCCTTCCATCACGCCTCCCGTCGTCGAGTCTCTCACACCCATAGAACGATCCGATCTGGTCATACTGGTGAGATGTCGGCGAGGATCATCGAGGTTTTCGACCCGCTCGACGAGCAGCTCGCCGACTACCGGCATCTCCGCGATGCCGACATACGCCGTGCGATGGAGGGTGATGCCTTCCTGATCGCCGAAGGGGTGGCCGTCGTTCGGCGATTGGCCGTGTCGGGCCTTCCGATTCGCTCGGTCTTGCTCACCCCTCGACGACTCGAGACGATGCTCCCGTCACTGTCGCACCTCGACTGCCCCGTCTACGTCGCTCCACCCGGGGTGGTCGCCGGGACCGCTGGCTTCAATCTGCATCGCGGGGTGATCGCCGCGGCCGAGCGTCCCCGATCGTTGTCGCTCGACGACGTGTTCGCGCGCGAGCCGCTGAACGGACGGCGTGTCCGCTTGGCCGCTCTGGAGGGGGTGAACGACCACGAGAACCTCGGGGCCATCGCCCGCACCGCGCGGGCTTTCGGCATCGACGCTCTGGTACTCGACCCGGCTTGCGCCGACCCGTACTACCGACGGGCGGTACGAGTCTCGATGGGTGAGTTGCTGTTCCTTCCCGTGGTACGCGCCGAGATTCGTGATGTCATCGACGCATGCGCCGAACGCGGCGGCCAGAGTTGGGCCCTCACTCCCCGTCCCGAGGCCGAGAACATCATGGACATCGACGATGAGTCGTTCGGCCCATTGGCGCTGATCTTCGGGGCCGAGGGACCCGGACTGAGCACCGCGTCGTTGCAGGCAGCGACGCGGCAGGTGCGCATTCCGATCGTCCCCGACGTGGACTCCTTGAACGTCGGTCACGCCACAGCGGTGGCATTCGCGGTCACATCCTGAATAATGCGCTCATGGGGAAATTCCTGACCCCCTTCATCGTTCTCTTCGGTGTACTCGGCGGCGCCACGACGGCACACGCCAATGACGGCGACATCGACACCACATGGGGTGGCACTGGCGTGGTGACACTCGGATTCGGTGACGACGACATGTCGGTGCGGTCGGCGCCATACGCCACCGACCGGGTGGCCGTGATCGGCAACGTCGACTCCACGGGAACGCATGGAATGCACGACGCCGCGGTTCTCATGCGGTTCAACGCCGACGGCTCCCGCGACACGACCTGCAACAACTCCGGTTATGCGGGGCTCACCTCGGTCGACCCGTACATGGCGTCCGACATGGCGGTGCTCGCCGACGGCTCCACCATCGTGGTCGGGACGATCCAGAGTGCCCAGCAGCAGGGGTTCATCGCGAAGTTCTCGCCGACCTGCCACCTCGACCCCACGTTCGGGGTCGCCGGCGTGATGGCGTACACCGACCGTCTCGGGGTCGTGTTCTCGTCGGTCGGCGTGGCGTCCGACGGATCGATCGTGGTCGGCGGTCTCACCTACTACGCAGCCCCCGACGGTGGTGACTCGCGGTTCACCGTGATGCGTACCCTCCCCGACGGGACACCCGACACCGGGTTCGGCTCCGTCCACCCCGGGGTGTGGGTGTCCGACGGACTCCACGAAGGGCTGGTCCTGGATCTTCTGGTCGATCCATCGGGAACGGTCACGTTCTCGGGTCAACTGGTCGTGGCCGCCGGGGGCATCGACGCGGCGATCGCCCGACTCACCAACACCGGCGTCATCGATACGACGTACGCCGACTCCGGTTGGTACACGCCGGCCGGTAGCGACGACGAGGAGGCCCGTTCGCTCGCCCGCCGTCCCAGCGGCGGTGTGGTCGCCGTCGGGGTCGTCGAGGCGTCCACGACCCCGGTCTTGCAACCGGTTCTCTACTGCCTCGATGACAACGGGGCCGTCGATTCGTCGTGCGGAACGCCCGGTCGCGTCACGTCTCTTCCCGCACCGATCGGCACCCTCGACTCCTTTTTCTGGTCGGTGGTCGTCGACGACTCGGGCCGGTTCGTGATCAGTGGCATCTATGACGATCCCGCGTCATCGGGGAGCGGAGTCACCCCGATCGTCGTGCGCCTCCGGCCCGATGGTTCACCGGACCCCACCTTCGGAACGGCGGGTGTCGTGGTGCTCCCGTACGGACCGGGTCATGCCGTGCACGTCACGCGTGACACGGCCGGACGCATCCTCGTGGGGGGACACGAGTTCACCTCGGTCGGAATCGCCGGCCCGATCGTGCGCCTCCAGGCCTCCACGACGACATCGACCATCGCGCCACTGCTGCTTCCGGCCACGGGTGGCGAGTCCCCGAGTGTGTGGGCCGTCGTGGTGGCGGGACTCGGCCTCGCACTACTGCTGGTTCGGCGTTATGCGGTGAATCACCCGGCGAGGTAGTCGTCGCAGGACACCACGCCGTTGCTGATGGTGTGCAGGGTCCAGCCGGCCACGTGACGGCCGTCGATCACGCACGACCATTGCGCCCATGCGGTGGAGTCCTCGACCGCCACATCGCCGACCGTCACCACCCCGCCGGTCACCGGCGACCACGAACGCTCGCGTTCGACCCACAGCGCGCGCACCGCGGACGACGCGGCGCCAACCGCGGAGGTGCCCTTGGGAACCGCGGCCGCCGCGGCGGCATTGGGGCGTCGATCGGGGCGGATCCGTCCGTACGCGACGGGATCGACGTAATCGGCCACGAAACACACCTTGCCGTCACGAAGTCGGTACAGACTTTGTCCGGGGATCGGATGCTCGACTCCGTTCACCGGAACGACCATCTCCCAGCGCGACCACCCGACGTGTGAATCGGCTCGGGTCTCCCAGTTCGAGAAGTACACACCCATCGCCGGAATCACCCGTTCCATCTCGGCCATGAATTCGTGGATTGCCGAACGACCTACCTGGGCGCCGGCGAACGGGTCGTAGTACACCGCGTCGTCGGTGAACAACGAGACGAGCCGCGTGTACTTCTGGTCGTCTTCGACCGAGCCGAACATGGTGATGATTTCCGATGCGTTCATTACATGACCTCCGATCCACGTCACCCGTGGTGGAGACGATGGGAATCGAACCCACGACCCCCTGCTTGCAAAGCAGGTGCTCTGCCAACTGAGCTACGTCCCCTCGTCAGCATGGCGAGGCTACCTCGTACAATGTGACCATGACCCGTCTGCAGTTCGGAACGTTCCTCGCCCCGCACCACCCGGTGGGCGAAAACCCCACGCTCCAATTCCAGAGCGACCTCGACTTCGCCGCGCACCTCGACCGCCTCGGGCTCGACGAATTTTGGTGCGGTGAACACCACTCGAGCGGCTGGGAGATGATCGCGTCACCTGAGATGTTCCTGGCCGCCGCTGGGCAACGAACCCATACCATCCGCCTCGGCACCGGGGTCATCTCGCTCCCGTACCACCACCCTTTCAACGTCGCTCAGCGCATCGTGCAACTCGATCACATGACCAAGGGTCGGGCCATGTTCGGTACCGGGCCCGGCGCACTACCCAGCGATGCCTGGACCCTAGGGATCGATCCCCTCGTCCAGCGCGATCGTCAGGATGAGGCGATGGGCGTGATCATCCGCCTGTTGCGCGGTGAGGACCGGTTCAGCCACGAGAGTGACTGGTTCACCTTACGCGATGCCCAGTTGCAGTTGTTGCCGGTGCAGGAGAACATCCCGATGGCCACCGCCTCGACGTTGTCGCCCTCAGGCATGCAGTTGGCCGGTAAATACGGATGCGGTGTGTTGTCAATCGCGTCCAACAGCACGGCAGGCCTGGCGGCGTTGCCCACGCAGTGGTCGTTCGCCGAGGAATCCGCCGCCAAGCACGGCCAGACCGTCGATCGGCGAAACTGGCGCGTGTTGCTGAGCTTCCACATCGCCGAATCGCGCGACGAGGCCCGGCGACAAGCGGTCGACGGATTGCAACGTTGGCACAACGAATACAACGTCTGGACTCTGGGTCGCCCGGGCGCCCAGCACGTCGACGACAAGTGGGAGTTGCTCGACATGATGAGCGGTGGTGGTGCGGTCATCGGAACCCCCGATGACCTCGTCGCGACCATTCGACACCTCCAAGAGATCACCGGGGGTTTCGGTGTGGTCCTCGGTTTCGCCCACGACTGGGCCAACCGTGAGAACACCCTTCGTTCGTGGGACATGGTCGCTCGTTACGTGATACCCGAGATCAATGGGTCCACAACTCGAATGCGCGACTCGCAGAAGTTCCTCAACGACAACCAGGCCACTCTGATGGCTGGTGCCGGTGCCGCGGTGATGCAGAAGATTCTCGGCGACCAACGTGCCGCGCAGGAGTTGGGCGTGATGATGCAGCAGATGCAACAAAAGGACGACGATCGTTCGACCACATTCCGACCCGGCGGCGGTGTGCGCGACGACCAGTTACCGGCGTCCTGAGTCGCCGGCGGGTCGCGTGACGCTCGTCAGATCACGTTGATCGCGTCGAGCACCGCAACGGCCTCAGGCGACTCACCTTCGAGTCGGGTGCTGTCACGCCACGATGCCCGCTTGGTTCCCCACGAAATGAAATCGTGAACGTTGCTCAGCGCACTCGGAGCCGACGCGTCACGGCCGGGTGCGACGGTCCACAACCCCTCGCCGGGAGCCAACAACCACGAACCACCGGCCGGGCCCTCGAACACCAGGTTCACCGACTGTCGAGGTGCGGTGCGCAGTTGCGGTTCGCACATCTGCGGTATGCCGGCCAACATCCACTCGAGCGTCGCGGCGAGCGCTGATTCGTCGCGGGGCAGAGCGGCCGCCGCCGCGACGGAATGTCCGACGTCGTGACGCAAGTGGCAGTAATGATCGAAAACGATGGCGTTCGCCAACAGGTGCATCGGATGTGAGCCGAGGTTCGACAGGGGAATCACGGTGTCGGCCATCTCGGGGCTGTTCATGAACGTGAGGGCACCGATGCCCTTCTCGCTCCACTCCATGTACTCCGCGACGACCTGATCACGCGTCCACGTGCGGCGAGCCTGCACCGGAACCTCGGCGTTCTCCTCGACATCGGTGCTCGACCCACCGTCGATCGACGCAGGGTCGGCGATGCTGTGGAAGACGCTCGCCATGTGGCAGAAGACGTCCTGCACCCGCCAACCGGCGCAACCCGATGGTGCCGCCCAGTCGGCATCCGACAACTCATTCATCATCCGAACGGCATGAGCGTGCTCGCTCTGCAGAGCCGACACCGCGATCTGACTCATCGTCTCCCCCTTTGACGACGCCACTCGCGTCGACATGACTTTTCTAGTCCAATCGATGCCCTACTCTGCGATCGTGCACGTCGACGTGATGATCACCCCGCAACCCCTGCAACGCACGGGGTCGACAGCCGAGCGCGCTCTGGCCGCCGGATATTCCGGAATGCTCTTCACCGAGGCGGGCCGTACCGCCTTTCTCAACGTGGCGGCCGCCGCCATCGCTGCCCCGGGCCTCGACCTCTCGACCGGGGTCGCGGTGGCGTTTCCACGCTCGCCCTTCGTGACCGCGTCGACCGCATGGGAGCTGCAGGAGGCCACTGCCGGACGATTCCGACTCGGGTTGGGGACACAAGTGAAAGCGCACATCGAGCGTCGTTACGGAGTGGAGTTCTCACGACCCGGTCCGCGCATGCGCGATTACATCCTGGCGGTGAAGGCGTGCTTCGCCGCGTTCCGCGGAGCGCCCCTCGAGCACCACGGCGAGTTTTACGACCTGACCTTCATCACCCCGCAGTGGAGTCCGGGACGCATCGATGCTCCCGACCCCAAGGTCGATGTGGCCGCCGTGAACCCGTGGATGTTGCGCATGGCCGGAGAAGTCGCCGACGGCGTCCACGTGCACCCCATCGGGGAGCCCGGCTATCTGCGCCGACACGTGGTGCCCAACGTGGCTGAGGGCGCACGGTCGGCCGGACGCGACGTCGACACCATCGATCTCATCGTGCCCGTCATGACGATCGTCGGTGACAACGACGAGGAACGGCACGCCGAGCGCGAACACGCCCGCACCATGTTGAGTTTCTACGGATCGACGCCGAACTACGCGTTCGTCTGGGATGAAGCCGGCTTCGAGGGCACCACTGCTCGCATTCGCGAGAAACAGAAGGCGGGCGACTTCGCTGGTATGGCCGCGCAGATCACCGACGACCACCTCGCGGTGTTCGCGGTCGAGTCCACGTGGGACGGATTGGCCAAGGACCTCACCCGGCGATACGAAGGACTGGCCGCACGGGTGGTCCTCTACAACGCGGCTCGTGACCCCGACCGATTCGAGCGTTACGGGACCGTGGCCCGCACGATCTCCGCCACCGCCCACTGACCTCGCCGGTAGCCTGCCGGCATGGCCGGCGAGATGATCTACGCGTTTCGAATCATGCGCCTGCCGTTGCTCGACGCCGGCGGAGCGAACATCGGACGCCTCGACGACATCGTCGTCGTGCCCGGTCACGCGGGCAGCACGCCCCGTGTCGTCGGATTCACCGCCACCAGTCAGCGACGACGCATATTCGTGAACGCCGGCCGGGTCGCCGAGTTGGGCGCCGACGGTGCCCGCTTGCGCAGTTGGGACATCGACCTCAACCCCTTCAAGGCCAAAAAAGGCGAGAAGTTGCTCGGGCGCGACGTCATCGATCGGCGCGTCGGAGACGAGTTCGTGAGTGACGTGGCGCTCCGTGAGCGGGTCGACTCGCGCTCGGGTGGCTGGGAGGTCGCCCAAGTGCGTCTGGCCAAGCGCACCGCCCTGCGTCGCCGTCCGAGCCATCGCCTCGTCGACTGGCGCGAAGTGTCGCACCTGTTCGCTGCCACCACAGAGATGGCCGCCGAGGCGGCGCGACTACACGACATGCACCCCACCGACGTGGCCTCCGTCGTGCGCTCGCTCCCCATGGCCCAACGTCGTCAATTGGCCGAGGCCATGGACGACGATCGTCTGGCCGACGTGCTCGAGGAACTGCCCGAGGCGGAACAGATGGGTCTCATCGAAGGCCTCGACCTCGACCGCCTGATCGACGTCCTCGACGAGATGGAGGTCGACGACCTCGCCGACCTGCTCGCCGAGATGCCGGGTGAACAGCGCAGTCGCATCCTCGACGCCATGGACGACGAGGATGCCGCCATGATGCGCCGTTTGCTCGCCTACGAGGAGGGGACCGCGGGCGGCATGATGACGCC
Organism: Acidimicrobiia bacterium; assembly: GCA_046091365.1. Taxonomy (GTDB): domain Bacteria; phylum Actinomycetota; class Acidimicrobiia; order Acidimicrobiales; family Ilumatobacteraceae; genus Casp-actino8. The sequence goes on along the minus strand of JBJTBM010000112.1, from coordinate 849 downwards.
GGAGATCATCGTTCTCGGCACCAACTCGACCGTCGCCGAGGCGTTGGCGCAGATCCGCGACCCCGAGCGCGGGGTGTCCATCGCCGCTCAGGTGTTCGTCTGTCGTCCCCCGTACAAAGCACCCACCGGCAAGTACCTCGGTGTGGTTCACTTTCAGAGGCTCCTGCGCGAGCCACCCAGCATGGAGCTCGGGCGCTGCCTCGAGATCGAACCAACCGTACGACCCGACATCAGCGACCGCGAGGTCGCCGAGCGATTGGCCTCCTACAACATGCTCGCCGTGGGCGTGTGCGACGAGGCCGATCGTCTGCTCGGGGCCATCACCGTCGACGACGTGCTCGATCGCACATTGCCCGCCGGTTGGCGACAACGCCGACGCCAGGAAACCCCGGTGCGCTGACGCTCACCGAACAAGATGAACCCACCACCGTAGATCCACGCCATCCAACCGAAGGGAGGAGCCATGAACAGACGAGACAACCTCGCCGTGCCCCGCCAACGTCGGCGTCTCGGCCCTCACTACGACAACGATGCCTTCGGTCAGTTCGCCGAGTCGATCGCCCGCACCTTGGGCACCGCGCGCTTCCTCGTGTGGCAGTCGTTCATCATCATCGTCTGGATCACGTACAACGTGGTCATCCCGGATTCGTGGCGCTTCGACCCGTGGGGTCGTGGTCTCGTGCTCCTCACCTTGGTGTTGTCGTTGCAGGCGTCGTACGCCGCGCCGCTGATCCTGCTGGCGCAGAACCGTCAGGAGGCCCGCGACCGCGCACAGGCCGAGGTCGACCGACGCGTGGCCGAGCGTACGCAGGCCGACACCGAGTTCCTGGCCCGCGAGATCGCCAGTGT